>NZ_JBBNAN010000436.1:0-24531 GCF_037994405.1 Phyllobacterium sp.
CAGCGCGGCCGAAATCAGCGCACGCAGCATCTCAGCAGAAGCCGGCAGGCAATCCTGCCCTCTATCCGGCAAAGCGCAATGCGGTCTACAAGCTGGATCGCAGCCTCACGCCCGAAGAGATCAATTCGAAATACAATAATTTCTACGAGTTCGGCGGCGACAAGGACATCTGGACGGAAGTACAGACCCTGATCACCAATCCGTGGGATATTGAAATCGACGGAATGGTCGAAAAGCCCTTCACGATTGCCTTTGCAGATCTTGAAGCAAAAATTCCGCTGGAAGAACGCCTATACCGCCATCGCTGCGTTGAAGCCTGGTCGATGACAGTTCCGTGGACGGGTTTTTCCCTTGCAAAGCTGGTGGAACTGGCCAAACCGGCCTCGTCGGCGAAATACATCCGCTTCGAGACCTTCAACGACCCGTCTATGGCAAGCGGACAGAACGGCTTTCTCTATACCTGGCCTTATGTCGAAGGCGTCACCATGTCTGAAGCCGCTAATGATCTGGCCTTCGTCGTGACGGGCGCTTATGGCAAGCCGCTGCTCAATCAGTTTGGCGCGCCGATACGTCTCGCCCTGCCGTGGAAATACGGATTCAAATCAGTAAAGTCCATCCGCAAGATTACCTTCACCAATGAACGCCCTGTAAGTTTCTGGGAAGGTCTGGCATCGAACGAATACGGATTCTGGGCCAATGTTAACCCCGAGGTTGCGCACCCGCGCTGGAGCCAGGCACTGGAGCGCGTGCTGCATACTGGGCAAACAGTTCCAACCCTGCTGTTCAACGGTTACGCCGAACAGGTTGCTTCGCTCTACACGGGGTTGGAAGGCGAACCGCTTTATCGCTGATGCGCTATAAACTCACCCCTGAAAAGAAAAGAGGCCGGACAATTGCCCGGCCTTAAGTTTTGAAGGATGCCGTTTCCGGCGAAACCTCCAGAGGGGAACACTTGCGGGCGCGCAATGGGAGGAGGAGACGCACCGGCAAGTGACGTGGATATGAGGGTTTTGACCCTTTATCGCAACATCCATTTGTGCAACGCACCCATGCACGAAACGCATACCGGCAAATATCCTTGCAAAATTGGAATGCTAGCGAGGGATATTCGCAGAATGGGTAAATCCATGCTGCCGGCAAGCGCTGATTTAGAAAGAAATACTTTTTGAAAAAGCGCCGATAGGAGGGTCTAGTACGACCAGGTACGTGCTTTCGAGAAAAGGAAATCTCGAAACACGTGCAATTTGGCAGCGTTTTTGATTCCCTCCGGATAGCAGAAGAACGTATCGAAGGACGGCAGTTCCATCTCGGGCAGCAGCCGTACCAGCGTCGAATCCTTCTCCACCATATAGTCCGGCAGAACACCAAGGCCGACGCCCTTCTGGATCGCCCGCTTGATCGACAGGAGATTGTTGATCTGCAGCACCGCCGGCCGCAAATTGCCATCGGATCGGCCGATTACCTCCAGCCAGTTCAGGTTAGTGAGGTAAGAGGGCGCAGGTTCGCCAAAGCTGACGATGCGGTGCGAATCGATCTCTTCGATACTTTCGATCTTGCCGTACTTCGCAATATAGGCCGGCGAGGCATAGACATGCATGTGCACGGTAAAGAGCCGCCGCTGGATCAAGTCCGGCTGCTGCGGCTGGCGCAAGCGGATGGCGCAATCCGCATGGCGCATGGTCAGATCGAGCTCCTCATTGTCGAGCAGCAGCTGCAGCTGAACTTCGGGATAGAGCTCGATGAATTCCTGCACGCGTTCGATCAGCCAGCCTGAGCCGAGGCCGACCGTTGTCGTTACGCGTAGTTTGCCCGATGGTCGGTCCTTGCTCTCAGTAAGGCGTGAGCGGACGTTTTCAAGTTTCATCAATACTTCGTGGGCGGTGCGGTAGAGAACTTCGCCTTGCTCGGTGAGGATAAGTCCGCGCGCATGGCGATGAAAGAGTGGAACGCCAACGTCCTGCTCAAGTGCACTTACCTGCCGGGAAATGGCTGATTGCGACAGATGCAATGTCTCAGCGGCGTGGGTGAACGACCCTGCCTCCGCTGCAGCATGAAATATTCGCAACTTGTCCCAATCAAGCGACATCGCGCAATTCTCTCCCCATTCTGACCGCGCAGCCCGCGGCCAGCTCCAAATTAGTGGCTGCTATTCAGCAGCTTGGCGCACTGGTTCCTGGGCAGCAAGCCAACGCTCAGCTTCCAAAGCTGCCATGCAGCCCATTCCAGCCGCGGTGACCGCCTGACGATAGATATCATCCGTGACATCGCCGGCGGCAAAGACGCCCGGGACATCGGTTGCGGTTGAATCCGCTGCAGTCCAGAGATAGCCATTCGGCTTGTGCTTGAGTTTCCCCTTGAAGAGCTCAACGGCCGGCGCATGGCCAATCGCCACGAAAACACCATCTGTGGCCAGTTCGGTCGTTTCGCCGGTCTTGACATTCTTCAGGCGAACGCCTGACACCGACGCGGGTAGCGGCGGCTTGGCTTCCGTGCCGGTGATCTCGTCAATAGCGCTGTCCCAGATGACCCTGATGTTCTCTTTGCGGAAGAGACGATCCTGCAGGATTTTTTCGGCCCGGAACTGATCGCGGCGATGTACGACCGTGACCGACTTAGCCAGATTGGCAAGGTAGAGGGCTTCTTCAACGGCCGTATTGCCGCCGCCAACAACGACCACGTCCTTGTTACGATAGAAGAAGCCGTCGCAGGTCGCGCAAGCCGATACGCCAAAGCCCATGAAGGCCTCTTCTGTAGGAATACCGAGCCATTTCGCCTGCGCGCCCGTTGCGATGATCAGCGCATCGCAGGTATATTGCGTACCGCCATCGCCGACGAGCCTGAACGGACGGACAGAAAGATCGGCTTCCGTGATAATGTCGTGAGTAATCTCGGCGCCGACATGCTCCGCCTGAATGCGCATCTGCTCCATCATCCAGGGTCCCTGCACCGTATCGGCATAGCCCGGATAGTTTTCCACATCGGTGGTGATCATCAGCTGACCGCCCTGCTGCAGACCGGCCACGATGAGCGGTTTCAGATTTGCGCGGGCCGCATAGATCGCCGCCGTATAACCGGCGGGACCGGAACCGATGATAAGAACGGGCACATGGCGCTGTGACATAACAAGACCTTGAGTTGGTATCAGCTCTGCATACGATAGGTGGCACGAACCGAGGTTCGCTTTCAATCGCCATAAAGTAGTGGTTCAGACCCCTTTGTTGCAAGGTCTGTGCACAACATAGGCGGGTTAGCCACAGCTTGATGCTGCATTGCGATGCTTCCAGCACGTTGTACCGCCTGCCGGAACCGGTTATGAAGCATAAGATGTCAAAAATGCGATCCCGAGGTTCACTCCATTTTTCGCACCATCATCAACATTTGCGCTCGATTTGGCCTGGTCATGGCGGCGGCCATGCTTATTCCCGTGCTGGTCGACCTTCATGCCGGCACTCGCGATTGGACCGCCTTCGTCAAATCGGCGATCTTCACCGCTGTTTTGTGCGGATTGGTAAGCCTCGCCACCAGCAATCCCGTGATCCGCTTCACGCCACGCCTAGGCTTTTTGCTGATTGTCGCAATCTGGCTGACAGCCGCCGCGCTGGGTTCACTGCCCCTCTATTTTTCGGACCTACCAATCAGCTTCGCCAAGGCATTCTTCGAATCCATGTCCGGCATAACCTCCACCGGAGCAACGGTATTGACAGGGCTCGATGCCATGCCGCGCAGCATATTGATGTGGCGTTCTCTCCTTTGCTGGTTCGGAGGTCTGGGCTTCGTCGGCTTGGGCCTGTTGCTGCTGCCATCACTGCGGGTTGGCGGCATCCAACTCCTGCATATGGAATCCTCTGACAAATCGGAAAAGGTGCTGCCACGCATCCACCAGATCGCGACAGGTATCATTCTTGCCTACGTCAGTCTGACGCTGGCATGCACATTGCTCTATTTCTCGGCTGGAATGGGGATGTTCGACGCCATTAATCACGGTATGACCACGGTGGCGACAGCCGGCTTTTCAACGCATGATGCTTCCCTCGGTTTCTACGCCCACAACCGAGCGATCCTGATAATCGCAACGATCTTCATGATCCTCGGCGCCCTGCCCTTCGTGCTCTACATAAAGGCAGTGATGCCGCAGCGGCTTGTATCCTTCGCCGATCCGCAGGTGACCCTGTTTTTTATCATAATTACAGGCTTTAGCGTTTTCCTCGCCATCGCCTTGAAGGTCGAGACCGGTATCGGCAGCGGCGACGCACTGATTGCGGCGTCCTTCAACCTGGTCTCTGTTATAACCACAACGGGTTTTGCCACGGAGGATTACACGCGCTGGGGTTCCGAAGCGCTTGGTATCTTCTTCCTGGTCACCTTCATCGGCAGTTGTTCGGGCTCGACCTCCGGCGGTATCAAGATCAATCGTCTTATCATTCTGTGGCAATTGGCATCTTCAAGTCTGACCCGCTTGATCATGCCCAATGCCATTATAAAAATGCGCTATGGCCGGTCCGAAATCACACAGGACGTCGCCCAATCCGCTTTACTGTTCATTTTCCTGTATATGTCCTCCCTGGTGATCGGGGCCACCATGCTCACGATCCTCGGCAACGACCTCGGCACGGCATTTACCGGCGCATTGACCGCTCTCTCCAATGTCGGGCCGGGTTTTGGCGAGACGATCGGGCCCGCAGGGAATTTTTCGACGCTTGGAGATCCCTCGCTGATCGTCCTCAGCTATCTCATGCTGGCTGGGCGGCTCGAAATCATCCCAGTTGTCATCCTCTTCACCCGCCGTTTCTGGAGCCGCTGATGTTGAAGCTGTTTGCAACCGGCGCGGGATACATTACACAGCACGGGGAATCGCATATGGTGACCACAATTCTCTTGGGACAGGATAGAATATGCCTTTGACGGCGGACCTCGACGCGATCGACTGGAAGATCCTGAAACAATTGCAGGACAATGGCCGTATTACCAATGTGGAGCTGGCCGAACGCGTCGGCATTTCGGCGCCTCCCTGTTTGCGGCGCGTTCGCAAACTTGAGGAGAGCGGCGTCATCCAGGGCTACCGGGCGATCCTCAACGGCTCGATACTGGGGCAGGATATTGTGGCGTTCTGCATGATCCGCCTACATCGCCAGTCCGACGCCGATTTGAAAAGCTTTGCCGAGAAGACCAGAGATTGGACCCTGGTGCGCCGGGCATGGATGGTATCGGGCGAGTCTGACTTCCTGCTCCATTGCGTCGCCAGCGACCTCAGCACCTTCCAGAATTTCGTCATCGAAGAGCTGACATCGACACCGAATGTCGATTCGGTTCGCACCTCGCTGACAATCCGTTCGGTGAAGAACGAACCACTGATGGTGCTCTAACCGCGCATCCGACTGTAGAAATACAAAGTGACGCGGTAATAGGGCCGCAGGATTTCCCGCCCAAGCCGGCCGAGCAGTGTCTTGTTCTTGCCCTGAACCACCGTTCCGCCCAGATTGAAATCGATCTCGCGAATGGTGATTGGCCGTGCTGAGAGGACCCGTATCGGGTGCAGCCAGCGCATCTGGATCGTCGTATCAACCGGCCTGTCAAAGCGTTCCGTTGCCGTCAGAAGTGCCTTCGCTGCATCGCGCCCGACGAGCTGCATCTGCATGCCAAGACCCGGCAATTCGGGTGCGATAATGCTGTTGACGCCCTCTTTGGCGATTTCCTGCCCCTTCTCGCCTCTCGACCAGCGCGGAAAGCGGATATAATCGCCTGACTTCATGCCCTCCAATGCCAGCGTCAATTGCGCGGCAAAGCCAGCGTCGTCCATGTCAACATCATCCTCGATCACAAGCCCCGCATCGAGATTGCGATCAACGATCGTCTGCCAGGCTTTGCGATGTGACAGGAAACAGGCGACTTCCGAAACGCGCAGCTCAAACGGGTAATGGGGGCGATGCAGCGAGCGTTTATAAACGGCGTCAATGTCCGTGTTGCTCATGTCGAGCGCGTCCACCGCATCGACTATCTCCGCCTTTACAGGCAAGCGCTCGATCAACCCGCGAACATGTTCGCCGCGCTTCGTCGCACGCCTCAAATGAATGACAAATGCCGTGACGGTCACGGCTTCGACCCGCAGGCGAATAGTTGCTCGTAAACGTCGAGGATCCTTGAAGCTTCCTTTTGCAGCGGGAATTTTTCCCTGACATGCACGAGCCCCGCCTTGCCAACCCTCTCGCACATCGCCGGATCGGCAATATAGGGCACAATCGCCCGCTCGAGCGCATCGCCGTCCCCCGCGGCAACGACCGTTCCCGTGCCGGGCTCAATCATTTCCGCATAGGCACCCGCATCGCTTGCCACCACAGCCGTCTGCGATGCCATGGCCTCGAGCGGCGTCAGGCCAAAACCTTCATTGCGTGAAGGCGCCACGTAGAGGGTCATCCTGCGATACCACAGCCGCACGTCGGGCACCTCGCCGAGGAACACGAGACGATCGCTAAGTCCAGCCCGTGCAATCTTGTCGCGCAGTGCCTGTTCGAAACCCTTGTGCTCCGCAGTCGTGCGTCCGGTCATCACCGCTGTCCATTGCGGATAGCGCGGCAGCAGGCTGATCATCGCATCGACAAAGAGGTCCGTGCCTTTCGAAGGCCGGATACGCCCTGAACAACCGATCAGGTATTGGCCTGGGAGTCCTGATGCAGCAAAATTGTCCTGATCGTCCGCTGGCGGGTGAAACAGCTCGGTGTCCACGCCATGCATGATCACCCTATGTGGCACTTTCAGGAAACTGCCTGACTTGCCGCTCGTTGCAATCACGCCATCCATCTGCCGGATCAGCCATTTGGTGAAGGGCTTATGGTCGCGTTGCGCGGCGGAGGTGAACAGGAGTTTCAACTTCATGCGAAGCACCGAGCGCATGAAAATGCCTGCAACCATTTCATTGTTGCGGCGTGCGTGCCAGATGCGGAACGGCCTTGTCCTCGGCTTGAACCAAAGGCCCGGGAGCGACGTCCATCCAATATTGGGCAGATCGGCGGGCAGTCCCGGTCCCATCGTGACGATCTTTAGGCCGTTTGCACGCTGCAGGGGGATAAGTTGAACGATAGTCGAGGTGACTCCGGAAAGCTTGCGCTTGAAATTCGGAGCAATCACCTCGACGCTGCTTAGGGAATCATGCACGAAGGCTAGACGAAGCTAAAGCCGATGATTTCGTAGGACCGGGCACCACCGGGTGCGTTGACTTCGATCGTCTCGCCTTCAGTCTTGCCGATCAGCGCACGCGCAATCGGCGACGAAATGGAAATGCGACCAGCCTTGGGATCAGCTTCCTGATCACCAACAATCTGATAGACCCTTTTTTCTTCCGTATCTTCATCGATCAGATGAATCGTGGCGCCGAACTTGATCTTGTCGCCTGAAAGCTTGGAAATATCGATGATTTCGGCACGAGCGGTATAGTCTTCGAGCTCGCCCACGCGACCTTCATTGTGGCTCTGTGCTTCTTTGGCGGCATGATACTCGGCATTTTCCGAAAGGTCGCCATGGGCGCGCGCTTCCGAAATTGCCTGGATGATGCGCGGCCGCTCTTCCTGTTGGCGCCAGCGCAACTCTTCCTTGAGCTTGTCGAATCCAGCCTGAGTCATCGGGACCTTTTCCATGCCCTCTCCTTTCGTAGTCAATGTCGTACGGCAACCCATCGGGGCCGCGCGACACAAAAAGAAAACGGCCACCGAAGCTCAAGACCTCGGAACCGTTCAGTCATTCGTTCCCCAATATAGCATTGTTTCGGGCAATTTCACGAAGAAAGTGGAAAATGTCGCATCAATACCCTTCATCCGTTCAGGTGAATGGGGCGACCGCTGGCACCTCACGCCACTGTGAGACGACCGGATCAAGGGAATATGTACAAAATGCAGCTTCCAGTTGTTGGGCGAAGGAGGTGATCGCCATGAAACCGACATTGACCACCGTATGTGCAGCTACACTGGCGGCAATCCTGGTCCTTGCTCCACCTGCCTTTGCCAAGGATTTCAAAACCGAAACCCTTACATTGTCGGCTGACACTATAGCAGGCGGGCTCGATCATCCGTGGGGCCTGGCTTTTCTTCCCGACGGTGCGTTCCTGGTAACCGAACGCGCCGGTACCATGCGCATCGTCAAGCAGGGCCGGCTCTCAAAGCCCGTTGCAAATGTCCCCAAGGTCGTTGCCCGTGGTGAAGGTGGCCTTCTCGACGTCGCCCTCGCATCCGATTTTGCCAAAAGCGGGATCATCTTTTTTGCCTACACCGAGCCCCGTCAAAAAGGCGCCGCGACAGTGATGGCGCGGGCCAGGCTCGTTCGCGACGAAGACGGGGCTGCGCTTGAGAATGTGAAGGTGCTGGTCTCGGTAAAGAAGCCGACAACGAAAACAGTGCATTTTGGCTCACGCATCCTTGTGGCCCCGGATGGCACGTTGTTCGTGACGATCGGCGATCAGGGTGAAAGGGACCGCGCCCAGGATTTCCAGGACGACGCCGGCTCGGTGCTTCGCGTTAACGCCGATGGCACCATTCCCAAGGACAATCCGTTTGCTGACGGCAAGAAGGGACTGCCGGAGATCTGGTCCAAAGGTCACCGCAATCAGCAGGGCGCGGCCTGGGATCCAGTCACCAAATCACTTTTGACGATCGAACACGGCGCCATGGGCGGTGACGAACTCAACCAGCCCCAGGCAGGCAGGAATTATGGCTGGCCGGTTATTACCTACGGCAAGGACTATTCCGGTGCCAAGATTGGCGTGGGCACCCACGCCAAAGGCTACGAACAACCACTCCGTTATTGGGATCCGTCGATCGCCCCTTCAGGATTGGTGGTCTACGAGGGCTCGATGTTCCCCGAATGGAAAGGCGATCTTCTCCTCGGCGCTCTGAAATATGAAATGCTCGTACGCCTCGATCGCGACGAGAAAGGCGCCATAAAAAGCGAAGAACGCATCTTGAAAGGTGAATTTGGACGCATACGCGATGTACGCGTGGCGCCCGATGGCTCGGTCTATCTGCTCACAGACGAAGATGATGGAAAGATCATCAGACTGACACGTGCGTCAGGAACCTGACGCGGATCCCCTTGCCGCCGTAAATTGCAATCTATAGACATCCCATCGCGGTTTTGGAGCAATCGTGCAAATCAATGGGATAATCATGACGCACAGCCGTGCCAATATATTGCTGCTTGCAGCTGGAGCCATCTGGGGGCTCGGTTTCGTCGCACAGTCTAGCGCTATGGAAAGCGTCGGCCCCTTCATGTTTGTTGCACTCCGGTTTCTGCTCGCGGCCGTGACCGTCGCTCCTTTTGCGGTTCGTGAAGCCAGGAATGCACCGGAAAAGCTGCAACGCGCGGATTATTATGGATTCTTCTTCATTGGCGTTCTCTTATTCTCCGGCGCTGCACTCCAGCAGGTTGGGATAATGACCACATCTGTCACAAACGCCGGATTCCTGACCGGACTTTACGTGGTCATGGTGCCCTTCCTCGCCGTATTGCTTTTCCGCCAATGGCCCCACCCGGTCGTGTGGCCCTGCGCCTTGACTGCGCTTGCAGGTATCTACCTTTTGTCCGGCGGGCACCTCGATGGACTGGCAGTTGGCGACTGGCTGACCGTAGCCTGTGCCGCTTTCTGGGCACTGCAGATCATATTCATCAATCGCATTGCCATCAGAAGCGGCAGGCCGATTATGCTGGCTCTCGTGCAGTTTATCGTTTGCGGCGTCCTGGGTATGATCATCGTTGTCGGAACCGAACGCACCGAACTCTTTTCGATTATTGCGGCGGCACCCGAAATTCTCTTCGCCGGCATCTTCTCGTCCGGTATCGCATTCACCCTGCAGGCCGTTGGGCAGCGCTTCACGACGGCGCCTCAGGCCGCCATTATGCTTTCTTCCGAAGCACTGTTCGCAGCGCTTTTCGGCGCGCTTATGCTGGGAGAGCGCATGTCATTTCAGGGGACGATCGGCTGCGCACTCATATTCTTCGCCATGATCACAGTTGAACTGGTCCCCGCATTGCGCAGCAGGGCCGAGGTCAGGCCTTGAAAATCAAGGTCGCACCACCGCCGATCAATGCGAAACCGGCGACGTGCTGCCAGGTGAATGATTCCTTCAGGTAGAACACCGAGAAAA
Source organism: Phyllobacterium sp. (assembly GCF_037994405.1). Classification (GTDB taxonomy): domain Bacteria; phylum Pseudomonadota; class Alphaproteobacteria; order Rhizobiales; family Rhizobiaceae; genus Phyllobacterium. The sequence continues at coordinate 10,128 of NZ_JBBNAN010000436.1, forward strand.
CGCTGAAAACAGAAAGCGTGATCACCTGCTGCATCGTCTTGAGTTCAGCCGTTGAATAGACAGTGTGGCCGATACGGTTTGCCATGGGGTGACTTTCGACGAAGAGGGCAAACGAGGGGTTTGGCGACGCAGTTGCACCGCTGATTGCAGCAAAATCAAGCCACTTGAAAGGAAAACAGCGCCACATTCCCGACTTAGGCGTTAATTGTCGCGCTGACCTTTCCTTTACAATTTGTCTCTATTTTTAGCTGCATCCGCCTGTGTATCAGGCAAATGGGGTGTGGTGACATGAGTTCTGCGTTGTCGTCCGCTTTGCGCCTGAAGCGCCTTTCGATCGTGCTCGTCCTTAGCTCATTCACCGCTCTGAGCGGTTGCGGTATGGGTGACGTCCGGCGCCCGATGGTTGATGTGGGCCACGGCTCGGACCCGTCCGTGGCGGATCAGTCGCTAGCGAGCGAGGAGAGTCGCCAGGTAGCGAGTGAGGAAACCCAGACACTCGTCGTTCCCGACAGCGAACAGGTTGCTGGCCCGGAAACCCAACCACTATCGGTTCCGGACACACAGCAGGCCGAAAGCCAGGCTGCCCAGCCAATGTCCGTTCCCGAAGGTCAGCAGGATGAAGGCGAGGAAAGTTACGATCAAAGCTACGGATATGCCACTATTCCAGATCCCGTCGCGCGCGGCGAAAGCATTTATGCAATGTCAGGCAGCGACATCGCTTGCCGGACGCAGCTGAAACAGCTCGGTGTGGTCTTTCAGGAACGTCAACCCATCAATGATGGTGGCGTATGCCGGATCGATCACCCAATCACTGTCAGCGGATTCTCGAGCGGCAGAATACGACTGCAGCCCGGCGCGACGTTGAATTGCCAGATGACGCTTGCTTTTGCACGTTGGGTCAAGGGCGATCTCCTGCCCTCCACGCGCCTGCGCTATCTTTCAGGAATCAATACGATTCACCAGGCGTCGAGCTATTCCTGCCGGACCATGAGCAGTCAGCCCGGTAGACGCATGTCTGAACATTCCAAAGGCAATGCGCTCGATATTGACCGGATCACACTCAACAATGGCACTGAAATCAAGGTTCAGAGACCGGGCTTCTTCGCTTTCCGCCAGCGGGGATTATTGAACTCCGTTCGCTCCGACGCCTGCGATTATTTCACCACGGTCCTCGGCCCCGGCTATGACAGGTTCCACAGCACCCATTTTCATTTCGATCTGATGCAACGCCGTAGCGGCCACCGCGCATGCCGCTAAAGTAAAGATGGAAGCGTTCGCCCTTAATTCTCATGGAGAAAATGGCCGCGACGCGGTCGGATGAGGCGTTCAAATCAATTTGAAACGGCTGCAGGTGCTCATGGCTCAACTGGATGATCGGCTTCCGCCTGGCCAAAATATTCCCATATCGAAACAATGATCAGGCTAACGCTTGTCGCAATTCCGAGCACCAGCGGTGAGAGATCGCGGGCGAAGAAGGCAAGGATCGCGCACAGGCCGAGACCAACGAGATGAGAAAGTGGCGGTCTGCCGGCAACATAGAATTTGAACAGCAGATTCCCGATCAGATAGAGCGCCGTGCCGCCAATGGATGTCCAGATTGTTGCCGCGTCCGAATCGCCGAGCGGATGAGCCAGGACGAGTTCGTCCGAGACAGCCACAACGATAATGCCTGCCACCAGCAGAATATGAACATATGTGTAGGCAATGCGCGCGATCCTGCCCGGGTCATCGGTAGCAGCGATTTTATGATGTGCGGCCGATTGGCCAACGTTGAAATAAACCAGTCACATAGCCACTGACGCGACGAAGGTCGTGAGAAATGCTGAAAACGACACGGCGTTCCATTCCTGTTCGGCAAAGGTTGCACCGGATACGAGGATCGATTCGCCAAGGGCGATGATGATGAAAAGCGCAGCGCGCTCCGCCACATGATCACCGCTGACATCCCAATCGGCGGTCGTCGACTTGCCAAGCGTCGGGGTCCAGAAGCCAAAAGCGGGCCCAGCCAGCTCAATAGCAAGGGCAACTGCCCAGTAGACGATCCGATGCTCCGGCTCGGCTATGCCGCCAGCGATCCAGAGGACGCCGGAAATACCCAGCCAGACTGTGATACGCAGGAAATTCAGGTAATTGGACGGATTGTGGTGACGTACCGCCCAGATCATGAACACTGATCGGCCTAGCTGCATGAAGACGAATGCCAGCGCAAACACCAGACCGCGGCCGGCAAAGGCCGTCGGAATTGAGGTTGAGAGTATGAGCCCTGCCAGCATCAGCACGAACAACATGGCCCGGACAGGGGGCGTTGCTGGATCCATCCAGTTGGTCACCCAGGTTGTATAGACCCAGACCCACCAGATGGCAGCCAGCAGCAATGCACTTTCGGCAAGACCCATGAGGCTGAGATCATGCAAAAGGAAATGCGAGATTTGCGTAATCGCGAAGACGAAAACGAGATCGAAAAACAGCTCGACGAAATCGACTTTCGCGCCGTCTGCCTCATCACGGTTACGGGAGTAGTCTTGAATTGCCCCGAAAAATGCCACTCTTCCGCCCCAATTTTTCAAACAACTTTTGCCGAAAATGAAAAGCTTTTTGCCCGAAATGGCAAAGGATTTTGATCAAGATTAGCTGCATTTCAAACGGTTTGTCATGCCGGCAGCGCTGAAATCCCCAACCCAACCCATTGCACTTACCTCAAAGGTAATCGTGCCCTTCGACGAATTGCATCATCATAGTTGCAGAGGTTGTTGATTTAACGAGGAAAAGACATGTCAGCCTATGCTGTTGGTCATCTGCGAAATGTCCGAATGGGTCGTGGAATCATTACCTATCTTCAAGGGATTGATGCAACGATCGAGCCTGCTTCATCATCCACGGAGACAGACCGCTGGTTAAGGAGGGTAACTGGACGGGCGACTTGATCGTAATTGAATTTCCGGACCTTGAGCAGGCCCGTGCCTGGTATCAATCCCCGGAATATCAGGCCATTCTGGCATTGCGGGCCGATAATTCCGAAGGCGAAATCCTGCTGATCAATGGCGTTTGCCCTGATCATAAAGCGACCGATGTTCTCAGTCTGAGAACATATTCCTATCATAACTCCTGACAAACGACCCTTGTCACCCGCTTTCGCTGTCCTGTTTAATACCTCGTCTGCAAATCACAGGAGATCGCCGAATGCGCTTCACCGACCGCTACCCGATTATCGTCACCAACCGGAAGGAAGCATGCCGCGACTTCTGGATCAGGCATTTGGGGTTTGTTAGCGGCTTCGACAGCACCTGGATCTCCTGGCTCACCACGCAGGATCAGTCGGCCTCGATCGCTTTCATGACCCCCGATCATCCCTCCGCCCCGCCCGGCCCCGATAATTTCAGCGGCAAGGGCATGTGCTTCGAGCTGCAGGTCGAAGACGCCAAAGCCGCATTTGAAAAGATAAGCGCAACAGGCCTAGAGATCGAGTATCCGCTTACGGATGAACCCTTCGGTCAGCGACGTTTTGGTTTCCATGATCCTTCCGGCCTTTGGGTCGACATAGTCGAACAGACCGAAGCGGAAGCAGGGTTCTGGGATAAGTATATGATCGGCAGCCGGAGTTAACGGCTAGGCTGCCGGCACTGGCGTGGGCTTGCCGCTCTTGTCGAGCGCGACCATGACGAAATCTGCATGGGTGACCAGCTCCATCAGATCCGAGAGATAGCGCTGCGCCCAGGCCTCGACCTTCAAAATGATCGAGGTACGGCCGACATGAGCGATGTGCGTGTAGACGCATAGGGTATCGCCGATCTTTACTGGCTTGGCGAAAGACATTTCCTTGACCGCTGCCGTCACCACGCGCCCCCTCGCCCGTTCTGCCGCCCGTATTCCACACGACAAATCCATCTGCGCCATGACCCAGCCACCGAAAATATCGCCTGCCGCATTGGCGTCAGCCGGCATCGCGAGCGTACGTATGGTCAGTTCGCCAATCGGCTTTGTCTCTTCGGTCAACTGCGGTCTCCATCAGTGATTGCAGGTTCCGCTCATGATGCGGTGCGGCAACCGGATTGAAAAGAGGCCACGTGCAAGAACTGTCGGAAACCCGACATAGCGAGTCGTTGCGCGGTTTCAGGATCGCTTGGGGCGCGGCCTAATCTGTCCGAGAAACAATAATCCGGAGGGATCCATGAAAGTCACCGATGTCAAAACCTTCGTGGTTGGCAATCCGCCACCGTCCTTTGGCGGCACCTGGTTCCTTTTCGTCAAGCTCACCACCGATTCGGGTGTTGTTGGCTATGGCGAATCCTACAACTCGACCGTCAGCCCGCAAGTCATGGCCAAGATCATCGAAGATGTCGCGGAACGCTGGCTCATCGGCGAAGACCCACATCATATCGAGAAATTTTTCCGCCGTGCCTATTCGGGCGGATTTACCCAGCGCCCCGACGTAACGATCATGGGCGCGGTTTCGGCGCTTGAAATGGCCTGCTGGGACATCATCGGCAAAGAAGCCGACAAGCCGGTCTATGAATTGCTTGGCGGCAAGGTGCACGAGAAGCTCCGCAGCTACACCTATCTCTATCCAAAGCCCGAACTCGGCGAGACATCCGCCATCTACTGGAATGCCGAAGCTTCGGCAGGGCGAGCCGCAGAATATGTGGCGCAAGGCTATACCGCCGTGAAATTTGATCCGGTAGCCCCTTACACCTCGTTTGATCCGCGCCAGCTTTCGCTTGAACAGCTTGATCTCGGCGAGAAATTCGTTCGCCTCGTCCGTGAGGCGGTAGGCTCCAAGGCCGACCTGCTGTTCGGCACTCACGGCCAAATGACACCCACGAGCGCGGTGCGACTTGCAAAGAGGCTCGAACCCTATGATCCGCTATGGTTCGAAGAACCCGTACCTCCGGACATGCCGGAAAATATGGCCTATGTGCAGCAGCACACATCGATCCCCGTTGCGTCGGGCGAACGCTTGACGACAAAATATGAATTTCAACGCCTGCTGGTAAATCGCGCGGCCAATATATTGCAGATGGATCTTGGGCGCGTCGGCGGCATCCTTGAAGCCAAGAAGATTGCCGGCATGGCCGAGACTTTTCACGCGCAGATTGCGCCGCATCTCTATTGCGGCCCCATTGTCGGCGCAGCAAACATTCAAATTTCGACGTGCAGCCCGAATTTCCTCATTCTGGAGTGCATCCAGGCTTTCGGCGGATTCCACGCAGATCTCCTGACGAAACCGATTCAGTGGGAAGATGGCTATATCATCCCGTCATCGCAGCCCGGTCTTGGCGTGGAATTGAACGAAGATGTCGCAGTAGCCCATGCCTATAACGGCCATGAGCTCCACCTCAACATGGGGCGCGATCCTCTGATTGTTTGATAGCGCCTCGATCGGACAGGTGTTGAAAAATGTCACGCCCATAGGCTACCGGGTATTCGAGGCCCTGTCCGTCATCGCTTTTCGGTTGCCGCGTTAGCTGAATACTGTTTCTAACTCGCACGATTGCGGTTGGGGGTTTGGGCCATGACTGTTTCGCGCCTGCCAGCGTTCTTGCTCGTCATTATTATGCTTTCCGGGTACGGGCGCGCGCTGTTCTTGGCCTTGACCCGAGCAATGTTGTCAAAGCCAATGCCACGGTTCCAGCCCCCGCCACCAATGACAAGACCGGTCCGAAAGCGGTCGTACCGATTTTCGTTGCGACCGGCCGTCAGCGTGCGGATGATCTTTCCCTGCCCTACTCTTCAAAACGCTCGCCGACACTAAACTTCGCTCGTGTCGATATCGGCATTCCGCCCACGCACAAGAACGGCGAGGTGGAGAAGTCGAGCCACAAGCCAAATTCGGCGCACCATTTTGCAACCACAACATTTCAGCCCTATGACAACGGGCAGATATTCATCGACAAGATCAACGCCGAACTCGCAAAGCGCCCCGCTGACAAGCGTGAAGTCTTCATTATCGTTCACGGCTGCAACAATAATTTTGCCGACAGCGTCTTTCGTCAGGCTCAAATCGCCTATGACTATGATCTTCCCGCGGTCGCCGTTCACTATTCATGGCCAACCCGCGGGTTGGCGACGGCTCCAGCATTCCCATGCTGCAGAAACTAGGGATTATTGTCCTCGACGCATCAGAACTTGACGGTGGCGCTCATGGCGTCTTCGCCAGCTCTCCGACGTTGATGGCAATGTCGGAGAGCGGGCAGCTGACGCAACGGATACTTCAAGGCGATGAGACGCCGACGGAACGGGCTGTCCTTGCCGACGGAACATCCGCGATTACCGGCGCGGCATCGCCGGTAGTCTACCTTCCCGCAAGGCTGCTGGGCGCAGTACAATAGTGCTTAAGAGCGCGCAAATAATAAATTTGTCGCGCACGAACTTTGCGTCATGATTCCGCTGTATTTTTCAGAAGAATTCGCTCATATATCAATTGCATTTCTCCCTTTGAAAGATCGTTCCGTGCCTCTCCATATCGAGCTTATCGGCAGCCTTGCTGCGGTGATTACCACCCTGTGCTGGATACCGCAGATCATGCGGATTGTCCGATATCGAGACACGGCAGGCATCTCACTCGTGACGAATATCTCGCTCGTGCTCGGTGTATTCCTCTGGCTGGTTTATGGAATGATGATCAGTTCGTGGCCGGTCATAGCCGCCAACGGTATTACCCTTCTGCTCATCCTCACGATCCTCGGCCTTAAGCTCCGCTATGGCTAGCAAGCGTTTGGCGATTGCCATTCCAGATTGAGCAGCTCTAGAAAATACAATTCCGAATGCGTTTTACTTCATTCCGGCGATCGACATGTTGAAGCAAGTTTTCGTTTCAATTCCGGGATTTTCGCCGCATGGCAGCAATTATTCATATCAAATCAAGAGAAGACAACAATCATTGCCTGGAACGGCGCTTCTACTTCAACGATAAATATCAGCACATAGTCATAAATACGTTAGGCGACTGGGTCATCTATTATCAGCCTATGCCGCGGGCAGGCAAACGAGCGATACGGATATTTCGCTGCAGCGCGCAGTCGATATTTATACCACGGATATTCCTGGTCATTCCGAAGCAGCTCTTGAGCAATATGTCGAGTTTCCAGTATCTGTACCTTTTAGCCTGCTAGATCCATTTTTCGGCAAGAATCTGTATTTCGAGAAAGCTATGCAAGAAACTGACGGCTCGGTGAACGCCTCGCTCGCCCAGCAGTCGGTCCGGGCAATAACCGACGACAACTTCAAGCAGATTATGGTGACTGGTCTGCCAACCTTCTTGACTGAGGAAGAAATGCCCGTTTCGGCGATGTGCCCGTGGGTTTTCTCGGAAGATCCGCCTGCCTCTTTGGAACGAACGCGAATTTTGGCATCGCGCTCGCTTCGTGACCGGGCTTTCAGGCAAATAGTCAGCGAGGCATATAGCATGGAATGCGCCATGACCGGCGTCTCAATGCATGCCCCGGACGGCACCTACGAAATCGAATCTGCGCACATAATGCCTGTCGAAGCCGGCGGACCGGACTCGGTGAGCAACGGCATCGCACTCTCCCGTTGCCTTCATTGGATGTTTGACAAGGGGCTAACATCGATCGATGCCGATTACCGAATCCTGAGATCGCATCATTATTTCCAACCGTAGATCGATAGATTGTTCATTGAATCCGGACGAATAAATCTGCCGAACGGTGATAGCGACCCCTCTCACCCCGAATTCTTGCGCTACCATCGCGATAATATATTCCGGCGTTAGGGTATGACGATTGCACCGGTGAATGGTGACACCTCCTGACAACCTTGTGTCAGGAGGTGTGTCCAGGAGATCGACTTTTCGAAACTCCACTCTTTCCATTTTGCCTGACTCCTCCCATATTCAACCTATGGTTAAATCTCCCGACAAATATAACGCGGACGGTTTCGGCGAAGCGCCTCAATCCGAACTGGAAGGCACTGCGCTGTCCGGTTCGATCAGCGATTGGGCACAGCAGATCTCCGAGGAGACGGCGAAATCCAGGCCAAAAGTCTCAAAGCCGAAGAAGGCCGGAAACAGCCAATCTAGTGCGTCGCGGACCTCACGCGGCACATCTATTGGCGGATCAACCGATCCGAAGACCCGCGCTGCTGCAGGGCTCAACCCAGTGGCCGGGCTCGACATAGGTCTGGAAGACGCTGGCAATATCATGCCGGGCGGCGCTACGGCGACGGTCGCAGCTCTTTCCGCGCTGATCGAAAGCGGCAATCCGCTATTTAAAAATGGTATGGCGTGGCAACCGCACCGGCCGGCGCGTCCCGAGAAATCCGAAGGCGGTATCCAGATACGCATGGAAACCGATTTCCAGCCATCCGGCGATCAGCCAACAGCCATCCAGGATCTCGTTTCCGGCATCAAGGATGACGACAAGACACAGGTTCTACTTGGTGTCACAGGTTCCGGTAAAACGTTCACCATGGCCAAGGTCATCGAAGAAACACAGCGGCCGGCGCTGATTCTGGCACCAAACAAGACATTGGCAGCGCAGCTTTACGGCGAGTTCAAATCGTTCTTCCCGAACAATGCCGTGGAATATTTCGTATCCTACTACGATTATTACCAGCCTGAAGCCTATGTGCCACGCTCGGATACCTATATCGAGAAGGAATCCTCGATCAACGAGCAGATCGACCGGATGCGCCACTCGGCTACCCGTTCGCTTCTGGAACGCGATGACGTGATCATCGTCGCCTCGGTGTCGTGTATTTACGGTATCGGTTCGGTCGAAACCTACACGGCCATGACCTTCGAAATGAAGATCGGCGACCGTCTCGACCAGCGCGCCTTGCTCGCCGATCTGGTGGCGCAGCAGTACAAGCGGCGTGAGATGGATTTCACCCGCGGCTCGTTCCGGGTGCGCGGCGATACGATCGAACTCTTCCCAGCCCACCTGGAAGACCGTGCCTGGCGTATTTCCATGTTCGGCGATGAGATCGAGGCGATAACCGAGTTTGACCCGCTGACGGGCCAGAAGACCGGCGACCTGCGCTCGGTCAAGATCTATGCGAACTCGCACTATGTGACACCGCGACCGACGCTCAATCAGGCGATCAAGTCGATCAAGGAGGAGCTGAAACACCGCCTTGTTGAGCTGAATGCTGCCGGACGACTGCTTGAGGCGCAACGGCTTGAACAACGCTGCACGTTTGATCTGGAAATGCTGGAGGCGACGGGCTCGTGCGCCGGCATTGAAAACTATTCGCGTTACCTCACTGGCCGCAAGCCGGGTGAGCCACCACCCACATTGTTCGAGTACATCCCGGACAATGCCCTCGTCTTCATCGACGAGAGTCATGTGACCGTTCCGCAGATCGGCGCCATGTACAAGGGCGACTTCCGCCGCAAGGCAACGCTTGCCGAATATGGCTTCCGCCTGCCCTCCTGCATGGACAACCGCCCACTGCGGTTCGAGGAATGGGATGCCATGCGTCCGCAGACCGTTGCCGTCTCGGCAACGCCCAGCACATGGGAAATGGAGGAATCGGGCGGTGTATTTGCCGAACAGGTTATTCGACCGACCGGGCTGATCGATCCGCCGGTGGAAGTGCGGCCAGCCAAGTCGCAGGTGGATGACGTCCTTGGTGAGATTCGCGAAACCTCGGCGAAAGGCTATCGAACCCTTGTAACAGTGCTGACCAAGCGTATGGCCGAAGACCTGACCGAATACCTGCATGAACAGGGCATCCGCGTTCGCTACATGCACTCGGACATCGACACTCTGGAACGCATTGAGATCTTGCGCGACCTGCGCCTCGGTGCTTTCGACGTGCTTGTAGGCATCAACTTGCTGCGTGAAGGTCTCGATATTCCAGAATGTGGCTTTGTTGCCATTCTGGATGCGGACAAGGAAGGTTTTCTACGTTCGGAAACATCGTTGATCCAGACCATTGGCCGTGCCGCGCGTAACGTCGACGGCAAGGTCATACTCTACGCTGATCATGTCACCGGCTCGATGGAGCGGGCGATGGCAGAGACCAACCGCCGCCGCGAGAAGCAGGAAGCCTACAACACTGCACACGGCATTACGCCCGCCAGCATCAAGAAAAATATCGGCGACATTCTAAACAGTGTCTATGAACGCGATCACGTTCGCGCCGATATTTCCGATTTTTCTGAATCCGGCGCTATGATAGGCAACAATCTTAAGGCTCATCTTGAACATCTGATGAAGCGGATGCGCGACGCCGCAGATGATCTCGATTTCGAAGTCGCCGCTCGCTTGCGCGACGAGATCAAGCGTTTGCGCGAGATGGAACTGGCGATTTCGGACGATCCGATGGCGCGGGAAGTCGAGATGGAGAGCCCGGTTACGGGACGCACCAAGGGCAGGCACAATGCCGGTCGCGCTATGCATCGGGTCGTGACCGACGAGGACGACAAGGGCTCAGCTCTCTTTCGAAAGCCGCATCTCGACGAGATGGGCGGCGATACGACACGTCCGCTTGGAGCCGGTGTATTCCGCAAGAACTCCCTCGATGAGATGACCGTCGGACGCACGGAAAAACCGGTTATCGGCAACATTCCAGAAAAGCCGGCCTATACCGGAACGAACCGGAACGATCAAACTATCATCCGCCGCGAGCGAACGGGCGCAGGCTCCTATGAGGATGCTGGCGACGCGCGCAAAAAGCGCCGTCCCGGTAAGACGGGACGTCCGGGGCGATAATAAGGCGCTATTTTTCGCCGAATACCGTCTGCCCTGCTCTCAGGATTTCGTCGGCAAATTCAGGATCATCAACGGCACGCGACAGAACGAGCGTGCCGACAAGCCCCGCCATCGTGGCAAGGGCTTTCTCACGCCTGGCCGCCTCGGATTGTCCCGGAATTGCCTTGGCAAGGATGTCGCGCAAGGCACGCATACCTTGTGTGAAACGTTTACGCACCGCTCCGCTCTGTCGGGCAATATCGGGCGCAAGGGCTGCCATTGTGCAGCCAGTCGCCGCGTCGTCCCGATGCGCTTTCTGCAGGTAGGAATTGGTAAGCGCGGCAAATGCCGCACCAGGCGATGTTTCGGCAAGCTTCGACCATTTTTCAACCGAACGATCCATTGAAGCGGCGCAGGCCTCTGCAATAAGATCGTCCTTGGACGAAAAATGCCCATAGAAGCCGCCATGGGTCAGCCCGGCGCTCTTCATCACATCCGCGACGCCAATACCGTCAAATCCCTTCTCGCGAAATTCGCGGCTGGCGACATCGATAATCCGCTCGCGATTTCTTGCAGCCTGTTCCCTGCTCACGCGCATGGAGAACTCCTTTCAAAACAAGTGTTGACTTTTTATATGATGGTCGTCATTTATAGTCAATCATTACGATCATCATTTAAATTCGCTTTGCAGCAAATGCCGGCGATGAGGAGCAGTTCATGCGCTACAAACTCTTTGGCAATCACACTGGGCTTCGTGTTTCAGAATTTGCGCTGGGCACCGGAAATTTCGGCACCGGCTGGGGCTACGGGTCGACGCAGGACGTAGCGAAGCAGATATTCGACGGCTACGTCGAAGCCGGAGGCAATTTCATCGATACGTCAGACAGTTATCAATTCGGTCAGTCTGAGAGCATGATTGGCGAATTCGTCGCTTCCGAGCGCGATAATTTCGTGCTCGCTACCAAGTATTCGCACGGCGCCTCGGCAACTCCCGGCCTTTCCGTCGTCGGCAACAGCCGAAAATCCATGATCCAGGCTGTTGAAGCCAGCCTGAGACGGTTGAAGACAGACCGCATTGACCTGCTGTGGGTACATATGTCCGACGAGATGACGCCCATCGAGGAAATTGTACGCGGGCTCGACGATCTCGTTCGCGCGGGCAAGATAATCTATACGGGTTTCTCCAATTTCGCAGCGTGGCGCATTGCCAGTGGCGCGACGATCGCGTCAATGCGCGGCTGGACGCCAGTTGCTGGTCTGCAGACCGAATATAGCCTTGTCGAACGCAGTGCAGAGCGGGAATTGCTGCCCATGGCCAGGGGTTTCGGCCTTGGGACTGTTGGCTGGTCGCCGCTCGGGGGAGGTTTGCTCACAGGTAAGTATCGCAAGGGCGAAGAGGGCCGCGCGACCGGCCTCGGCGCGGTGATCCAGCATGAAAACAGCGCTCAGCGAACAGCGATCATCGATGAAGTGCTTGCGATTGCGGCCGAGCTTGAAACGACACCGAGCCAGGTTGGAATCGCCTGGGTTGCCGCCAAGAACGTTATGCCAATAATCGGTCCAAAAACTCTGGAGCAATTTCACGATAACATCGCCGCGACGTCGCTCGTTCTTACAAATGAGCATGTTGAACGGCTGGACAAAGTGAGCGCCATGCCACTCGGCGCACCGCATGAATTGCTGGCAAACACCCGTACGAGACAAAGACTGGCAGGTGGAAAACTTGATCTGCTCGACCTCTCGTCAGCGCCGTTGATTTGAGTTAGCAATAACGCGCCCTTCCCTGAAAGACCGGACATGATTTCTTCACCCCTCGCTGCCTCGCTCGCCCGCCGCAATGTCCATTATGGTTGGGTGGTTATTGCCGTGACTTTTCTCACCATGCTCGTGACCGCCGCAGCCGTCGGTGCGCCTGGTGTCTTGATTGTGCCGCTGGAAAAGGAATTTGGCTGGGAGACCGAGCAGATTGCCACAGCCTTCTCTATCCGGCTGCTTCTCTTCGGCCTCATGGGTCCATTTGCAGCGGCCTTCATGAATTATTTCGGTGTCCGGCGCGTGGTTTGGGTTGCTTTGACACTTATTACCGCGGGCCTGTTTGCCTCACTGGCCATGACAAAGATCTGGCAGCTGATTCTCCTGTGGGGCATTGTCGTCGGGTTTGGCACGGGTCTCACGGCCATGGTGCTCGGTGCTACCGTCGCCACGCGCTGGTTTACCGAACGGCGCGGCCTTGTGCTTGGCATGCTGACCGCCAGCTCCGCTACCGGACAATTGGTGTTCATGCCGCTCATGGCCTCGCTCAGCGACCATTATGGCTGGCGGACGGCAATCATGCTGATCTGCGCAATGTTGATTGTTGCGGTCGTTGCCGTCTTCCTCCTGATGCGCGACCGGCCGTCAGATGTCGGCTTGCCAGCCTATGGCGACAAGGAAATTGCGGCCACACTGCCAATGACCGGCGGCTTGCTTTCGTTGATTACCATGCCGCTTCTTGTGTTGAAGGAGGCATCCCGCAGCAGCACGTTCTGGGTGCTGTTCGCCACTTTTTACGTCTGCGGTGCGAGTACCAACGGGCTCATCGGCACACACTTCGTTGCGCTTTGTGGCGATTATGGCCTTGCTGCTGTGGGCGCTGCCAGTGTTCTCGCCATGATGGGCTTCTTCGATTTCTTCGGCACGATCGGATCAGGCTGGTTGTCCGACCGGGTGGATAATCGCTGGTTGCTGTTCTGGTACTACGGCCTGCGCGGCCTTTCGCTGCTCTACCTGCCCTATTCCGATTTCTCCTTCTACGGCCTGTCACTTTTTGCCATGTTCTACGGTCTCGACTGGATCGCGACGGTCCCGCCGACAGTGAAGCTTGCCACGGATCGTTTCGGCCGCGAAAAGGCCGGGCTCGTCTTCGGATGGATTTTTGCCGGGCATCAGTCGGGCGCAGCGTCAGCAGCCTATGGCGGTGGATTTGCCCGCACCGAATACGCGACATACCTGCCCGCATTCCTCATCGCTGGGATTTTGTGCCTCATCGCAGCGCTATTGGTGCTGACGCTGAGCAAGCACAGCAAAGGCAGCCCCATACCACAGCCTGTACCGGCAAACTGACAACCGGAATTCAGCTGGAAAGCCATTTTACGATCAGCGACTGCAGCACGGCTGCAGCCGCAGCTTCACTGATGGTCCCACGGACCATCTCCCTTGAAATTGCTTCTGCGGCACCGATAATTCCCACACAACGCAGACGAAGTTCTGTACGCGGCAGAGCCGCATACGGCGCCAGGGTTGAGCAATACAAATCGACATAGCTGTCGATCAGGCTTGCCTGAAATTTCTCCATCGCCTCGTCACCCTTGAGCGCCGCCGATATCGCCGACCATTCGGGGCCAATGGATCGGTAGCACGCCATATAGGCGTCGCTCATGACCCGCGCGACATCCTCGAGCTGCTTCGGCGTTCCCTTGATGGCCGCGATGAGTTCATCGACCTGCCGCTGATCCAACATTTCATAAAGCGCAATCAGCAGGCCAGCTCTCGTTCCGAAATGCTCATAGGCGATAGGCTTGCTTACGCCTGCCTGTTCAGCCAGGAAGCCGAGCGTCAGTGCATCCGTGCCCTGCTCGCGGACAATACAAAGAGCCGTGTCCAGAAGCTGATCACGCCTCTGCGCCCTCGGCATCTTCTTTGCTGAAACATTCGCCATCCGGCACTGATCCTTCATGAAATGCAGAGTTTGCGGATTAAGCCTATTGTAATGC
>NZ_JBBNAN010000437.1:0-1623 GCF_037994405.1 Phyllobacterium sp.
TCGGGGCTCAGTTCGTCTTTGAAGACCTTGACTTCCACAAGAGGCATGGCTTCTGCCTCCAAATGTTCTAGTGATGACAGGATAAACATAACACGATGCCTGACGTCTTGTCGACAAGGATGCCACACCGCCGCTACTCCGAGCCGCATAACCCCAGAGAAATTACCGGTCTCCTCAAACGCGCTGACGGGGCACACATCATCGGCTACTTCTCCTCACCTTCCCGATACGGACCAGCGGTGGCATGCCACCTTGGCCAATCACGAGGCCTCCCGGTTCCCCTGCAAAGAGCATTCAAGCATGCCAGGGTCTCAGACCACGCCGGGTTGAGCGGGCACTCGCATTATGGCGCCTGCTCATGTTGCCTTCCGCCACAAGAAGAACGTTGGCACCCGAAATGCGCCATTTTCGCGGTTCAATGAGCGGCCGCACAAACCTTTGAGCTGCCTGCATATTCCGGCCTTGTCGGAATGGGAAGAAAGTGGTGGGCCCGGAGGGACTCGAACCCCCAACCAAGCGGTTATGAGCCGCCGGCTCTAACCAATTGAGCTACAGGCCCCACCTGAAATCAGACGCGGTGGAATTGGCCGCGCGTCTCCCGCGATCAATAACGGGAAAAATCGCGAATGCAATCCCTGACTTGGGCTACCCGGCGCTGTTGTTTTGATTTCCCACGGAAATTGCAAGCAAAGCTCAGGCCTTTTCCTGTTCGGCCAGCACCAGCAAGCGGCGGGCACTTTCCTCATCGGTGATGAACACTGTCGGGCGAACGAGAGCCATCGCACCATAAAGCGCCCTGATCTTTTCCTTGCCGCCAGATGTCAATACCCGCGCTGGCACCCGCTGCACCGTATCGATGCCAACAGACATGACGAGGTCATGGATGGGATGGTCCACCAGCCGGCCTTGCTTGTCGTAAAAATGGAACAGAAGATCACCAACGGCGCCGCGTTCCGCCAGGGAGGCCTGGTGGCCCTGATTAAGAAAGCCGATGTGGTAAGGCGTGCTTGATGCAGTTTCAATGGCACCAACACTAAGAAGCACAAGGTCTAGATCCTCGGCCATCTCGAACACGCTTTTCAGTCCGCAGCGCTCGATCAGCGCCGTTTTGGTCTCGATACTGTCCACCATGGCCGGCGCGGGAATGAGATAGCCATCTCCCTGGAACAACTGGGCAAATTGCCAGGCGAATTCCGCCGGATTGAACCGGCGCGGCTGGCTGATGCCGCCGAGCAGGGAAATGACCGTGAAATTCTCAAGCGCCCGCGCTTCGAGATAAGACAATGTATTGAAAAGCGTCCGCCCCCAACCGACGCCGACACGCATGCCGTTGCTGACCACACCGGACAGATAATCGCCGGTGGCGGCCGCTATCGCCGGGATCGGGTCGTTGTCCGGATGTGACAATGGTGCGATGATCACCTTGTCGAGACCGAATTGCTGTTCAACCTGCCTTTCCAGCGCGACGAGATCCGAAAGATAGCCCTGAATTCCGATCTTGACCTCGTTGCGTGCCCGCGCTTCGGCCAGCATGCGCACAATGGTCACGCGTCCGACGCCGAGAATCTCGGCAATCTCGTTCTGCGTCATCTGCTCGATATAGTACATCCAGGCGGCGCGCAT
>NZ_JBBNAN010000438.1:0-3832 GCF_037994405.1 Phyllobacterium sp.
GGCAAAGGTCGGCAGCAGGACCAAGCGTGTCAGGATCAGGTCGAGTAAATACCTCAACAACCGGATCGAGCAGGATCATCGGCGCATCAAGCGCCGCGTGCGATCAATGCTCGGTTTCAAGTCTGAGCCAACCGCGGCCATTATCTTGGTAGGCATCGAGATGATCCGCATGATGCGCAAGCGCCAGGCGAGGTATGCCTACAATCCCAGTCCGTCCATCGCCAATTCACCATCCTTGCTGCATGACAACCGGACATCGCTTCGTTCACTCTACCCATAGGAAAAATTTGCAACGGAACCCTGTTATCAGCCCAGCCCGCCGACATGCCTGCGACGACCATATCATTTTCTCCCATGCGAAGTTCGGTACGCCGCATTGGATGCTGGAGAGACCAGATTTGCTGTGCGCAGGTGTCAAGTCCTCGCCTTGGCAGCAAGCATGACAACGTCAAACTACCCGCTACCAGCTTTATGCCGACAGCCCTTTGGTGATAGGCAGTTTCTGGATCGTTCTTCCCGTTGCCGCCCGCAAGGCGTTCGCAACGGCGGGTCCTATCGGCGGAACGCCCGGTTCACCAACGCCGGTCGGCGGCTCGTCGGAAGGCACTATATGGACCTCGATACGAGGCATCTGTTCGATGCGCAATGGTGTGTAGTTGTCGTAATTCTCCTGATCGACGATGCCCTTTGTAAGCGTCAGTTCCTCCTGCAGAATTGCACCAAGCCCAAAACCTACGCCGCCTTCCATCTGTGCGCGGATTTGGTCAGGATTAATCGCAATCCCGCAATCTACCGCGCAAACCACTCGATCCACCGTGAAATCAGTGGCGCTTCTGAAAGTAATTTCCGCTATCTCGGCAACATAGGTTGAGAAGCTCTCGTGCAGTGCCACGCCACGGAAACGGCCCTCAGGCAGAGGCTTGTTCCAGTCAGCTTTCTCGGCGGCAAGCCGCAGGACCGCTGCGTGTCTTGGATGGCCTTCCAGCATAGATAGACGAAACTCGACTGGATCGCGCTTTGCCACCGCCGCAAGCTCATCCATAAAAGTCTCTATCGCATAGGCAGTGTGCGTCGAGCCGACCGAGCGCCACCATAGCACCGGAATTTTCACGTCCGTGGTGGTGAGCTCGACCTTGAGGTTCGGTATAGCGTAGGGAAGGTTGGATGCGCCCTCCACAGAAGTAGCATCGACACCGTCCTTGATCATGGCCGCAAATGGCGAGCCTCCTAATATCGACTGACCGACGATATGATCATGCAGTGCCACCAATTTGCCGTCCTTGTCGAGGCCAGCCTTGATGGAATGAACATAGGCTGGCCGGTAACGGCCGCCTCGCATGTCATTTTCGCGGGTCCATTGCACCTTGACCGGGACTTTCCAGTCGAGCGCCTCTGCGGTGGAAACGGCCTCGACAATGAGATCAGCGTCCGCGACCGCGCGGCGACCGAAACTACCTCCAGTTTTCATGACATGAAGCTTGACCTTGTCCGGTGTCGTCTCGCCAACCTGTGCGGCAACAGCCTGATAAAGATCCGGCATCTGATGGCCGCCCCAGATCTCGATGACACCATTCTCATCCTTACGTGCCACGGCATTCAGCGGCTCGAGCGAAGCATGGGCGAGGTAGGGGAACTCATAATTCGCTTCCACCACACGGTCGGCCGCCGAAAGAGCCGCGGCAACGTCGCCATCATTGCGGGCTGTCGCGACTGCCGGGCCCCTCGCAAGTCTCTGGTACTCCGCCAGGATCTCGGCGGATCCGCGTTGTTCAGCGTTTTTCTCGTCCCATTGCGCGGTAACAAGGTCCCGGCCTTTCAGCGCTGACCACATGTCGCGGCCGACGACGGCGATGCCGCGTGGCGTCTGGACGACATCGACCACACCGTCAAATTCCTTGGCCTTCGCAGCGTCGAAACTCACGAGTTCAGCGCCGAACTTTGGCGGATGGATCATAACCGCGGTAAGCAGGCCGTCCATTTTGACGTCTATCGTGTAGGGTTGTGTCCCGTTGGTCTTGCCAATTGAATCATAGCGCTTGAGCTTATCCGACCCAATCTGGCTCCATTGCTCGCGCGATTTCAGCGGTACGTTATCGGGAACTGGCAGTTCGCCTGCCGACGTCGATAGCTCACCGAAGGTCGCCCGTCTTCCCGATTGATGCGATACGACGCCGGATGCGACATCAATCTCGTTTTCCGGCACATTCCAGGCTTTTGCTGCCGCTGCAATGAGCATCATCCGGGCAGTTGCTCCGGCTTTCCGATAGCGCTCCCATGATGAGGTCATGGACGTGGAACCGCCTGTCCCCTGAGCTATCCCGCCCCAGGCGAGATTGCCGTAGAGCGCGGGATTGCCTGAAGCACCGATGACCTCCACCTGGGCCCAATCACCGCCGAGTTCTTCCATGACGAGTGTCGCAACACCGAAATAAGAGCCTTGCCCCATTTCGAACTGGGAAGAATGGATCAAGATCTTGTTTTCCGGAGTGATTTCAACATAGGCTTGGAACGGATTGGGCTGTGCCGGCGCGGGAGCCGTCTGGGCGCGAGCTGGATCGCTGGCTATCAACTTGTAGCCGACAACGAGGCCTACGGCCGTCGTCGTGCCAATAAGGAACTGCCGGCGGGTTGCACGTACTGTGTTGGGGTCAAAACGAGATTGCAACATAATCAAGCCTCCAGTCTGTGTGCGGCTTCGTGGATTGCCGCGCGGATGCGCTGATACGTTGCACAGCGGCACAGATTCCCGCTCATCGCAGAATTGATATCCTCATCAGTCGGCTTCGGCGTCTCGGTCAGAAGCGCCGCAGCCGACATGATCTGACCGGACTGGCAATATCCGCATTGCGGAACATCAAGTTCGGCCCAAACAGTTTGAACCATTTGCCCAACCTTACCCGACAGACCCTCGATTGTCGTGATCTTGGCACCTTCGACATCGCCAACGGCGGTTTGACATGAACGTGTCGCCGTCCCGTCAACATGGACGGTGCAGGCTCCGCATTGCGCCATTCCGCACCCGAACTTCGTTCCAGTTAGACCAATGACATCGCGGATAACCCAGAGCAGCGGCATCTCGGGGTTGACGTCAAGCGTTTGCGCTTTGCCATTAAGGGTAAAAGCAACCATATCACGCCCTCCTATTTGAGCATTAGATGCTTACGCCCTTGTTGGCTGGCACAGGACGTATTTGCGTCGAAGCGTACCTGTCTCGAGCTTAGGGTTGCGCTGATTGTCCAGCAAGATGGGCAACGGCCGACTCACGGGATCGTGAAATTAGTTGTTCGGCTGCCGCAGCCGCAGGCGGCTTGCCGGTGCTGTCACATTGTTTTTGGCATAGGAGATTGTCGCTAGCCATATTCATAGCCCTTACAGATAGTTACCTGGACGAAAATGGATGAGAGTCCAGACCGCTGCTAGGGTCCTTGGCCAAAGAATAAGCCTTTCGTACTTATTATGTTCTGAAAATGCCCGTTATCGGATGATTTGGAACAGCTCTTGTCGCCACCCGATCTCCTTAGACAACAGCCGATGGAGAAATGTTTCAATAACGCCTGTTACCTCAATGGAACGTTCAAAGGTCGGTATGTGGGACGCCCCCTTTATCATGCAGAATTCCGATCCGGCGATCGCGTCGGCGAGACGTTTTGCGGCGGAGATCGGGGTTGCGGCATCCTGGTCGCCGACGACGATCAATGCCGGAACCCGCAATGATCGGATCGTCGGTGAAAGGTCCGCAGCGGCAATCGCTTCGGCCGCGGCTGCGTACCCCTCCGGAACCGTATTCATCAGCATTGTCCTGAGCCGGCGAGTTTCTGGAACATCGGCAGCG
>NZ_JBBNAN010000439.1:0-64077 GCF_037994405.1 Phyllobacterium sp.
AACATACGAAAACAGCGACCCCGTCCGATCATCCCCACCGCGCATCCAAATCAATCCTATCTGTTGCACCATCAGGGAATCATGCCGCAAACCCAAAAGCCAGAGAGTTTTTCAGCAGCCTGCTAGAGCAAATGTTGTCTATTTAGAGCCGGAAACCCAGCCGTTGGTTTGCTGGGCAAACCTACCAGCTTTCAAACCCGCTGGTCGAATTGACCGCATTTCGAGAGAAATGTCGGCTTCGTCCAATGCACCCATGTCGGCCTTGCCAAACCTCTTGACCTTGTCCATGAATTTTCTCCGGCAGAACGACCCTAAATAGACAAAACTTGCTCTAGATACCCTTTTTGCCCGGTGCCATCGGTTTGTCGATCGGGACGGCGGATGCGCGAAACTCCGCCCATGGGTCGGTCTTTAGCGAGGCTATCCGGTTTGGCGTATTCAGGACTGTGAAATATGCAGGGCCAATGCCAGGGGTCAGTTCATCCCATTCAAGCGGCATCGAAACCGCCGCACCTGGGCGTGCGCGAGTCGAGTATGGGGCAACCGCGGTGGCGCCGCGCTGATTGCGCAGATAATCGATGAGGATCTTGCCCGTGCGTTTCGACTTGGTGATCGTCGAGACGTAACGATCCGGACTGTCCGAGGCCATGGAATCGGCGATAGCCTTGGTGAAAGCCTTCACCTCGGGCCACGTGGCTTTGGGCTTTAGCGGTGCAACCACATGCAGGCCTTTGCCGCCGGATGTCTTGAGATAGGCCCTTAGACCGGCTTGCTCAATCCGCCGACGGGTTTCCTGCGCCGCGTCGATCACCCTTGCCCAGGGCACGCTATCACCAGGATCAAGATCCATGATGATCATGTCAGGGTGTTCCCAATCCTTAACTGTCGAGCCCCATGGGTGAATTTCGAGAACGGCGGATTGCACCAGCCCGATAAGGCCATCCAGGTCGTTGATGCTGATCAGCGGTTCGCCATCCTTGTCTTTGGGATCCTTGACCAGGGCAATATTCGGATTGAGCCCCTTCCACGCATGCTTCTGGAAGAAGGATTGGCCGGTTATTCCCTCAGGGCTCCTGAGAAGGGCGAGAGGGCGGCCGACGACGAAAGGTGAAATATACGGCCAGACCTCAGTATAATAGTTCGCCAGACCTTCCTTGGTGACGCCCTGCTCGGGCCAATAGATACGATCAGGATGGGTGAGCTTCACGGTGTGCCTCTGGGGTTTTGATGGGGCGGCCGAACTTGCCGTTTCTCGCACGACCTCAGCAGCGTCTTTATCTTCACGCAGGCCGCGAAAGGCGGCGTGGCGCAGGTTGCCGTCGGCCGTCCACGCGCGGAACTCCACCTCGGCAACGAGCTGCGGCTTGGTGTAGCGCACCTGCCGCGCTGCGTCTGCGGTCAGGCGCTCGGCAAAGGGGCTTTCGGGGATGCGAATACGTTCCAGCCGGCGGTACAGGTCTTCGGCCACGGAAGTGCTGTAACCGGTTCCGACACGGCCGACGTGTTTGAGCTTCTTGCCGTCATAAACGCCCATGACCAATGAGCCGATGGCCTTGCGCGACGTCGTGGATGGCACGTAACCGGCAATGACAAATTCCTGATGCAACGAGCACTTGGATTTGACCCAGCTTTTGCCCCGGCCAGATCGGTACGGCGCATCGCGCAATTTGGAAACAATGCCCTCAAGGCCGAGGCGGCAGGCGTGGTTACGGATGACTGCGCCATCGCCCTCGAAATGCTCGCTGTAGCGGATGAGAGAGGCTGCATTGCCCACAAGGGTTTGCAGCAGCGTCTTGCGTTCGATAAGCGGTAGCCACTGCAAATCATAGCCATCAAGATAGAGAAAGTCGAAAACGTAGAAGACAAACCGGTCCGTCCGGTCCGCGCTGAGGTCGGCCTGCAGGGCGGAAAAATCGGAAGCGCCCGCTGCGGTTTCCACCACAAGTTCGCCGTCGATAAGCGCCGTACCCACTGGCAGATCCTGAAAGGCGGCGACAATCTGCTTGCCAAATCGCTTGGTCCAGTCGAGACCCGTACGGGTCAGGAGTTTTACACGGCCAGCCTCGATACGAACCTGCAAACGATAACCGTCGAACTTTATCTCGTGGACCCAGCGTTCGCCCGATGGCGGCTTGGTCACGAGGCTCGCCAAGGTTGGCTCGACGAAATCAGGCAGGCGCGCCTTCTTAGCGCCTTTGATTAAAGAGGGATCAGGCGCTACGATTTCGGCTGGCTCTGCTGGCTTTCTTGCAGGCTTGGCCCTCGAGGCGTTCCTGTCGATTTTGCCGGTCTTCGACGACCATCCTGGCTCTTCCCCCGCGACGTCGGCAATCTCGCGGCCGGTTTTTACGGATTTCGGCTTCTCCTCAAGGATATCCGGGTCACGTTCCGAGCGTGCAGCTTGGTCCTCGCCCTTGATCAGCAGCCAGTTCTCGTGCTTCTCGCGCGGTTTGCCTTGCATGCGCACTAAATGCCACCGTCCGGAGAGCTTCTTGCCGTGCAGCTCGAATTCCAGGTGGCCTTTCGCATAGCCTCGATCGGGATCTGCAACGGGCTCCCAAGTGCCGCGATCCCAGATAATGACGGTGCCGCCGCCATATTCGCCCTTGGGGATGGTACCTTCGAAGTCGCCATATTCGAGCGGGTGATCCTCGACATGGACGGCCAGTCGTTTCTCTCCGGGTACGAGGCTGGGCCCGCGCGTGACCGCCCAGCTCTTCAGAACACCATCCATTTCCAGCCGGAAATCATAGTGCAGCCGCCGCGCATCATGCTTTTGAATGACAAAGCTGTTTCCCGACTTGCGCGCCTTGCGGCCTCTAGGTTCGGATGTCGTCTTGAAATCGCGCTTCTTGCGGTAGGTTTCAAGCGCGACCACGGATCAGCTCGCTTTCCGCCGGGCAGGCTCCGCCTTTGCTTTCTTTGCTGCCGCCGGTTTCTTTTTCATGCCAGCGCTTTCGCGCAGTGCCTGCATAAGGTCGACGACCTTTTCGGTTTTTGCGGGCTTTCTCGCCGGGATCGGCTTGCCCTCAAGTTTTGCTTTCACCAGCTCGGCCAACGCAGCCTCGTAGCGATCTTTATACTCCGAGGGATCGAAGCTGCCGTACTTGGTCTCAATAATATGTTTGGCAAGGTCGAGCATCTCGCCCTTGATCTTCATGTCGGGAATGCTGCTGAAAGCGTCCTTGGCGGAACGCACTGCGTAATCGAAATTCAGCGTTGTGGCGATCATTCCAGCATCTTCAGCGCAAATGAGAACGGTGCGAACGCGCCGGAAGAGCACCGTCTGAGCCAGCGCCGCGACTTTCTTGGCTCTGAGGCCCTCGCGGATAAGGGCGAAGGCCTCCTGGCCATGCTTGTCGCTTGGTGTGAGATAGTAGGGTTTGTCGAAATAGATATCGTCCACCTCGTCATACGGGACAAAGGCTTCAACCGCGAGCGTCTTGTCGCTTTCGGGAACCGCCGCTGCGACTTCCTCCGGCTCCAGCACGATATAGTCGTTATTGCCTATCTCGTAGCCTTTGACCTGATCTTCCCGTTCGACCAACTTGCCGGTGTCGCTGTCGACGAATTGACGCTGAACGCGATGACCGGTCTCGCGATTGAGCGTGTGGAAGGCTATGCGTTCTGACGTCGACGCGGCCGTATAAAGGGCCACCGGGCAGGTGAGCTCGGCAACTTTCAGATAGCCTTTCCAATTCGCACGTGGCGCCAACACTCAACTCCCTTTGGCTACCGTGGCAATGCCGGAGCATGCAATTGGTTCCGATTGCAGCGGTTATTCTATCGAAATCATCTAAATTTGGATAGTGCGGGCCTTCACGTGCGTCGCGCGCCCCGCTCCCCAACCAAATATTGCAACACCGAGACCCAAGAGAACGAACAAGATTGCCGTTGCGCTGTAGCCGCCTGTCGCACTGTGGATCAAGCCCACAAGCAGAGGACCGATGGCCGCCAACATGTATCCGACACACTGGGCCATGCCAGAAAGATGAGAGGCAATATGGGCATCGCCTGACCGTAACACGATGATGGTCATGGCGACTGCGATAAGACCGCCTTGGCCGATGCCCTGAATGACGGCCCAGAGCCAGACAGTCGACAAGGGCGCGAACAGGAATCCGAGCAACCCCGTGACTGCAAGTGTGACAAGTGCCACATTGACCAATCGCTGGTCCTTGCAGCGTACGGCAATCGACGGCACAAGGAGGCAGGCGAAGACTTGTGCCATGACAGACACTGAAACAACGACGCCCGCTGTAACACCATCCAGGCCCCGGTCGCGCAGGATGGGCGACAGCCATCCAAAGACGCAGTAAGCCAAGGCCGATTGCAGGCCCATGAACAGCGTCACCTGCCAAGCGAGGCGATCGCGCCAGAGCCCCTCGACCCGGAAGCCGGCATGTTTCATCCGGACCTTTCTGAAAAAGGCGTGCGGAAACCAAATCAGTGCAACAAGAATTGCCGGGAGGGCCCATGCGCCGAGCGCCAGTGACCAGGATCCTCCCAGCATGCGTTGCAGGGGAAGCGTAAAACCAGCGGCACTGGCTGCTCCGGCGCAAAGCGCCATCGTATAAAGGCCTGTCATCAATCCTGTTCTGCTGGCGAAGTCACGCTTGACAAGGCCCGGCAGCAAAACGTTTCCAGTCGCGATGCAGGCGCCTGCGAGCGCGGTGCCAAGAAAAAGCAAGGGCAGGGACCCAAATCCTCGCAATGCAGTCCCAAGCGCCAAGAGCAGCAGAACGCCCAAAAGCGTGCGTTCAGCACCGATGCGTTGCGCCAGCCTTGGCGCGAGCGGGGCGAATACGCCGAGGCAGACAACGGGCAGGGTGGACAGAACGCCGGCACCGAGGGAAGATAGCCGCGTCTGCTCGATGATCTCCGGCAACAGGGCAGCAGCGCTGGAAAAGACTGGGCGAAGATTAAAAGCGATGAGGACGAGACTTAGACCGGTGATGATTTGTGCGGCACTGTTCGCAAAAACCGGAGCGCGCGGCTGAGGAACACTGTCGGCTTCGGCATTGATTAGCTGTTCGCTGACAATGTCCTTGGTACGCGGTTCGAGGGCGATATGTTGATTCATGATGCGAGAAGCCGATCGAGTTCTGAGAGAATGGGCGCCATGAAGGCGCGGGTGGTCGATGCTGCCCTGTCCGGGTCGCCGGACGCGATGGCATCAACAATAGCGACGTGAGCGGCCATGTCCGGTTCGGGAAGCTCGCCCGTTACCGTTGCTTTGATGACTTCCTGTATGGAAGCTGAGAAAAACTCGTAGACTTCTACGAACGCATGATTTCCGGAAGCGGCAACGACGGCCCTGTGGAAAGCAAGATCGCGTTCGACATAGCGGTCGTGAACGGCCGCGTCATATTCGCCGCGCTCAACCAGCAACTGGCGAAGGTCAGCTATAATCCCGGGCGTATGGCGCATGGCCGCCAGCCGGGCGGCCTCGACTTCAAGGGCGCACCGGGTTTCGACCTGGTCGCGAAGTCCGGTCCGCCGGATTCGCAAGAGGCTGTCCTGCGCATCGATCACGGATCGCACGTAGGTTCCGGAGCCTTGACGTGTCTCAAGAAAGCCTTGGGCAACCAGAACGCGAACGGCTTCCCTCACGGTCCCCCTGCTGACACCGAGCATGTCGGCAAGTGTCGCCTCATTCGGAATGCGGTCGCCAATCCGCCAGCAATTGGCAGTGATTTCGGTCCGGATGTTGTTAATCGCCGTTTCCGCAAGGTTTGTGCGCGCCGCAGGTTGCATTTGCTCATATTCCTCAAGTCATCCGATGACATGAGGAATATGAGTTTGTCCAAGCCCTGTCAACACGTCTTTATGGCACGAACGGTCCCCA
The DNA here is from genome assembly GCF_037994405.1 of Phyllobacterium sp. Classification (GTDB taxonomy): domain Bacteria; phylum Pseudomonadota; class Alphaproteobacteria; order Rhizobiales; family Rhizobiaceae; genus Phyllobacterium. Next base: position 5,849 of record NZ_JBBNAN010000439.1, read on the forward strand.
ATCCCGATTCAAGCCTGCCTCAGCCGCGGCCTGCATACTGCCGCGAGAGGTGGCAAGCGCGTCCCTAATCCTGATGCGGGCGGATCGTCGCAAATGAATGACAAGAAGTTACTGGATTCATCGAAGATACGGCGCGGTGCTTTTCTACATCCAATTCAGTAGACGGGTAACTTTATGGTTTTAGAGCGATTTCTGATTCAACCGATGGATTCGCTCGCCCACAACCGCCACAACAGAACTGTTACATTCCTGTCATATGACTGTAATAAAGCTTCTATAGACCGCAGACGACGTCGGAGGCGTCACGCAATTAATCCAACAGGAGCTGCTCCTATGAACAAGCTATTTTCCACTGCCGCATTGCTTGCAATCGCGGTGGCCGCATCGACAGTTGGCGCATCCGCCCGCGACCAGATCCAGGTTTCAGGCTCCTCGACGGTGCTGCCATATGCCAAGATCGTTGCCGAATCCTTCGGCGAAACATTTCCTAGCTTCAAGACGCCAGTCGTTGAATCCGGTGGTTCCGGCGCTGGCATCAAGGAGTTCTGCAAAGGCGTTGGCGAAGACACGATCGACATTGCCAATTCTTCCCGCCCAATCAAGGATAGCGAGCTGAAGTCCTGTGCCGATGCCGGCGTCAAGGATGTTGAAGAAATCCGTATCGGCTACGACGGCATCGTTTTCGCGACCGACATCAAGGGTCCGGACTGGAAGCTGACACCGAAGGACGTCTATCTGGCGCTCGCGGCACAGGTTATCGTTGACGGCAAGCTCGTTGCCAACCCCAACACCAAATGGAACCAGGTGAACCCAGCCCTTCCTGACTGGGATATCGCGGCTTACATTCCGGGTGAAAAGCACGGCACGCGTGAAGTCTTCGAACAGAAGCTGCTGGATGGCGGGTGCAAGGCATCCGGTGCTGCAGATGCAATCAAGAAGCTCGGTCTCGATGAAAAGGCCGCTGCCGCTGCCTGTATCGCTGTCCGCAAGGACGGCAAGGCAATCGATATCGATGGCGACTATCCGGAAACGCTGGCACGTATCGCGGCCAACAAGACTGGCGTTGGCGTATTTGGCCTCTCCTTCTATGAGAACAATGCCGACAAGCTGAAGGTTGCGACGGTTTCGGACATTGTGCCGAGCACGGAAACGATTTCTTCCGGCAAGTATCCGGTCTCCCGTCCGCTGTTCTTCTATGTCAAGAAGGCCCATCTCGGCGTCATTCCTGGCCTGAAGGAGTATGTGGAATTCTTCCTCAACGACCAGATGATCGGCGACGACAGCCCGCTCGTCGAGTACGGTCTGGTTGCTGCGCCTGCAGCAGAGCGCCAGGCCCAGCGCGACGCATTCGCCGCTGGCACGACGATGAAGAAGTAAACTTGAACCTGCGTGCGCGGGCGGCTATGGCTGCCCGCGGATGCGCTCCAAATTCATGACTTTGTGAGACAGATAAAGGGCTCTCGATGTCGACTTCATTGGTGTTTGTGATCGTCGTTGCGATTGGTGTTGTCGGATACTTCCTCGGGCGTCAGCGCGCTGTCAGCAAAGACGCGTTCGAAAAGGATGGCAGAAACGTCAAGGCACATTCTTTGCCCCATTATCATGGGTGGTGGGTCTTTCTGGCTTCAGCCTTGCCGGCCATTCTCTTCCTTGCCGTTTGGGCGGCCGCGAGCAATCTGTATCTGGAGCGAACTGCCATCGCCGCATTGCCGGTGCGCACCGCCGATACCGTCATTGCCAGCCAGAGTCTCGAGCTTGGCATGGTCAGCGGCATTGCCCGCGGTCTCGGTAAGCTGAGCAATGAGGAGAGAGCCAATCTTCCGCAGACCTTCGCCGAATTGCGGCCATTGCTGTCGGCCAAAGGCGTCGCCCTTGCGCCGGATGGCCAGGACTACATGATCCTCATTGCTGTCGAGTGGAACAAGAACACAGTAAGGGCAAATAATATTGGCGGCACTATCGCGCTGATACTTGCGGTCGCCGGTGCGATCTTCGGTCTTTCAGGCGTCCATGTTCGGGCGCGCGCACGCAACAATGTCGAGCGCGTTATCCTTGGCGGGCTGATCGCTGCTTCCACCATTGCCATTCTCACGACCGTCGGCATTATCCTGTCGATGCTTTTCCAGACACTGACTTTCTTCCAGTCGGTTTCGCCAACAAGCTTCTTCTTCGGCACGGTGTGGGACCCGCGCTTTGCCGCTGCTGGTTCCGGCGGATCGCAAGGTCAGTTTGGCCTCGTTCCCCTGTTGGCCGGTACAATCTACATTGCCTTCGTTGCCATGCTGTTCGCGGTGCCGGTCGGTCTTTTCTCTGCGATCTACATGGCCGAGTATGCCAGCCCAAGATTGCGCTCCGTCGTCAAGCCCCTGCTTGAAGTGCTCGCAGGCATTCCGACGATTGTTTATGGCTTCTTCGCACTCGTCACGGTCGGCCCATTCCTGCGCGATCTCAGCGCTGCACTTTCCGGTGGCTATGCCTTTATTCAGGCGCAGAGTGTCCTGACCGCTGGTGTCGTGATGGGCGTCATGCTGATCCCCTTCGTCTCGTCGCTCTCAGACGACATCATTACCGCTGTCCCAAGATCACTGCGCGATGGCTCTCTCGGCCTCGGCTCAACCCGCTCGGAAACGATCCGCCGTGTTGTCCTGCCGGCTGCCTTGCCAGGTATCGTCGGCGCACTGCTGTTGACGGCATCACGCGCAATTGGCGAGACGATGATCGTGGTGCTGGCGGCCGGCGTTGCGGCTAACCTAAACATTAATCCATTCGACGCAATGACGACGATCACCGTCAAGATCGTCAATCAGCTGACCGGCGATCTTGAGTTCAACTCGCCGCAGACGCTGGTAGCTTTCGCCCTTGGCCTCACCCTCTTCTTCATCACTTTGGCGATGAATATTTTCGCGCTTTACATCGTGCGTAAGTATCGGGAGCAGTACGAATGACCGACATAGCCCTCAATCCCGCTGCTGTTTCTGCCAAGCCGGCCCGCCGCGATATTGGCCTGAAACGCCGCTACGCCGCTGAACGCCGTTTCAAGCTCTACGGGATCATCGCGATTGGCATTGGCCTCTTCTTCCTGGTAGCGCTGCTCTATTCTGTTATCTCCAATGGATACACCGCCTTCTGGCAGACAGAGGTCAATCTTTCGATCAATCTCGATCCGAAGATCATCGATCCGGAAAACAAGCGGGCCACCGATCCGAATGTGCTGCTGACCGCCAATTATCCGCTCTTGGCCCGCAACGCGCTGGCCGAAAAACTGGGTGTGAGCCAAAGTGACAAGCCAGGATTGCGTGAACTCGGCAAACTTTTTTCTGATGGCGTGCGCGGGCAATTGCGCGAAATCGTGGTTGGCAATCCTTCGCTGATCGGTACGACACAGAATGTCTGGGTGCTGACCGGTGCCGATATCGATTCCGCTTTCAAGGGCCAGATCGATCTGAGCGTTGACCAGACCCGCCGCAAGGTCTCCGACAAGCAGGTCGAGTGGATGAACAAGCTGAAGGGCGAGGGTGTTATGGCCCAGCGTTTCAATACGGGCCTGTTCACCTATGGCGCATCGAGCCGTCCGGAAACGTCGGGGCTAGGTGTCGCGTTGATCGGCTCTCTTTATATGATGTTGATCGTGCTGCTGCTGTCGCTGCCCATCGGCGTTGCTGCTTCGATCTATCTTGAGGAATATGCACATAAGAGCCGGCTGACGGACATTATCGAGGTCAATATCAACAACCTGGCGGCGGTCCCGTCGATCGTCTTTGGTCTTCTTGGCCTCGCGGTGTTCATTAACTTCTTCCACATGCCGCGTTCGGCTTCGCTTGTCGGCGGTCTTGTGTTGACTCTCATGACACTGCCGACGATCATCATCGCAACACGCGCCGCGTTGCGGGCCGTTCCACCATCGATCCGCGCGGCCGCTCTCGGCATTGGGGCGTCGAAGACGCAGATGGTCTTCCATCACGTCCTGCCGCTTGCTGCACCTGGTATCCTGACGGGCACGATCATCGGCCTCGCCCATGCCCTTGGCGAAACCGCGCCGCTGCTCCTCATCGGCATGGTGGCCTTCGTCGCCAACAGTCCCGTCACGCCGCTTGATCCAGCTACGGCACTTCCGGTCCAGATCTACATGTGGGCCAATGAGGCAGAACGCGCGTTCGTCGAGCGGACATCGGGTGCTATCATCGTGCTGTTGCTTTTCCTCGCGGTCATGAACATCACAGCTATCATTCTGCGCCGGCGCTTCGAGCGTCGCTGGTAACCGCTCAGGAAAGGATCTAACGATGAACCTGATGACAGAACGAAATCTCGAAAAAGCGGTAAACGACAAAATGAACGCCCAGCCAAATGCGATCAAGATGCAAGGCAAGGATGTCACGGTTCACTACGGTGAGAAGCAAGCCTTGTTCGGCGTCAGCCTCGATGTGCCGGAGAAGATGGTAACCGCCCTGATCGGCCCGTCTGGCTGCGGCAAGTCCACGTTCCTGCGCAGCCTTAATCGCATGAACGATACGATCGAAGGCTGCAAGATTGGCGGCAAGATCACCCTCGACGACGAAGATATCTACAATCCCAAGATCGACGTTGTGGAGCTTCGCGCTCGCGTGGGCATGGTGTTTCAGAAGCCGAATCCATTCCCGAAGTCGATTTTCGAGAATGTTGCCTATGGCCCGCGCATTCACGGTCTTGCCAAGAACCGCCAGCAGCTCGAAGAAATTGTCGAGAAGAGCCTGCGCCGCGCCAGCCTTTTCGACGAGGTGAAGGACCGTCTGCACGAAGCAGGAACGGGTCTGTCGGGCGGTCAGCAACAGCGCCTGTGCATTGCCCGTGCCATCGCTGTCAGTCCGGAAGTCATCCTGATGGACGAGCCGTGCTCGGCACTTGATCCGATCGCCACTGCCAAGGTGGAAGAGCTGATCGACGAATTGCGCCAGAACTACACGATCGTCATCGTAACGCACTCGATGCAGCAGGCGGCACGTGTTTCGCAGCGGACCGCAATGTTCCATCTCGGCAATCTGGTCGAAGTTGGCGATACGGAGATGATGTTCACCAATCCGACTGAAAAGCGGACCCAGGATTACATCACCGGGCGCTTCGGCTGATCGAGCTTCGCCACAGGGAACGAGGAAAAGAAATGACCGAATTGCAATCCCAGCACACCGTCCGTTCCTACGACGATGAATTGAAGTTCCTAACCCACAAGATCGCCGAGATGGGCGGCCATGCGGAACGGATGGTCGAGCAGGCGGTTACCGCCATGGTCAATTCCGATAACGCGCTCGCGCAGCGTGTAATCTCGGATGATCTGATTCTTGATGCCGGCCAGCGCGAGATCGATGAAAAGGCCATCACCATCATCGGCAAGCGCCAGCCCATGGCGATTGACCTGCGCGAAATCATCGGCACGATCCGGATTTCCTCCGATCTGGAGCGCATCGGCGACCTCGGTAAAAACATTGCCAAGCGCGTCGTTGCCGTAACGGATACGCGCCAGACATTGTCCGTCTATCGCGGGTTGCAGACGATCGCGGAACTTGCATTGACGCAGCTGAAGGATGTGCTGGACGCCTACGCGACGCGCTCGGTGCAACAAGTCAACATCGTGCGCGAGCGTGATGACGAGATTGATGCGCTCTATACCTCGCTCTTCCGCGAACTCCTGACCTATATGATGGAAGATCCGCGCAATATCTCGGCCTGCACGCATCTTCTGTTCTGCGCCAAGAACATCGAGCGTATCGGTGACCATGCAACCAACATTGCCGAGACGGTCTACTACATCGTAACCGGCTCGCAATTGCCGGCCGAGCGGCCGAAGGAAGACCAGACCCACAGCATTGTTGTTGACGAAGCCAGACAACCGTAATCCAGGATAGACGAGCCATGGCGATAGCCCCCAAAATCACCGTTGTGGAGGACGAGGAAGCTTTGAGCGTTCTTCTCCGGTACAATCTTGAAGCTGAAGGCTATGTTGTCGAGACGATCACACGCGGCGACGAAGCAGAAATTGCCTTGCGCGAGAAAGTGCCGGACCTTTTGATCCTCGACTGGATGTTGCCGGGTCTCTCGGGCATCGAGCTCTGCCGGCGTCTTAGAACTCGGCGCGAGACCGAAATCCTGCCAATCATCATGCTGACGGCACGTGGAGAAGAGAGCGAACGTGTACGTGGCCTCGCCACCGGTGCTGACGACTACATGGTCAAGCCGTTCTCGACGCCGGAGCTTCTTGCCCGCATCAAAGCGATGCTGCGCCGGGTAAACCCAAGCTTGTTGTCGCACGTCTTAAGCTTTGGCGATCTTAAGCTCGATCGTGAACAGCACCGTGTATTCCGCAAGGAGCGCGAACTGAAGCTCGGGCCGACCGAATTCCGGCTGCTGGAATTCCTGATGCAGTCTCCGGGGCGGGTGTTCTCACGCGGCCAGCTTCTCGACAATGTCTGGGGTGCCGATATTTATGTCGATGACCGCACGGTCGACGTACATGTGGGCCGGTTGCGCAAAGCGATCAATATTGGCCGCTCGGTAGATCCCATCCGCACTGTACGCGGAGCGGGCTACTCGTTCGGCTGATCGGTCAATGCCTGCGCGACAGTTCGCGCGTCGCGGTTTCGATACCTGAAAGGGTGAGCGGATACATGCGATGCGCGAAAATCTTGCGGATCATGGTTGTCGATGCCGTATAGTCCCAATAGGCTTCCTTGGTAGGGTTGAGCCAGACCGTATTCTTCCATTGATCGAGCACACGCATAAGCCAGACGCTACCTGCTTCCTCGTTCCAGTGTTCGACTGAACCGCCGGGATGCGAGACTTCATAGGGTGCCATGGCCGCATCGCCAACGAAGATAACCTTATAGTCCGAGCCATATTTATGGATGATATCCAGCGTCGGGATGCTTTGTGTATAGCGGCGGCGATTGTCCTTCCAAACGCTTTCATAAAGGCAATTGTGGAAGTAGAAGTATTCCATGTGCTTGAACTCGGAGCGCACGGCCGAAAACAGTTCTTCCGCAATCTTGATGTGTTCGTCCATTGAACCGCCGACATCGAAGAACATCAGGAGTTTCACATGGTTTCGCCGTTCTGGACGGGTCTGGACGTCCAGATAACCATGCTCTGCCGTTGATCTGATCGTTCCCGACAGGTCCAGCTCATCCTCAGCGCCTTCGCGCACCCAGCGCCGCAACCTTTTCAGTGCAACCTTGATATTGCGCGTACCGAGTTCGACGCCATCGTCAAAGTTTTTGAACTCGCGCTTGTCCCAGACCTTGACGGCACCGCGGTGACGGCTCTCGTCCTGGCCGATCCTTACGCCTTCCGGGTTGTAGCCATAGGCGCCAAAGGGCGATGTCCCGGCCGTGCCGATCCATTTCGAACCGCCCTGATGTCGTCCCTTCTGTTGCTCCAGGCGCTGGCGCAGGGTTTCCATCAGCTTGTCAAAGCCGCCAAGCGCTTCGATCAGCTTTTTCTCTTCCTCCGTCAGGTGTTTTTCCGCCAGCCGCCGCAACCACTCCTCCGGAAGATTGGCAATATTGATACCGCCATCGCCGCTCAAGGTTTCGATGCCCTTGAAGACATGGCCGAAAATCTGGTCGAAGCGGTCCATGTACCGCTCGTCCTTCACCAGCGACGACCGGGCAAGGTAATAGAAGCCTTCGACATCATAGGTTACGAGCCCCGCATCCATGCCCTCAAGCAGCGTCAGGTATTCCCGCAAGGATACGGGAACCTTCGCCGCTTTGAGTTCAAGGAAGAAGGGGATGAACATAGCTTTCAGACCATCTTCACATATTTGATGAACGGCGTGACCTTGGCGATGCGGTCATATAGCAGCCTTGCCGTCGCATTGTTCTGGTTGGTCGTCCAATAGACCGAATGCGCACCGGCCTTTGTTGCTTCGGCGTGGACGGCCTCGATAAGAGCGCGGCCGATGCCCTTGCCGCGCACTTCCGGATCAGCATAGAGATCCTGCAGATAGCAGACATTCTCGACACTCCAGCAATGGCGATGGAATAGGTAATGGGTGAGGCCCACTGGCTTGCCGTCAACCTCGGCAATAAAACCGCGATACTCATGGTCGGCGCCTGACGTCAGCCGCGCGAATGTGGTCCGATAGACATCTTCAGAGACGGTCGTCTCGTAGAAGGTCAGATAGCCGGTCCACAGCCGGCGCCATTCGGCTTCATCGGATTTCCGTAGAGGGCGGACTTCAACGCTCATTTATCCCTGTCTCCTCGCCATGAAGGCCAATCGTTCAAACAGGTGCACGTCCTGCTCATTCTTCAACAGCGCTCCATGCAATTTGGGCAATGCATTTTTCGGATCGGCGCGCAGATCTTCCGGTGCGATGTCATCGGCAACAAGCAGTCTGATCCAGTCGAGCGCCTCTGATGTGGAGGGCTTCTTCTTCAGGCCGGGGACCACGCGGATTTCGTAGAACTGTGTGAGGGCGGCGCGCACAAGATTCTGCTTGATGCCGGGATAATGCACCTCGACGATCCTGGTCAGTGTGTCGACATCGGGGAATTTGATGTAGTGGAAGAAGCAGCGCCGCAGAAAAGCGTCCGGCAGTTCCTTCTCGTTATTCGAAGTAATAATGACAATGGGCCGATGCGCGGCGCGGATGGTCTCGCCGGTTTCGTAGACGTAAAACTCGTTGCGATCGAGTTCCTGCAACAAATCATTGGGGAATTCGATGTCGGCTTTGTCTATCTCATCGATGAGGAGCACGATTTTCCTATCGGCGGTGAATGCGTCCCACAGTTTGCCCGGCTTGATGTAGTTCTTTATATCGTTGAACCGGGTGTCCCCAAGCTGCGAATCCCGTAACCGGCTCACCGCATCATATTCATAAAGGCCCTGCTGTGCCTTCGTAGTCGATTTGACATTCCATTCGATCAGATCGAGATCAAGTGCAGAAGCAATCTGACGGGCAAGTTCCGTCTTGCCGGTTCCAGGCTCGCCCTTGACGAGAAGTGGCCGTTCAAGTGCAATCGCCGCATTCACGGCCACCATCAAATCCTTATCGGCCACATAGGCCGCTGTTCCTTCAAACCGCATCATAGGTCCTTTCGCGATGGGACGAGATTAGAGTTGGGATGGAACGAGGGCAAGAGTGCGAAATTAGCCGACAACGCCACTGGTGCAAGACAAGCATCCGTCCTATATTTGTGGCGGCGCTCTGCGCTTCTCGACAGGAGAGACATATTCCCCGGGGCCTTAATGATCCCTTAGGGAGCTGTCCCTGAGGAGGCCCGTGGGCTTCCTCACACGGCGCCCACCTACTTTGTAGGTTCCCGGGATCGACTTCTCCATCGGTTGTGTGGACGCCACTTTTATTTCGTGCTCATCCCGAGCTGGCTCGCCGTCAGCGCCTCATGAGATCCACTGTGAAGCACCATTCTCCCGTCAAAGAACTGAAGAAACATCTGCGGCTCGAGGCGTTGGGCCGACGTGATGCGCTTGAGATCGAAGATCGCATCGAAGCATCGATGCGGATCGCAGATGTCGGCCTCGCGTCGTTTGTGCTTGATCGCGGTACCATCGTCTCGGGTTTCTGGCCTATCCGTTCGGAAGTGGATCTGCGTCCGCTCCTCTTCGGTCTGCGTGATCGCGGAGCTCAGCTTTGCCTGCCCGTAATCATGGACAAGAAGACTATCCTGTTTCGGGAGCTGGTGCGGGGGGCTTCAATGATCGACACCGGTTTTGGTACGGCAGGCCCCCCGGAGGATGCTCCGGTCCTTGATCCCACCTTCATGCTGGTGCCGCTTGCGGCCTTTGATGCGCGCGGTCACCGTATCGGCTATGGTGCGGGCTATTATGACCGCGCAATTGCGCGCCTCCAGGAGATAGGCGTCAATCCGCGGCTGATAGGCGTGGCATTTGACTGCCAGGAGGTCGAAATCGTGCCGGATGAGCCGCATGACATGCCGCTGGAGGCTATCCTGACCGAAAGCGGGTTGCGCAGGTTTGGCAGGATCGATAAAGCCAGTTAACAATTATGAGCCCCGCAGGAACGGGGGCTTTTTGTCAGGATATAGGCGTGAGATTACTTTTTCTTGGTGACATGGTGGGCCGTTCGGGCCGGACAGCTGTCTATGAGCAATTGCCGGGTTTGATATCCGATCTGAAACTCGACTTTACCATCGTCAATGGCGAAAATGCCGCCGGCGGCTTTGGCATCACCGAAGATATCTTCCACGATACGATCAACGCCGGTGCAGATGTTGTCACGACAGGTAACCACGTCTGGGATCAGCGCGAGGCGCTGGTCTTTGCGGCGCGGGAACAGCGTTTCCTGCGACCCGCGAATTTCCCGCTCGGTACGGCCGGCAAAGGTTCTGGTGTTTTTCTTGCCAAGAATGGAGCGCGCGTACTCGTTTCCAACATTCTGGGCCGGGTTTTCATGCATCCGGACCTACATGATCCTTTTACCGTTGCCGAGGAAATTCTGGCGGCATGTCCGTTGGGTGAACAGGCGGACGCCGTCGTTTTCGATTTCCATGCGGAAGCGACCAGCGAAAAACAGTGTTTCGGACATTTTGTCGATGGCCGCGCCAGCTTCGTCGTAGGTACCCATACCCATGTGCCGACCGCGGACGCACAAATCCTGAATGGCGGTACGGCCTATATGTCCGACGCGGGAATGTGCGGCGACTATGATTCCTCGCTCGGCATGGACAAGGAAGAGCCGCTCAACCGCTTCCTGTCCAAGGTGCCGAAGGGCCGATTTGAAGCGGCCAGCGGCAAGGCGACAATTTGCGGTGTTGGCGTCGAGATTTCAGACCGCACCGGGCTTGCCGAAAAGATCGCACCTTTGCGGCTTGGCCCGAGACTTGAAGAGACAATCCCATCGTTTTGGAAATGACTTCTGAAACGACCTATTACATCCGTCTTCGGTTTGCACCATCCGGGCCAACAGCAACGCAGGAACGACCCCCATGGAAGCACTTCTGTCTCATTTCGATTTCATCTATCAGCCATCCGGTCTGATTGCACTTGTCACGCTCGTCGTGATGGAGGTCGTGCTCGGCATCGACAATCTCATCTTCATTTCGATCCTCACCAATAAGCTTCCAAAGGCCCAGCAGGCGCGTGCGCGCCGCCTTGGCATTAGTGCGGCACTCATTCTCCGACTGGCCCTGCTGTTCGCCATTTCGATCATCGTTCGGTTGACTGAGCCGGTGTTCGAAGCCTTCGGGCACGGTTTCTCATGGCGTGACCTCATCCTGATTGCCGGTGGATTGTTCCTGGTGTGGAAGGCTACAAAAGAGATCCATCATACGGTCGATCATGAGGACGCCAAGGAAGATGTCATTGGCAAGGCTGTGACATTGACAATGGGCGCAGCGATTACGCAGATACTTGTGCTCGATCTGGTGTTTTCGGTGGACTCGATCATAACCGCCGTCGGTATGACCGATGAAATCGCCATCATGGTGATTGCCGTCATCGCCGCCGTGACAGTCATGTTGCTCGCTGCCGAGCCGCTGTCGAAGTTCATTGCGGCCAATCCGACGATCGTCATGCTTGCCTTGGGCTTCCTTCTGATGATCGGTATGACGCTGATTGCCGATGGTTTCGGGTTCCACGTGCCGAAAGGCTATATTTACGCGGCGATGGGCTTTTCTGCCCTTGTCGAAGCCCTCAACATGCTGGCACGGCGCAGGAAAAAGAAGGCGCAGGCCGCAGAATAATTCAACATTCGTACAAGGACTCTAATTCAATGAACCACATGACGTTTTCCGGTGCTTTCGTTCCTCTGAGATTCGCCAACAGTCCACTAGCCTACAAGGTCTTGGCTGTGCTGATCGGTACGGCGTTTCTCGCTGTCAGCTCGTGGATCGAGGTGCCGATGTATCCGGTCCCGGTCACCATGCAGACATTCGCTGTAACCTTGGTCGGAGCGCTTTATGGATGGCGCCTGGGCGGCCTGACGGTCATCGCTTGGCTCGCCGAGGCTATGATCGGCTTTCCGGTGCTGGCCGGCGGGGCAGGCGGTTTTGTTCACTTTGCTGGACCGACGGCTGGCTATCTCTTTGCCTTTCCGGTTGTTGCAGCCTTTGTTGGCCTTCTCGCTGAGCGCGGTCTGACCCGCAATCCGTTCGTTTCAGCTATTGTCATGCTTCTAGGCAATGCGCTCTGCCTCGTGCTCGGTGCGTCCTGGCTTGCTAGCATAATCGGGTTTGAGAAAGCCTGGGTATTCGGTGTCGCCCCCTTCATCGTGGGTGGTGTGCTCAAATCGGCGCTGGCGGCCGCAACGATCGAACTGTTGCGCCGTTCGGGAATTCTGGTTCGCCTGTCTTGACTATAAAGCTTCGCCCGCATCATCTGCTGTGCATGCTGACCTATGTCGGCAAAGGCTATAATCCGGCCTTTACCGCTAACTACAATCAGGTCATTGCACGGCTGATGGCCGGCGAGGATATCATGATCCACGAGGGGCCGGACGATATCTGCCAGCCTCTCCTTGCGACGCGTGAACCGCATTGCCTTCGTGACAGCGTTGCGGAGCGCGATGCCAAAGCCGCACGCGATGTCGGCCAGTTGCTAGGCCGGCCATTGCATGCGGGTGATGTCATCAACCTCGATGGCGGGATACTCGATGACTTGCGCAATGCCTTTCTGAATGGCGTCACGCGCTCCGCTTGCACGGGGTGCGAGTGGTTTGACCTTTGCTCGGCCGTTTCAGCAACAGGCTATCCCGAGACCCGCCTCAAGCTATCTTGAAAAAATAGTGTGGCAGCTAAACACGTTTGTGCGCTGGACGAGACGCCGCTTTTTACCTATAAGGGCGCCATTCCAGAAGCATGTTTCTGTCCGGAGTAGCCCGCAGCCTCAACTTGCAGGGCCCCTGATGTGAAACACAACAACCGTATTAAGCACGCAGGGGTGCCATGGCAGGTCATTCACAATTCAAGAACATCATGCATCGCAAAGGGCGCCAGGACGCCGTGCGGTCAAAAATCTTCTCCAAGCTCGGGCGCGAAATTACCGTCGCCGCAAAACAGGGCTTGCCCGACCCGACGATGAATCCGCGGCTTCGTCTCGCCGTGCAGAATGCTCGGGCACAGTCGATGCCGAAGGACAATATCGAACGCGCCATCAAGAAAGCTGCCGGCGGCGACGCCGACAATTATGAAGAAGTACGTTACGAAGGTTATGGCCCGGGCGGGGTTGCCGTCATTGTCGAGGCCTTGACGGATAACCGCAATCGCACCGCCTCCAATGTCCGTGCCGCCTTTACCAAGGCCGGCGGCGCAATGGGCGAAACGGGGTCGGTGGGCTTCATGTTCAACCGCGTCGGTGAAATTACCTACAAGCCCGAAGCCGGCAATGCCGACAAGGTGATGGAAGCTGCGATCGAGGCTGGTGCCGACGACGTTACGAGCGACGAAGACGGCCATGTGATCCTCTGCGGTTTCGAGGATATCGGCGAGGTGTCGAAGGCTCTGGAAAGCACGCTCGGCGAAGCCGAGTCGATCAAAGCGATCTGGAAGCCACAGACAACGGCACCAGTGGATGAAGAAAAGGCCCAGTCGGTTCTTCGACTTATCTCGACATTGGACGATGATGATGACGTTCAGAATGTTTATGCGAATTTCGAGGTAAGCGACGAAGTTCTGGCCAAACTCAGCGCGGCCTGATCCTTTGCAAAATCTGTCGAGTTCGATCCCGCCAGCCGAAAGTCTGGCGGGATTTTTCATTTATGATTAGTTCGTGGGGCCGCCGCCGCCGAGCGTTTCCATATCCGGTTCCGCGGGTTTGACACCGGTCGCCCGGTTGATGAGAACCGTGACTATCCACAAGGCAATGCCAATACCGATGAGGATCCCGGCAATCTTGTATTGTACCGGATCACGCCCTGTCCAGGGACCGGCAAAGAAGGCGCAAGAAATCGCGCCCAGAACCGGCAGGAAGGTCGGGGTACGGAAATGCTGGTGATCGACGGTTTCCCGCCGCAGGATCAGCACGGCTACATTGACGATGGTGAAGACGAGCAGCAACAGCAGCGCTGTTGTGCCGCCGAGTGCTGGAACCTCGCCGACAAACATGATCAGGCAAAATGCCAGCAATGTAGTGAAAGCAATGGCGAGATAGGGCGTGCGCCGGCGTGGATGTACCTTGCCAAACACTGGCGGAAGAACATGTTCTCGGCTCATGCCATAAACGAGACGGCTGGCCATCAGCATGTTGATCAAGGCGCTATTGGCGACGGCGAACATGGTGATGAAGCCGAAAATCCATAACGGGAAATTCGGCGCACCTGCCTGAACCACCTTGAGCAGCGGTGTTTCGCCTTCGCCAAGCTCTGATGGTGAAACCAGGGTAATGGCAGAGATGGAGACGAGTACGTAAATGGCTCCGGTAATGAACAGACCGGCCAGCAGTACCTTCGGAAAAATTCTTGTCGGGTCCTTGCATTCCTCTGCCATGTTGACGGAATCCTCGAAACCGACCATGGCGAAGAAAGCGAGGGTGGTGGCCGCCATGACCGACCAGAAGACGCTGGAATCCGGCGCTGTCGTGAACTGCGTGATGCGGGATACGTCACCCTGACCACCCGCAATAGCCCACAGCCCGATAATATGATGATCAGCAGGCCGGTCAGTTCAACCATTGTGAGAACGACATTGGCTTTCACACTTTCGCCCACACCACGAAAGTTAACCGCCGCGACGATGCCCATGAAGGCAAGGGCGACGAGGGAGATGCCGATGCCGGCTTCGAGATTGAGCTGAAATGCTCCGGAAAGATTGGCCGCGAAGGCGCGCGATGCCGTCGACGCGGACGTGATGCCGGAGCACATGACGGTGAATGCAACAATGAATGTGATGAAATGAATGCCGAATGCCTTGTGTGTATAGAGCGCGGCGCCTGCCGCCTTCGGATATTTCGTTACGAGTTCAAGATAACTCAAGGCGGTGACCACAGCGACGATGAAAGCCACGAGAAAGGGCAGCCAGACCACCCCGCCAACCTGTTTTGCTACTTGTCCAGTGAGCGCATATATTCCGGTTCCGAGGATATCACCGACGATGAACAGGAGTAGAAGCCAAGGGCCCATGACCCTATGAAGACTTGGCTCGATCGCTGTCCTTGAAACAATCTTGCTACCTGAAGTCGTGTCAGTCATCGGGCTCTCCTTCCCTTTGCGTGCAGACAAGATTGAAAAAAGCTATTGGCAAATCAGCGACTTGTCGAACAACCCGATGTGCCTGCTCTGCTTGGAGATCAAGCTTGCGGGCCGGCAAGCCAGGTCTCGATACAACTGATAGTTATTGAAGCTGCATCACTGATGTGCGAACTGAAAATACGCCGCAAGCCCTTCATTTCCGCTGCCTATGCGCTATGATTTTCAAACGAGTCAGAGCCGCAGGGAACCGTCATGAAAAAGCTTGCCATATTTGCCGCGACCGCGCTTGGTTTCGCTGTGGTGCTGCCTGCGGGCGCGCAGCAGGCGGCCGAAGACCGGATTGAACAATCCACCTATCTCTGCGAGCGGGGTGTGATCGTCGACGCGACCTACATCAATACGAAAGATGGTTCGGCCTTTGCAGTGATCAACGTCGAAAATAAGCTGGTGCCGATGCGTAGCGCGCAAAGCGGCTCGGGTGCGCTTTATATCGCGATCGATCAGCAAGACGGCTACCGCTGGCATACCGAGGGTGATGGCGCGATCCTGTCTTACCTCGATGCTTCACCGGGTGCACAGGAAAAGACCCTGCTCTCCGAGTGCAAGGCGAGCGACGCGGAAGAGTAATCGCAGCTCCCTTGTTATTGGCTCAGGGCAGCCATCTGGATTGCCCAAAAACGAAGACGGCCCCGAATGATCGGAGCCGTCTTCAAATCCAGTTTGCGGATAAAACTTATATGCCGAGATTCGCAAAACGGCTCTTGAACTTCGACACGCGGCCGCCACGATCGGTGAGCTGCTGCGAACCACCGGTCCATGCCGGATGGGTGGACGGGTCGATATCGAGGTTCATCGTATCGCCTTCCTTACCCCAAGTGGAGCGGGTCAGGTATTCGGTGCCATCGGTCATGACAACCTTGATGGTATGATAATCGGGATGAATCTTGGCTTTCATCTGTATTGTCCTAAACTAGAGGGCACAAAACCAGAGCCACTGACTATGTGGGATGCCGGTTGGGAGCCGATTGGTAGAGATGAAGCCAAACGTCACAGGGGCGTGGGCTTCCAAAACTGTTGGCGAGCCTATACATCAGCCTTTAAGCAATAACAAGGCCGTCTGGCCGCAAAGTCGCATAGCGATGTGAGGAAGACAGATACAATGGCCGATATGGCTCCATCTCAGTCAAAAGAGACGGAAAGAAAGCGGCGCTCGTTGAAGCCGCTGCGCCGCATCTTCCCCTATATGTCCCGCTACAAGGGCATGGTGGCTGGTGCAATGGTCTCGCTGGTCCTTGCAGCAGCAACGACATTGACGCTTCCACTTGCCGTTCGCCGCATGATCGATCACGGCTTCACGGGCGCCAATGGTGCTTTTATCAATAACTATTTCGGCATGCTGGTCCTGCTTGCTGCCCTCCTCGCGGTCGCTTCGGCCGGCCGTTACTATTTTGTCATTACACTTGGCGAGCGGATTGTTTCTGATCTGCGCCATGATCTGTTCGCTCATCTGACGAAGCTCTCGCCGGCGTTCTTCGACAATACCCAATCGGGCGAGATCGTCTCAAGGCTGACTGCTGACACGACGCAGATCAAATCGGCCGTTGGTGCTACGGCTTCAGTTGCACTGCGCAACGTTATTCTTGCCTTTGGCGCCATCGTTATGATGATCATAACGAGTCCAAAACTCTCGGGTCTGGTCATCGCTGCCATCCCGGTGATCATCATTCCGCTGGTTGCATTCGGCCGATCAGTCCGGCGCCGCTCTCGCGCTGCGCAGGATACGCTGGCTAACGCCACAGCCTATGCAAGCGAATCCATCTTATCAGTACGTACGCTGCAGGCCTTCACCAATGAAAAGCTGGCGACCGGACGGTTTGGTGCCGCGGTTGAGGACGCCTTTCTTGCGGCCCGATCTTCAGTGAAGGCGAGGGCAGTCCTGACAGCATTCGCAATCTTCATGATCTTTTCGAGCGTGGTCGCCGTGCTCTGGTTCGGGTCACGTGATGTTCTATCCGGTGCGATCACACCAGGAACGCTTGGCCAATTTCTGCTCTATTCGGTGTTTGCCGCAGGAGCACTCGGTGCGCTCTCCGAGGTGTGGGGTGAACTCAGCCAAGCTTCGGGAGCTGCGGAGCGGCTGATGGAAATATTGGCTGAGACGCCTGTCATTGCTGCACCGGCCAATCCTGCCGCGCTGCCCTGGCCGCCAATTGGCTCGGTCACTTTCGAAGATGTACAGTTCAACTACCCGACGCGTCCCGATGCCCCGGCACTGAAGGGTCTCGATTTCACGATTCGGCCGGGTGAGACAGTGGCGATCGTCGGCCCATCCGGCGCTGGCAAGAGTACTGTGTTTTCGCTGCTGCTGCGCTACTACGATCCGGTATCAGGTAGCATTCGTGTCGACGGCGTCGATCTGCGTGATGCAGATCCGTCAGCCCTTCGCTCGCGTATCGCTATCGTTCCGCAGGATACGACGATTTTTGCCGCGAGCGCGCGCGAGAATATCGGCTTTGGCCGACCTGATGCCAGCAATCCCGAGATCGAGGCAGCCGCCGGGGCGGCGCTCGCGCATGATTTCATTGTGGCGCTGGATCATGGTTATGACACACAGGTCGGCGAGCGCGGCGTGACGCTGTCTGGTGGCCAGCGCCAGCGCATTGCCATTGCCCGGGCTATCCTGCGCGACGCGCCGATCCTGCTGCTTGACGAAGCAACCTCCGCACTCGACGCCGAAAGCGAAATGCTCGTTCAGAAAGCGCTCGACCACCTCATGCAGGGCAGGACCACGCTCGTCATTGCCCACCGCCTTGCGACCGTGCTCAAGGCCGACCGCATTCTCGTCATGGATGATGGCCGCATCGTCGAGGAAGGCACCCATCAAACGCTGGTCAAGCAAAACGGCATCTATGCCAGCTTGGCCAAGCTGCAGTTCGAAGCGGGAGCCGACGCCTTCAAGGGCGCTGCCGAATAACCTACCCATTGCCATTCGAATCATCCGATGCTTTTGTCGAGTTGGGGCAAGGGGAGATCGAGCATGATTGCAAACATCCTGATGGTGCTGGTGGCGCTATTGCACGTCTATTTCATGTTTCTGGAAATGGTCGCATGGGACAAGCCATTGGGTTTGAAGACCTTCAGGTTGACGCAGGAATTCGCTTCCGCCTCCAAGGCACTTGCAATGAACCAGGGGCTTTACAATGGCTTTCTGGTTGCCGGATTGGTTTGGGGGCTGTGGCTCGGCGATGCTGGCTTCGCCATCAAAGCGTTTTTCCTTGGCTGCGTGATCGTTGCCGGGATCTTTGGCGCGCTAACCGTCAGCCGGAAAATCCTTTACGTGCAGGCTGCCCCCGCTTTGCTAGCATTGCTGGCACTGATCTACCTTTAGGGTCAGGACCTGTTAATCTGGTCGAAATGGTATTTGGCTTTTCGTTCGGATACGAGGAGCAAAGGGACAAGAAATGTTTATCCATTTTCAAGTCCTTTGCGAGGACGTTGCTGGTCAGATGGCCCATATCCGGCGGACGCCGAAACGGCGGCAAGCTCAAGTGTCGAACCGTTCGGCCCGGGGGAAAGACCCCGCCCTCCTCGCATCTTCTTGCCGTTTCAGGCGCCATTTCGATCAGATTAACAGGTCCTGACCCTCGATCTCAGCGCTCCGTCAATTTCAGCTCGATACGCCGATTGCGGGCGCGGACTTCTGGCGTATCGCCGGGCTCGAGCGGCTGGAACTCGCCAAAACCCGCCGCGACGAGCCGGTTGGCTGGAACGCCGTTGGCGATCAGGAACTTGACGACGGAAATGGCGCGAGCGGACGACAGCTCCCAATTATCCTTGAACTGGCCAGTACCGGAAAGCGCGATATTGTCCGTGTGACCGTCGACGCGCAGAACCCAGTTGATGTCATCAGGAATTTCCTTCTGCAGGTCGATCAGGGCGACGGCGAGCTTCTTCATTTCTTCAGAGCCAGCTTCGTTCAGAACGGCCATACCCGAAGGGAAAAGGACTTCGGACTGAAAGACAAACCGATCGCCAACAATGCGGATATTTTCGCGATCGGAGAGGATCTCGCGCAGTCGGCCGAAGAAGTCAGAGCGATAACGGTTGAGCTCCTGCACGCGCTGTGCCAAGGCCACATTGAGGCGCTTGCCCAGGTCAGCGATCTTGGCATTGGACTCCTTGTCGCGCGTTTCGGAGGCATTCAGTGCATCTTCCAGAGCGGCAATCTGTTTGCGCAGGGCCGCAATCTGCTGGTTGAGGATCTCCACCTGTGACAGCGCACGCGCACTGATCTGCTTTTCGTTTTCGAGGCCGGTCGAGAGCTCGTTGATCTTACCCTCTGCAGCCGCGCCTGCGCCGGCGCCTTGCGAAAGCAATGATTGCAGACGCGACTGCTCATTCTGTGCATTGGTCAGGGAGGCCTGAAGGTTGGCGATCGTGTCTTCAAGATCCTGTTTGTTGCCTTGCTCCAGCGACAGGAGCTGCGTGAGCTCATTGATTTGGGCGTTAAGCCGGTTGAGAACGGCGTCCTTGCCAGTGATTTCCTGGCTCAGGAGGAACTGCGCCAACACGAACACCGACAACAGGAACATGATCGACAGCAGCAACGTCGATAGCGCGTCAACGAAACCCGGCCAGTAATCGACGTGGCGTAGAGCTTTGCGATTACGAATAAGAGCCATGTGGTCAATCTACCTTGTTACGAGAAATGGCATCTCCGAGTTTGGCCAATGTCTGGCGTATGGATTTTTGCTCGTCCGCCTGCTTTTCCACCCAATCGCGCATCATCTGTTGTTCCGACCGCATGTTCTTCACAAGGCCCTGAATGCCTTCGGCGAGGCTCGCCAGGGCTGCTGTGGTGCGCTGGCTCGATCCACCTGTCTCCTGAATGTTCTGCAGGCGCTCTGACAAGGCACGGAGTTCGTCAGATGTTCCGCTGCTTGCAGCATCGAGCGCATGCAAGTCGGATCCTAGATCGGTGACGCTGGAAAGCCAGTTTTCAAGCTCGATGTAGAAGCGGTTCTGCGCACGCCCGGCCTGAAGATCGAGAAAACCGAGGATGAGCGAGCCGGAAAGACCAAAGAGCGAGGATGAAAACGCGGTGCCCATGCCGCGAAGCGGTGATTGCAGCCCGGCCTTGAGCGAGTCGAGGACGCTGTTTGCGTCCCCTGCGCGTGGGTCGAGCGACTGGATTGTCTGGCCGATGGAGCCGATTGTTTCAAGAAGGCCCCAGAACGTTCCGAGTAGGCCGAGAAACACCAGAAGACCGATCAAGTAACGGGAAATGTCGCGGGTTTCATCGAGGCGCGCAGCGATCGAATCGAGCAACGAGCGCATCGCGCTTGTCGAGAGAGCCATGGATTGGCGTCGTCCGATCAGGGCACGCATAGGCGCTAACATCACGGGCTTGGCATTAGGATCATTGTTGCCCTGACGGAAGGAGTTGACCCAGCGCACCTCCGGAAAGAGGCGGATGACCTGACCAAAGCCAAGAAGGATACCAACGACAAGAACGCCGATAATCAGGCTGTTGAGGCCGGGATTGGTGACAAAGAAGACCGAGATCTGCCGAAAGAGGATGGCGGCAAGAAATGCAACGATCGCCAGAAAGATCGCCATCGATAATAGAACAAACCGCGGGCTGGATAGCCGGTAGGGATCATATTCGTCACCGTCCATACCCTGTCGGGTCGAACTGAAATCAGCCATTGCATCGTCTCCGCGTCGACCAAATCGATTTGTGCGACCCTAACCGAAATCGTGGTGAAAATGGAAGTGCAATGGGGCAACGGTTGAATTTGTTCTTATCGGATCAAATTCAACCGCGTTTGCACCACATAGCAGAGAGCTCAGATTGGCTTCTTGAGCGTTTTCAGAAGTGCGCGCTGGATGGCTTCGTTGCCGGCGACGATGGATTTGCTTTCGACAACATCTTGTCCGCCGTCGAAATCCGTAACAAATCCGCCCGCCTCGCGGACCATAATGATTCCGGCGCCGATATCCCAAGGTGAAAGACCGCTTTCCCAGAAGCCGTCCAGGCGGCCAGCCGCCACATAGGCAAGGTCGAGAGCGGCCGCGCCCATGCGGCGCACGCCCGATACCTCGCCCATAACATTGCGAAGTTCGACGAGATAGTTTCCGTGGTGGCCGCGACCGAGATGCGGAACGCCTGTGCCAATGACGGCATCTACCAGCTTGGCACGACCGGCAACGCGAAGGCGGCGGTCATTGAGGAACGCACCACCGCCGCGTTCAGCGGTGTAGAGCTCGTCCATGGCAGGATTGAAAATCACACCGGCAACAATTTGCCCTTGACGTTCGAGTGCAATGGACACTGCAAACATCGGAATACCATGCAGGAAATTGGTGGTGCCATCGAGCGGATCGACCAGCCAGCGGTGCTGACTGTCACTGCCTTCAACCGCCCCCGATTCTTCCATCAGGAAACTGTAGTCGGGACGGGCGCGACGTAATTCTGCATAGATAATCTCTTCGGCCTTCTTGTCGGCCTGGCTGACGTAATCGCCTGGACCCTTGAGCGAAACCTGGAGATTCTGTACTTCGCCAAAATCGCGCGCCAAGGAGCGTCCCGCCTTCATGGCAGCCTGCACCATTACATTGAGAATCGCTGAACGCGCCATTTTGGATATTTCTCCGTCAGATCAAAAGTGAGGGCGCTGAGGAAACCAGCCCCCTTGAACCGGCTCAGTCAGCGCGGCGAATATAAGTTAGTTCGTTGGTATCGACGACAATGCGCTCGCCCGACGAGATAAACGGGGGAACGAGAACACGGATACCGTTCTCAAGCACAGCCGGCTTATAAGACGATGCTGCGGTCTGACCCTTAACGACAGGATCTGCCTCGGTGATTGCCAGCGTGACCTGATCGGGAAGGGAAATGCCGATTGGCCGCTCATCATAAAGTTCAACAGTGACCATCATGCCGTCCTGGAGGAAGGCAGCGCGATCGCCGACGAAATCCTTCTGCAATTCGAGCTGTTCGTAGCTGTCGGTATCCATGAAAATCAGTGCGTCGCCCTGTTCGTAGAGGAAGGAGAAATCCTTCTGCTCGAGGCGAACCTTTTCGACGGTCTCGGCGGCGCGGAAGCGCTCATTGAGCTTGGTGCCGTTGAGAAGGTTTTTGAGCTCGACCTGATTGTACGCGCCACCCTTGCCAGGCTTTACGGCGTTGGTCTTGACCGCGACCCAGAGGCTGCCATCATGCTCGATTACATTGCCTGGACGGATTTCATTACCGTTGATTTTCATTTTTCTATCCGGATTGATGTTGGAATTGGCGCCGAACTTCATCGTGGGGCCAATATTGGCGCCTCCAAGACCACAAATTTGCGCATTAGGCAAGCGAAAGCACGGAATCCAGCTCCATGCTCTCTGTATTGCAGGTGGATAGTGACGTCAGGCGGCTAGTGCAGTCTCCGCCAACGAAACCCAGTAGCTGATACCATAGGGAATGGCGTCGTCATTGAAATCATAGGCTGAATTGTGGAGTCCCGGCGTATCGCCATTGCCAAGAAACACAAAAGCGCCGGGACGGCTTTCCAGCATATAGGAAAAGTCCTCCGCACCCATAACCGGCGGCATACTCGTATTGACGGCAGCGTCACCAACGATTGTTTGAGCAATACTGACGGCAAAATCCGTTTCCCGGTCATGATTGAATGTGACTGGATACCCTTGGTGGTAAACAACTTCCGCCTTGCCGCCAAATACGGCGGCGGTGGACTCTGCGATTTCCGTCACCCGTTTCTGTGCAAACTCGCGAATTTCCGGCACAAGGGTGCGCACCGTGCCGCTCAACTTGATGACATCGGGAATGACATTGGATGCGTCACCGCCATTAAGCTGCGTCACGGACACGACGAGTGCCTTAAGCGGGTCGGTCTCGCGCGAAACGATCGATTGCAGGGCAAGAATAATGTGTGCCGAAATCACCACAGGGTCTATCGTGGTGTGTGGCTTGGCGGCGTGCCCACTGCGCCCGGTCACTGTTATCTCGAATTCGTTGGTCGCCGCCATGATCGAACCCTTGCGGGTGGCGAACTGGCCAACGGGAAGACCCGGTGCATTGTGCATGCCATAGACTTCGCGGATGGCAAAGCGGTCCATCAAGCCATCGTCAATCATTGCACGAGCGCCAGCGCCCCCTTCTTCGGCTGGCTGGAAGATGACTGCGATCGTGCCTTTGAAATTACGCGTTTCGGCAAGGTATTGTGCTGCGCCGAGCAGCATGGCCGTATGGCCATCGTGACCGCATGCGTGCATTTTGCCGGTTATTTTCGAGGCCCATGGCTTGCCGCTGGCTTCGGTGATAGGCAGGGCGTCCATATCTGCGCGGAAACCGATTACCGGGCCATCGCCATGGCGACCGCGAATGAGGCCAACGACGCCAGTTTGACCAATGCCGGTCTCAATAGCATCGCAGCCGAACTCCCGCAGCTTCTCGGCGGCAAAGCGCGATGTTTCGTGCACGTCGTAGAGAATTTCTGGATTTTCATGCAGATGCCGGCGCCATTCGGCGACGTGTTGTTGCATTTCATGAGCACGATTCATCAGCGGCATTTCGAATTCCCATCTTCATCAAGCCGTTCAAGTCTTGATCAGAAGCTACGTCCGGCGCGCATGATCCGTCAACGCAACAAATTGCACACAGCGTTATTGCAGTTTGTTCGCCTCGGTAATGGCGGCCTGCTTCTGGTCGTCATCGAGACCATCCATAAAGGAATCAAGGTCCGGGTCATTCAAGCCGGCACGCTTGGCAACGATGTACCAGGCGGCGGCCTTGATGAAATCGCCCTCCACGCCAATGCCATCACGGTAGAGCTTGGCGAGACGCGCCTGCGCTGCCACATTGCCGCCTGTCGCTGCCCTTAACATCCATCCAAACCCCGCCTTGTATTCATGCGGTCCTCCGAGCCCGGCGACAAGCCAACTGCCGAGATCAAGCTGGGCTGTATCGTGGCCCTTGATGGCAGCCTTGATGAGATAGAGGCGAGCTTTTGCCAAATCGCGGGGGATCGTGGACGTGCCATTTGCGAGCACTTGGCTTACCGCGTATTCACCGTCCGGCAGACCCTGATCGGCTGCCTTTTGAAACCAGGGATAGGCGTTTTCAAGACCGGCGGCGCCTGGTCGCTCCTGTATAAGGATTTGTCCGTAGTTGAATTGTGCTGCGGCGTTTCCGGCATCGGCCGCCGACTTCGTCAGGTCCTTGGCCTTCCTGACATCCTTTGGGGCATATTTGCCTTGCAGCAGAATTGCCGCATAGCGGAATTGTGCCTCAGGTACGCCCTGCTCGGCGGCCTTGTCATACCACTTGGCCGATTCTGCCATATTGACCGGAATACCAAGGCCGCGTGCCAGCATTTCGGCAAGCAGCACCTGTGCTGCGCCATCCCCTGCTTCGGCGCGTGGTAACGCCAGATTGTATGCAGTCTTGTATAGGCCACGCTGATAGGCGCCGAAAGCTTCGTCGGGCGGCGCCTTGCCAAACCGTGTCGGATTAACCTTTTCCAGCTCGGGATCACCGGGTGATTTCGGCTTGTCCTGTTTTGGGGTGGTTTCAGGAGAAGCGCGATTTTCGGGAGCAGGCGCTGATGACGCAGGCGGCGCAACCGCCGGCTTTGCCGGCTCGACGACCGTCGGTTTTTCCGCCGTCTGGGCGAAAGCCGCCAACGTCAGAACCGGGGAGGCTGCCAGCATTGCTGCAACAATGGATAGAAGTTTTCCGGGGCTTGCTGCCATGAACGTCTATTCCTCGAATCTCGGTGCATGTTGGTCGAGTAGCCTGTTGGCCTCCTTGACCGCAGCAGCCGGATCGTTTCCATCAAATATGGCAGCACTCAGCGCAATGAATTCCGCACCTGTCAATGCAGCGTCCGGGATGCTTTCAAGACTGTTGCCGGCCTGGACGATGCAGGGGATTTCGACCATGGAGGCCCACCAGTCGGCAAGTTCAACATTGCGCGGATGGGCATCCGGCTTGCTGTCGGCGCCGATCTTGCCGAACAGCACATAGTCCGGCTGCGCTTCGCCGATTTCGAGTGCCGAGTGCCGGTTCTTGATGTTGCCCGTACCAACAATCAGCTTTGGTGAAAACCGCTCGACGCTGGCCGCAATATCAGCAGCCGAGCCTTCTATATGCAGGCCGTCTGCCTTGACGCGTCCAGCGATCTGGGTATTACCGACAATGATTGCGGCAGCGCCCGCATTCTGGATGACCGGGACCGCTGCTTCGGCAATCGTCTGGAATAGCGTTTCGTCCGCGTCGTATGCGGGCAATAACACTGAGGCGACATCACCGCCGGACAGCGCGTTGCGAAGCCTCTCGACAAGTTCATTGGCGCTCGCGGTTTGGGGGGCGATCAGAACGATGCGGCAGCGTTGGGGCGGTGGTTCGGTGTTCATAGCTGCGACCTTAAATCGTTCTAAGATTGGACGGGCCCTATAGAATGGGCAAACGTGATGAAATTCGGGCATAGAGGATGATGAATGTTTTGAATAGTCCTCTCCTGCAATGGGTCAATACTCCTCCTTGTATATTCAATGCCTTATGGATCAAATCAGGGCATATTTCCAAAAAAAGCATTTTTCATTCCTGACAAGCAGGACTAAAGAAGGGTTACCCTCCTGCCGGATTTTCCTGCCATGTCTGATCTCTTGATGAACCCATGGTTCTATGCCGCCGCCGTTCCGGCCACGATTCTGATCGGGCTTTCCAAGGGTGGCCTTGGCGGTGCCATGGGCCAGGTCGGTGTACCATTGATGGCGCTGGTCATGCCGCCGGTCCAGGCCGCGGCGATCATGCTGCCGATACTGATCATCATGGATGTCGCCAGTCTATGGTCGTGGCGCGGATATCGCGATTCCAAGACGCTGAAGCTGATGCTTCCCGGAGGGTTGCTGGGTGTCGGCATCGGATGGCTCACCGCCTCGGTTGTCACCGACGACATGGTGAAGCTGATCGTTGGCATCATCGCGATCATATTTTTTGCGCGCTATATTTTTGTGAGTGCTGCCAAGCGTGCAATTGCACGACCGCATAACCCGGCTACCGCCACGTTTTGGTCGACCATTGCCGGGTTCACAAGTTTCGTCGCTCATGCGGGCGGTCCGCCCTATCAAGTCTATACCTTGCCGCTGCGGCAGGACCCCAAGATCTATAACGGAACCAGCGTCATTTTCTTTGCAATCATCAATGCGGTGAAGGTCATCCCTTATTTTGCTCTTGGTCAATTCGACACGGCAAATCTGAAAGCATCAGCCGTTCTCGTACCCCTTGCTCCGCTCGCTACATTTGCCGGCGCCTGGATCGTAAAACGCATGCGTCCGGAGGTTTTCTATCCCTTCATGTACGCCATGATCCTGCTGATGGGATTGAAGCTGACCTATGACGGGATCGTTAGCCTGTTATAATTTTCAACGAAAGTTGATCAGGCGAAACGCAACTTTTGCCCTATGCCAACATTACCAATCGCAACCGCAACATGAGTCGTTTCCCATCGAGGCCGGAAGCGAAACTGAAATTCGCATGACAGGATATTGGTGAACGCTATGACACAGACTCAGCTCAAACAGCGGGATACCCGTATCGATGTTTTCCGGGCCTTGGCGCTCCTGACGATCTTCATCAATCACGTTCCTGGCACGGTTTACGAGAATTTGACCCACAAGAATTTCGGCTTCTCCGATTCTGCGGAGGCCTTTGTGCTGATTTCCGGCATTGCTGTCGGGCTAGCCTACGGCTCCAAATTTGAAGCAGGAAACCGCTTTCTGATAACGCTTAAGGCCTGGCGCCGGGCAGCAACGCTTTATAGCACACACATTCTGACAACCATCGCCACACTGGCGATTTTCTGCGCCGCCGGCATCTATCTGAAGCGTCCGGAATTCATGTCCTTCATCAACATTGGCCCGCTGATGGACCAACCGGCGAAGGCCCTCATAGGTCTTGCAACAATGGGTCACCAGCTTGGCTACAACAATATCCTCTCGATGTATGGCGTGCTTTTGCTGATGCTGCCGCTGTTTCTGATGATTGCAAACATCAGCATTTCGGCCATGTTGGGCCTGTCGGGTACTCTATGGCTCGTTTCCGGTGTATATCAGATCGCGCCACCGAACTATCCGACAGACGGTGTCTGGTTTCTCAATCCGCTGTCGTGGCAGTTCCTTTTCGCAATCGGCATAGCCGGCGTCATGCACGTGCGCCGCGGCGGCACCATCGCCTTCAACAAATATCTCTTCGGCCTTTCTGTGGCCTATATTCTGATTGCGCTGGTCTGGGTGCGCTGGCCGCTGTGGGGTATCGATACTTCGCTGGGCCTGCCAACGGTCGTCACCGGTTTCGACAAGACATTCCTGTCTCTGACCCGTCTTGCCCACGTTCTCGCGCTGGCTTATGTGATCGTGTCGGTCCCGTCGATTTCCAATCTTGCACGCACTGCCCCCGATCATCCGCTGGCCATTTTGGGCAAGCATTCGTTGCCTGTGTTCGTTGCTGGGACGATCCTTGCCATGGTGGCGCAGGTCGTCAAGGCCATGGACCCTGGTGGATTGCTGGACGACACATTGCTCGTAGCCAGTGGAATCATGGCGCAGTTTGCTTTGGCCTATTACCTCGAATGGCTGCCGCGTATTGGGTGGGGTGGACGCGCTGTCTCGAAGGCGGCCAAGCCCGCGCCTGTTGTTACCGGTAAGTCCGTCGGAACGAGCATGAAGCCTGTGACCAGAGCTATCATGTCCTGACCGCTCGCGGGCCATTCCAGATCGACCCGCTCCGAGACATCGCGGAGCGGGTTTATTTTGCGTGTTAGAAAAAACCGGTAGCCTCTCTTTGCCTGCCGGGTTTAAGCTTCGCTCACTAGCGCGTTGGGAGGCGTGTATGGGCGGACTTTTCGATCATGATCTAGAGCGCAATCCGGCAAATCATCAGCCGCTGACGCCGCTCTCCTATCTTGAGCGGGCCGCGCGCGTTTATCCCACCCGTACCGCGATCGTCCATGGGGTGCAGCGTTATGATTACGGGACATTCTACCGACGTACACGGCAGTTGGCATCCGCGCTCTCCAGACAGGGAATAGGCAAAAGTGATACAGTCAGTGTCATGCTTTCCAATACCCCTCCTATGCTCGAAGCACATTTCGGCGTGCCGATGGCGAAGGCTGTTCTGCACTCGCTGAACACACGTCTCGACGCAGCAGTCATTGCATTTCAGCTTGATCATGCGGAAACCAAGCTTGCGATTGTCGATACGGAGTTTTCTGCCGTTTTTCGCGAGGCGCTGAACCTTGCCAAGGTCAAGCCCAAGGTCATCGATTTTGTCGATAGCCAATATCCGGCCGATGCACCCTATCCGCAGGGCAAGCCGATTGGCGGTACTGACTATGATGCCTTTGTGGAGTCTGGTGACCCGGATCATGTATGGTCGATGCCCGATGATGAATGGGATGCCATTACGCTCAATTATACGTCCGGCACGACCGGCAATCCGAAAGGTGTTGTCTATCATCATCGCGGCGCGGCGCTGATGGGCTATGGCAACATTATTGCATCTGGCATGGGGCGCTATCCGGTCTATTTGTGGACGCTGCCGATGTTTCATTGCAATGGCTGGTGCTTTCCCTGGACGCTGGCACTGCAATTCGGCACACATGTCTGTCTGCGCTGGGTGCGAGCCAAGCAGATGTATGATGCGATCGCCGATCATGGCGTCACGCATCTTTGCGGTGCGCCCATTGTCATGTCGACGCTGATCAATGCCGTGGAAAGCGACAAGCGTGCATTTCCGCAGAAGGTAACATTCAACACTGCTGCCGCGCCACCTCCAGAATCGATTCTGGCTGGCATGGCGGATGCGGGGTTTGCCGTTACTCATCTCTACGGCCTCACGGAAACCTACGGTCCTGCAGTCGTCAATGAGTGGCAGGACGAATGGGACGCGCTTGAGACATCACCGCGCACGGCGAAAAAGGCGCGCCAGGGCGTACGCTATGCAGCATTGGAAGATCTTGCCGTCCTCGACCCAGAGACCATGCGTCCCGTGCCGGCCGATGGCGAGACAGTCGGCGAGGTAATGTTCCGTGGCAATATCGTCATGAAGGGATACCTCAAGAACCGACAAGCCAGCGACGAGGCGTTTGCAGGCGGGTGGTTCCACTCCGGTGACCTTGGTGTCATGCATGCCGACGGTTATATCCAGCTCAAGGACCGGTCGAAGGACATCATCATTTCCGGCGGCGAGAATATTTCCTCGATTGAGGTCGAGGATGCGCTCTACAAGTTCCCTGCTGTCAGTGCCTGTGCCGTGGTGGCGCGGCCGGATGACAAATGGGGCGAAACACCGCTCGCCTTCGTCGAACTGAAGCCGGGGCATCAAGCCAGCGAAGAAGAACTTATTGCCCATTGCAGAACGCTGCTGGCGCGGTTCAAATGCCCCCGGCACGTGCTGTTTGAGGCCATTCCGAAGACATCAACGGGGAAGATCCAGAAGTTCGAACTGCGCAAACGTGCCAAGCTGCTTTCCCGCGAGTAGGCCTGACTCGGGTTATGCTGCAGCAATAATCTCGAGCTCGATGAGCCAGTCGGCAGAAAGGGTCTGAACCACGATTGCTGTTGTCGGAACGATATTGCCCTGGAGTGCTGCAACACGGGCATTCTGGTTCTCAGTCGCAAAGGCCGCGTCGCGCAAATAGCTCGTAACCCTGACAATGTTGGCAACCGTCATTCCAGCGGAGGCGAGGATCGCACGTATATTCGACCACACAAGCTCCAGTTGTTCGGTGAGATCGCTGCCCGCCGTTCCGGATGCGTCGAGGCCCATTGTGCCGCTGAGATAGACGATCCGCTGAGGCCCATTGATTTCCAGCGCATGAACATAATCGGGCGTTGCCGGGTAAATTCGTTGGGTCGGGTTGTGTATGATACGTTTCATCAACGTTCCTCGCTGTTCACAAAATTTCCTTCTGGATTAAAGTGATATTGCCGAATGAAATTTTGCAGCAAGGGAAAAACGCATGGGGAAAGAAGGAACGAACGGTATTCGGGGCAAGCGGACAGCCAGTGCTGTATTGGATGGTTTCGACCGAAAAATATTAGGAGCGCTCGTCGAGGATGCAGGTCTCAGCTATACGAGGATCGGCGAGAGGGTGGGGCTTTCGGCGCCGGCTGTTTTCGAGCGGGTCAAGCGCCTGCGCAGTGCCCGGGTGATTGAATCCGTCGCCGCACGGCTCGATGGCGAATCGGTAGGCAAACCGCTCCTTGCATTCGTACACGTGGATACGACCGGCTGGGGCAAAAGCGAGCGGCTCATGCGTATGCGGGAATTTCCCGAGGTCGAGGAAATGCACTCAGTGGCCGGCGACACCGGAATGATATTGAAGGTGCGCACGCAGGGCCCGCAGGCGCTGGAGCATCTACTTTCGCAGCTCTACGTGATCCCCGGTGTCACGGCCTCTCGCAGCTATGTCGTGCTCTCCACCTATCTCGACCGTCCGGTCCAGGCCGATCATACGGTGGACTGGCCCAAGCACCCGCTGGCGAAGGAATGAAGGGTGCCTCCAACTTGATGGTCGGCGTTAACCATTCGTTAAGCACTACAATCTATAAATTGATCATCCAGTTTTCTGGATTCTTACCAAGTGGTTTGGCCACTTTGTTTGACGCCTCCCTGTTAGACTCCTGAGAGCCGCCACGTTTGCGGCTCTTTTTTTGTGTTCATATCTTTCCTCCCACCCTGCCGTTAACCCTTTATTAAGGATAAACTTGCGCTCCTGTGAGGATGCAGGCAGGTTGCTGGGGAATACTGCCCACCGACTATTGAGGTGCCTTGCTTGCTGTTCCAGTAAGGGGGCACTGCTTTGGCAAAATTGCGGATTATGGCAGCGCATTTTAGGTAGGGCATATAATGGCTGAACAGGAATTCCATGTGGACAACACGATACGGCTCGCAGAGCGCATGGTCCGCTCGGAGGGCTTTAATCATCTCTACGATGAAGGCATGAGCCTTGTGGAAGAAGCAGCCTCCTACCTCGATGGCGAGGGTCGCGAGGCGGCCAGGCGGCTATCTCGCACAGCCGCAACACTTTACGCTGCCGAATCCATGCGGCTGACGACACGTCTGATGCAGGTGGCATCCTGGCTGCTTTTGCAACGGGCGTCGCGTAGCGGCGAGATGACGCTGGAACAGGTTCTTTCGGAAAAAGCGAAGGTTAGACTGGATACCGATTCGGCGCCTGAAACGGTCGCTGGCTGGGAAGAAATCCCGCTCTCCTATTGCGATATCGTGCATCGTTCCTTGCGCCTGCAGGCCCGCGTCCGTCAGATGGACGATGAAATCTACAATGATGGGGCGCAAGCCGAGCAGAGACGAATACTCTCCGCCAATCCGGTTTCTGATCAAATTACGTTGCTGGCGACTGCGTTCAGCCACCGCTGATATCATTCTTCTGTAAAACGCGGATATAGCGCACAGATTTGTTTCTCTTTTGTTCACCTTTCTGCTGTCAACATGCGCGACACGTGGATAAGGTCTCGGCATGAAAGAAGCGATTCGAATCATCGGTATTGATCCCGGGCTCAGGCGGACCGGATGGGGCATCATCGAGACGCTAGGCAATTCGCTGCGCTTTGTTGCGGCCGGTACGATCCTTTCAGATGCCAAGCTCGACCTCGCCTCCCGCCTTTGCCAATTGCACGACGGCCTTGCAGGGGTGATTCATGAATTGATGCCGCACGAGTCGGCAGTTGAGCACACTTTCGTCAACAAGGACGCAACTGCAACACTGAAACTCGGCCAGGCGCGTGGGATAGCCTTGTTGGTGCCTGCTCTGGCCGGATTGCACGTGGCGGAATATGCACCAAATGCAGTGAAGAAGGCGGTGATTGGTGTCGGACATGGCGAGAAACAGCAGATCCACATGATGGTAAAGGTGCTGATGCCAAAGGCGACGTTTGATACCGACGATGCGGCCGATGCGCTGGCTGTTGCCATCTGCCACGCGCACCATAGGCAAAGCGCAATCGGACGCATTGCTATTGAACAGAAACTTGCGGCACTCTAGAGGCCTCTCATGATCGGAAAACTCAAGGGCACGGTGGACGAAATCGGCGAGGATCACGTGATCGTCGATGTGCATGGCGTCGGCTATGTCGTTTATTGTTCGGCACGGACACTGTCCAATATGCCTGGACCCGGTGAAGCCATAGTATTGCTCATCGAGACCTACGTGCGTGAGGATCTGATCCGGCTATTCGGTTTCGGCACTGCGCTGGAACGTGAATGGTTCCGCCTTTTGCAAAGCGTTCAGGGCATTGGCGCCAAGGTGGCGTTGAGCGTGCTGGGTACGCTGCCTCCGTCTGATCTCGCCAATGCCATCGCATTGCGCGATATCGCCATGGTAAGCCGCGCACCGGGGGTCGGTAAGCGTGTGGCCGAGCGCATCGTTACGGAACTCAAAAACAAAGCCCCTGCCTTTGCAGGCGAGGCGACAGGCACGATCGGGCTCAAGCAGGAACTGGGCGAGGGCGTTGCTTCCGGCCCGATCACCGATGCTGTGTCGGCGCTCACCAATCTCGGTTATTCGCGCGATCAGGCTGCCAATGCAGTGGCCGCTGCGCTGAAAGATGCGGGCGAGGGCGCGGATACCACCAAGCTAATCCGGCTAGGTCTGAAGGAATTGGCACGCTAATGCGGTTGTTTGAAAACGCGGGTTGTGCGAGGAGAGGCGCATGAGTGATGCAAGCCGCCTGATTACACCTGACAAGCGTGGAGAGGACCTCGATACTACGCTGCGACCGCAAACCCTTGCCGATTTTGTTGGTCAGGCGGCGGCACGTGCCAATCTGAAAGTCTTTATCGAAGCAGCCAAGTCGCGGGGCGAGGCACTCGATCATGTGCTGTTTGTTGGGCCGCCGGGTCTTGGCAAGACGACCTTGGCTCAGATCATGGCCAAGGAACTCGGCGTCAATTTCCGATCGACCTCCGGACCTGTGATCGCCAAGGCGGGGGATCTCGCGGCGCTTCTGACCAATCTCGAAGAGAACGATGTGCTTTTCATCGACGAGATTCACCGGCTCAACCCGGCGGTTGAAGAAATTCTCTATCCGGCGATGGAGGATTATCAACTCGACCTGATCATCGGCGAGGGCCCAGCGGCACGCTCGGTGAAGATCGATCTCGCCAAGTTTACGCTCGTTGCCGCCACCACACGGCTCGGGCTGCTGACCACACCGCTGCGTGACCGCTTTGGCATTCCCATTCGACTCAATTTCTATACGGTCGAAGAGCTCGAACACATTGTTAGGCGTGGTGCGCGGATCATGGGCATTGGCATGACCGATGACGGAGCACTGGAAGTTGCCCGCCGTGCACGCGGCACTCCGCGCATTGCCGGGCGGCTTCTGCGCCGGGTACGGGATTTTGCCATCGTCGACGGCAAGGACAAGATCGATCGCGAGACCGCTGATGCTGCGCTGTTGCGGCTTGAGGTGGATTCGCTGGGCCTCGACCAACTCGACCGGCGTTATCTTGCAATGATTGCGCATAATTTTGGTGGAGGCCCGGTCGGCATCGAGACAATCGCGGCAGGCCTTTCGGAGCCGCGCGATGCCATCGAAGATATTATCGAACCCTATCTGATCCAGCAAGGTTTCATCCAGCGCACGCCGCGCGGACGCGTCCTGACGGCCAATGCATGGAAACATCTCGGCTTAACGGCCCCAGCTGAGATTATCCAGCAGCAGATCAACCTGTTTCAGGAAGACGATTGAAGTTTACTGGGGTTTCAACCCCAGACCCCTGAGAAGAACCGGGTCAAGGACGCGCTTTTTGTCATCAAGGGTGATACCGAAGGCGCCGCCCCACGACCACACTGACCAGCGAAAGCCGGTAGTCATGTCGCTCAGATAGGCAGCGCGCCAGGCTGATGGCTTGCGGAATTCCTTCCGATATTCCTGACGGATCATTCCGAATTCGCCGAGCAATATACGCTCTGGCGCGATACCATATTTCTTGCCCCAGGCTTCCGCCTTGTCGAAGGGTTCATTCAGTGCTTCGCGAACCTTGCCGTAGGTCGTGACGCCAAGAGCCATCTCGTTGAG
This sequence comes from Phyllobacterium sp., assembly GCF_037994405.1. Taxonomy (GTDB): domain Bacteria; phylum Pseudomonadota; class Alphaproteobacteria; order Rhizobiales; family Rhizobiaceae; genus Phyllobacterium. Next base: position 40,098 of record NZ_JBBNAN010000439.1, read on the forward strand.
GCCGGTCAATAATTCCTCGCGCCGCTCTTCTGGGGCCTTGCTCTCGATTGTCTGGCGTATGGTTGCAAGGCAATCATCGAATGCCTTCCTCCCCAGAAGATCCGGTGGATAGGGCAGGCCCTCCACATAACTCATGGCGTCGCCCGTCCAGTCTGCGCGCCGATGGGTCAGGAAGTAGGGCTCGTAGGAGTGGAAGGTCCAGATGACATTGTCATCCACGATAGCGTCCGGATCGATCTTCTCCAGCCCATAGGCGCTCGACCAGCAGCCGCCCGACAGGATCAAAGTGTGATTTGGGACAGCCTTGCGTGCCCTCGCATGCAATTTCTCCAGCATGGAAGGCCATTTCGAAAAAAGGGTCGGGTCGCAATCGACCGTTGGTTCATTAAACGGCTCAAAAGCTGTGGTGGCGGGGTCAGTGCCGGACAAGGCCCTGCCCAAGCGTGCCACTGTCTGCAGGTATCTCGTGAAGAGTATTTCGTCAGCCAGAATCTGATTGGTGCCGACTTTACGCGTATCGCTCGGGATCGAATGAAAGTCGATGATCACTTTGAGCCCGGCCTTGTGTAGCGTATCGACGGCCTTTAGCGTCTCGGCGATCAGTGTAGTGACACGGCTATCGGGCGCGTCCTCGAGAAAGATCGCCGGATCGATCGGCATGCGGACGAAGTCGAAACCGGCACTTCTTATTTCCAGCAGATTGTCTGCGCTGGCGCCCCGCCGCCATTCGGCGAAATTGGCGAGGACCACTTCGTCGTCCATTTTTCCGGCCCAGGCCACGTGGTCCATAGATCGAGATTTAGGCCATGTTCCATCGTAAAGGCCGTGGCCGAAGCAGGCGATGCACCGGCAACCATACAGCTGAGGCAAACAAGGACGCGGAGCAATGGCAGAATCAATTCTTTGGCGTCCTTGCTGTCTTGGGTCTGGACAAAATGCCCGCCAGGCCTGCAAAAGAGAAGAACCATGATCGAAAACAATTCTCAATCATCAATTGCGGCTGGACTTGCTGGCGAATTGACCAACGCCGGACACCGACTGCTGGCCCGGGTCTATTATGCCGATACCGATTTTTCCGGCATTGTCTATCACGCACGTTATCTGGAATTTCTGGAGCGGGGGCGCACGGACTATTTGCGGTTGCTCGGCGTGCATCATTCGGAACTTGCTGACGGCAAGCTCGGCGAAAGCACCGTCTGGGTCGTGCGGCGTATGGAGATCGATTTCAAATCCGCGGCACGTATCGACGACATATTGACGGTTGAAACAAGAACCGCGGAAATATCCGGGGCACGGGTGAAAATGGCTCAGGCCATCAAACGCGGGGACGAGCTCTTGATCTCGGCTGTCGTCGAGGCGGCCATGATCAATAGCGCGGGTCGCCCGCGAAGATTTCCCGCCGAATGGATCAAGCTCTTCAGGCCGGGATCGCAGGATCAGACAATTTAAAGTGCCTCTTGTGCCTGAATCATAACTGATCCTTAACCATAACAAATCATGAATATGGCATTCAAACGAGGTGTTTCGCGTTAACGCCTTCGTTTTACCAAAATTAACCGTGAGAAGCCGCTGTGTGGTTACTGGAAAAAATCCGGTTTCAAAACGTGGCTCATCTGGAATGAGAGACGATTGCGCCCCGGTCAACATGCCGGGTTTTCGGATTCGAGGATAGTTGATATGGAAAATTTAGCGGTTGCTGTTCAGACGTCGGACATTTCCTTGTGGGGACTATTCTGGCAGGCCGGATTTGTTGTCAAGCTGGTCATGGTGGGCCTGCTCGGCGCATCGATCTGGACCTGGGCAATCATCATAGACAAAGTCCTCGGCTTTGGCCGCGCAAAACGCGCCTTCGATCGTTTCGAGCAGGTATTCTGGTCGGGACAATCGCTTGAAGAGCTTTACCGAAATCTCGGCGAAAAGCGTACCACCGGCATGGGGTCTATCTTCATTGCTGCGATGCGTGAATGGAAGAAGTCCTTCGAAAAGGGCGCCCGTTCGCCGATCGCATTGCAGATGCGTATCGACAAGGCAATGGATGTGGCGCTTGCGCGCGAGAGCGACTATCTCGCTGCCCGGCTGACCTTCCTCGCAACCATTGGTTCAGCAGGCCCCTTCATCGGTCTGTTCGGGACGGTCATTGGCATCATGACCTCGTTCATGGGCATTGCCGGTTCGAAGTCCACCAGCCTTGCTGTCGTGGCGCCGGGTATTGCCGAAGCTCTGCTCGCAACGGCTATCGGCCTTGTCGCCGCTATCCCGGCGGTTATCGCCTACAACAAACTTTCAAGCGATGCGGGCAAACTGACCGCACGCATGGAAGGCTTTGCCGATGAGTTCTCCGCCATACTCTCGCGGCAAATCGATGAGAAGCTGCAGCGCACTTGAGTTACTGCCTGAGCAACCGACAATTGAATAGCGGGATTTGATGCCATGGGCATGTCAGTAGGAAATAACGGTTCTTCAGGCGGACGCCGCCGGCGTGGACGTTCCAGCAAAGGTGTAATGAGTGAGATCAACGTAACGCCACTCGTCGACGTCATGCTGGTGTTGCTCATTATCTTCATGGTCACCGCGCCGATGATGACCGTGGGTGTTCCGATCGACATGCCGGAGACGCAGGCAAAGGCTCTCAACAGCGAGACCAATCCGATCTACGTCACGATCAATCAGCAGGGACAGATCTATCTGCAGGAAACCGAAATCCCGGTTGAGGAAATCGTGCCCAAACTCCAGGCTATCGCCAAGACCGGCTACGATGAACGTATTTTCGTCAAGGGCGATAAGGCCGCTGACTACGGAACGATCATGAAAGTCATGGCCCGGATTTCCGGCTCTGGCTTCAAGAATATCGGTCTCGTCAGCTTGCCAGAGGTTAACTAATCGATCATGCGGGCCAGTGTCACAACCTCCGCCATTATCCATGCCGCTATAATCGGCTGGGGGCTGTTGTCGTTTTCCGCGCCCACGCCGATGGATATGGCAAATTCGGAATCGATGCCGATCGATATTGTATCGGATACCAGTCAGTTGCAGAAGGGTGACAAGAAGGCACCGAAGGCTGAAAAGCCTGCGCCTAAGCCGACGGAAAAACCGCAGACAGTGCCGGACGCACAGAATATCGGCGATAGCGAAACGGACTCCGACACGAAACCGACGCCGGAGACCAAGCCAAAGCCTGTGGAAGCGGCACAGGCGCCGAAGCCGTCGGAAATGCCTGTGCCCAAGCCGGAGCCGCAGCCTGAGCCGAAGCCTGAAGTCAAACCAGAGCCTAAGCCAACTCCCGTTCCCGCAACTGAAGTTAAGCCTGAACCCACTCCCAAGCAGGAAGTGGCTCCTGATCCAATTACCGCGGCCATCAACGACGCGAAAGCACAACCAACACCTGAAGCACCAGTGACGCCCGAGCCGACTGCCCCAGCGGAGAAGCCGGCGGAGGAAGCATTCAAACTACCTGATGTCGTAGCCAAGCCGGAAGCCAAGCCTACGCCGCCTGCTCAGACGGCCAAGACGCCTGAACGCAAGGAAATGCAAGAAAAACCCAAGCCCAAGCAGACGGCATCTACCCCGTCGAAGGAAAAAGATGCAATCGCCGACGAAGTTGCTGCCTTGCTCAACAAGCAGAAAGCATCGGGGGGTGGAGCGCAACGGTCATCAGATCAGGCTTCGCTTGGCGCAACCAAGGCGACGGGGGGATCGACGCTTAGCCAGAGTGAGATGGATGCCTTGAAGGGCGCGATTCAGAAGTGCTGGAATGTTCCTGCCGGGGCAGAGGATGCTGAAGGCTTGAAGGTGACGGTCAAAATGAAATTGACGCAAGCGGGTGAAGTTGAAGGTACGCCCGAAGTAACAGGCTCAGGTAATTCTCCTGTTCAGCGTGCAGCAATTGAAAGCGCCCGCCGTGCCGTGATGCGCTGCGCACCCTATACCCTGCCACAAGACAAGTATGACACCTGGTCTAATGTAACCGTGAATTTTGATCCACGCGATATGTTCTGACACTAATTTGGCCAGCCAGATGAGGGCCCCTTTGCCATGATGAAAATGTTCCGGATTATCCTTTCAATCTTTGCTGCGACCATCGCTACAGCGATGGTGGCGACTTTGCCAGCGCGTGCAGAAGTTGTAATCGATATTACGAAAGGTACTGTCGAACCATTGCCCATCGCTATCACCGATTTCCTTTCTGGTGATCAGCTCGGCGCCAATATTTCCGGTGTCATCGCCGCCGATCTGGAACGGTCGGGCCTGTTCGCACCGATCGACAAGGGCGCTTTCATCGAGAAGATCTCCAATCCGGACGCAGCTCCGCGTTTCGAGGACTGGAAAGTCCTCAACGCTCAGGCATTGGTCACGGGTCGTGTCACAAAGCAGGGGGATGGCAGGCTGAAGGCTGAGTTCCGCCTCTGGGACACATTTGCCGGTCAGCAGCTTGAGGGCCAGCAATTCTTTACCTCGCCCGACAGCTGGCGCCGCGTGGCACACATCATTGCCGATGCCATCTATGAGCGTCTGACTGGTGAAAAAGGCTATTTCGACACGCGTGTCGTCTATGTCGATGAATCCGGCACAAAGGAAAAGCGCGTCAAGCGCCTCGCCATCATGGATCAGGACGGTGCCAACACGCGCTACCTGACCAATGGCAAGGATCTGGTGCTGACACCGCGCTTCTCGCCAAGCCGTCAGGAAATCACCTATATGTCCTTTGAAGGTGGCAAGCCGCAGATCTATCTCTTGCAGCTTGAGACTGGCCAGCGCGAACTTGTCGGCAATTTCCCAGGTATGACCATTGCGCCGCGCTTCTCACCGGACGGCCAGAAGGTCATCATGAGTCTCCTGCAGGAGGATGGCAGCGCCAATATCTATACGATGGACCTGCGCAGCCGCACAACCACACGTCTGACAAGCACATCCGCCATTGATACCGGCGCCTCCTATTCGCCGGATGGCACCCAGGTTGTGTTCGAATCGGACCGCGGCGGACGCCCGCAAATCTACAAAATGGGCGCTGATGGGTCGAATCCGCAGCGTATCTCCTTCGGTGACGGCTCCTATTCAACGCCCGTGTGGTCACCCCGCGGCGATCTGATCGCGTTCACCAAGCAGTCCGGCGGACAATTCTCGATCGGCGTGATGAAGACCGATGGATCAGGCGAGCGCATCCTTTCGAGTGGCTACCATGACGAGGGTCCGACCTGGGCTCCGAATGGCCGTGTGCTGATGTTCTTCCGCCAGCCGCCCGGCTCGAACAGCCCACATCTCGTCACGATCGATCTGACGGGGCGCAATCTTCGCCAGATACAGACCCCAAATCTGGCTTCGGATCCGGCTTGGTCGCCATTGCTCGAATGATCCAGTTTGAACAATAACAATGATCGCACTCATTGGCGGCGGTGTTGCCCGACATCGCCGCGAACGTCGTTTTTCCGCCGCATTGTTTGCATTAAGGATGCGGGAATAGTCATTCGCTTCGCCGTTAATCCTGGTGTTAAGAGTGGATTAACCCTGTTTCTTGAACTGGCCTTAACCTCAATATGGTTACTGCTTGTTCACCGAAACAATTCAATTCTTAAGGAGTCCAGGCTATGCGCCGCTTCGAAATGATCGCCCGCAGTCCAGTTGTCGTTGCACTTTTCATGTCTCTCGCCATTGCGGGGTGCGCTTCGAAGAAGAACATGCCCAACAGCGCAGGAGACCTTGGTCTGGCTGGCAGCGCAAAGCCCGGCTCCACGCAGGATTTCACGGTCAATGTTGGCGACCGTATCTTCTTCGACGTCGACTCCTCCGTCATTCGCGCTGATGCGCAGCAGACATTGACCAAGCAGGCGCAGTGGCTGAAGCGTTATCCGAACTATGCGATCACCGTCGAAGGCCACGCCGACGAACGCGGCACGCGTGAATACAATCTGGCTCTTGGTCAGCGCCGGGCAGCTGCCACCCGCAACTACCTCGCCTCGCAGGGTGTACCAGCAGCCCGCATCAAGACCATCTCCTACGGCAACGAGCGTCCGGTCGCTGTGTGCGACAGTGAATCGTGCTGGTCGCAGAATCGTCGTGCCATTACTGTGCTGGGTGGCGCGGGCAGCTGAGCCGGCCAAACTGATCAACGAAAAGCGGCTTTCAGGCCGCTTTTTTTGTTTTGACACACGCCAAAACAAAATTTGGCCGAAGTCACATTGCTCGTGTTAGATAGGCTGCCGCAAATCACAGCGGTGTTTCAATTCCCATATCAGGGGCGGTAAAAGGAATGAACAAACGACTGAAGAGAATGGTTCTGGCAATGACGGTGCTGCCATTTCTGGCGACCGGCGTGAGTCATGCCTCGGGTCTTGATGGCGGCGGTTTTTTCCCGCCAGCGCCAAAGGCGCATATCGCAACAAGCGATGCGCCTGTGTTGATGGCGCAGGCGGGTGATCCACGTGTCAGTCAGCTGGAAGAGCAGATCAGGCAGCTCACGGGCAAGATCGAGGAATTGAACTTCCAGATTCTGCAAATGCAGGAGCAGATGCGGAAGGTGCAGGAAGACAATGAATTCCGGTTCCAGGAACTGGAAAAGGGCAAACGGTCGGACGCTGGCGGCAAAGGCGATCGAAAGGTCGCTTCGGCACCATCCTCGCGGACAACTGGGGAGGCATCGGGCGATGCCTCCACCGGTTCAACACCATCAGCACGCGGCATTTCGCCGGGATCCACTGATTCCGCTGCTATTGATCCACAGACCGGTTCTTCTCAGCAGGTCGGCGAACCGCCGCGCGACCTTGGGCAAATCGAGTTTGATGCCAATGGCAACGTAATTGGTGGTTCGAAGAACGACAATCCGGCTCAGCCAGTTGAGAATACGACCGTAGCTGCCTTGCCGCAGACCGACGATCCGAAGGTCCTTTATAACCAGGCCTATCAGCTCTTCCTGTCTGGGGACTACAAGAGCGCGGAAGTGGCCTTCCGCAGCCATGTCGAACGTTTCCCCAAAGATCCCGCCGATCCGGATGCGCGCTATTGGCTCGGTGAATCACTTTACAGCCAGGGACGCTACCAGGATGCAGCCTCCGTATTCCTGGACAATCACAAGCAATTTCCAGATTCCAAGAAGAGCCCTGAAAACCTCTTGAAGCTTGGGATGACGCTTGCCAAGATGCGGGACCATGATGTTGCCTGCGCGACTTTCGCCTCGGTCACCTCGCGCTACTCGAATCTTTCTACGGCGATCAAAGAGCGCGTAAAGAATGAACGTGCTGCCAACAAATGTTGAGACGGCGCTCGATCCAGCCGGCCTTTTTGACGCGATCGATTTGAAAGGCCTGAAATCCGTCATCGTTGCCGTGTCCGGCGGCAGCGACTCGCTGGCGCTGTTATATCTTCTCATTGCATATCATGCGTCACGCCCATCGCCGCCTGAGATAATTGCTGTGACGATTGATCATGGTCTTCGCCCTGAATCGGCGGGCGAAGCGCGCTATGTCGCAGCGCTGTGCAAGGAAGCCGGCATTTCACACCGCATTCTGAATTGGAGCGGGCCCAAACCTTATACCGGCATATCGGCCAAGGCGCGCGATGTACGTTACACCCTCCTGTGCGAGGCCGCCCGCGATGCGGGTACTGACGTCATCCTTACGGGCCACACGCTTGACGACCAGATCGAAACCTATGTCATGCGGTCGGCGCGCGTCGGCGAGGAGGGGAGTGATCGGGGCCTGGCAGGCATGGCGCCAGCAACCTTGCTTGATCGGGAAATCTGGCTTGTGCGCCCTTTGCTCGCAACATCGCGGGCAAGTTTGCGTGATTATCTGCGGGCGAAGGCAATCGCCTGGTGTGATGATCCTTCCAATGATGATCCGAAATATGAGCGTGTCCGCGTTCGCAAGGCATTAAAGGGGGATGATCGCGAGAATGTTAGCAAGGTAATCGACGAGAAAGTCGGGCAGAGGCGGCTCGTGAACGCCAACACCGCACAGATGCTCCGACATTGCGTGGCGATTTGCGATGGCGTTCGTGCGGAACTTCGACGAGAAATCTGGGCTGCGCAGGATGCCGACAGTCAATATCTTGGTATTGGCGTGCTGCTTGCGACGATCGGCGGATTGTCGTTTCTGCCATCTGCGGAAAATTGCCGCAAGGCCCTGCACCATATCTTTGAACACCAACCATCGGGACGTATCACCCTCAGCCGCTGCGTCGTGCAGCTCAAAAGGGACAAGGTCCTGATCTACCGTGAAATGCGGTCGCTGCCAGAACTCACGATCGCGCCAAATGAAACAGCGATTTGGGATGGCCGTTACCGGATCTGCAATCATTGCAACCGGCCGCTCAACGTCGCCGCAGGTGGCACAGAAGGATTGCGATTTCTGGAGGAGAGGGGATATCCGAACTTCAACCGTGCGTCGACTTTGTCCAGTCCCGCTCTGCTTTCAGACGGTGTCGTTATTGGCATGCCGGCGGCTATTGATCACGCGAAGTTGCCTGAGGGGGTTGCCGTGGACAGGTACCTTGCCCTGTTCGATCATATCCTTTCAGGTTATGATGAAATTCTGGCTCAATCCGTTGCAGATATCTTCCAAGTTCAGGCCTATCCTGTAAACCAGATTAACAAGAATTGACCTCTGTTTGAATGCCAGCCTTGGCAAGGCCATGCTTCGAACCTATGTTACGTATAAATTCCGCGTCCTTGCGGTTGTGATTGATGGGACCCGATATGAATCCTAACTACAGGAACTTCGCACTGTGGGCGATTATCGCCTTGCTTCTGATTGCGTTGTTCAATCTTTTTCAAAGCCCCACCTCGCGTTCGGCATCGAGTGATGTTCCGTATTCGCAGTTCATCAGTGACGTGAATAGCGGCCGCGTTAAATCAGTAACGATTGCTGGCAACCGCATCACGGGTACTTATTCCGACAATGGTTCGAACTTCCAGACCTATTCACCTGGCGATGCCGGTCTTGTTGGCCGTCTGGAAAGCAAGAATGTGCAGATCGCTGCGCGGCCGGAAGCTGATGGCTCGACCTCGCTGGTCGGTATGCTGATTTCATGGTTGCCGATGATCCTCATCCTGGGTGTTTGGATTTTCTTCATGCGCCAGATGCAGGGCGGCTCACGCGGCGCCATGGGTTTTGGCAAGTCCAAGGCGAAGCTCCTGACCGAAGCGCACGGCCGTGTGACGTTCCAGGACGTGGCCGGTGTCGACGAAGCCAAGGAAGATCTCGAAGAAATCGTCGAATTCCTGCGCGACGCCCAGAAATTCCAGCGGCTCGGCGGGCGTATTCCGCGCGGCGTGCTGCTCGTCGGTCCTCCCGGTACCGGTAAGACATTGCTCGCACGCGCGATTGCGGGTGAAGCGAATGTGCCGTTCTTCACCATTTCCGGTTCTGACTTCGTTGAGATGTTCGTCGGTGTCGGTGCGTCCCGGGTACGCGACATGTTCGAACAGGCCAAGAAAAATGCGCCCTGCATTATCTTCATCGACGAAATCGACGCGGTCGGCCGCCATCGCGGTGCTGGCCTCGGCGGCGGCAATGATGAACGCGAGCAGACGCTGAACCAGTTGCTGGTGGAGATGGACGGCTTTGAAGCCAATGAGGGCGTTATCCTCATCGCTGCGACGAACCGTCCTGATGTGCTTGATCCTGCGCTGCTCCGCCCAGGCCGTTTCGACCGTCAGGTCGTTGTGCCAAATCCCGACGTGATAGGCCGTGAAAAGATCCTGAAGGTGCATGCGCGCAACGTACCGCTGGCACCGAATGTCGATCTGAAGGTTCTTGCACGGGGTACACCCGGGTTCTCCGGTGCTGATCTTATGAACCTCGTCAACGAAGCCGCATTGATGGCTGCGCGCCGCAACAAGCGTCTCGTCACCATGCTCGAATTCGAGGATGCGAAGGACAAGATCATGATGGGTGCCGAGCGCCGCTCGACAGCCATGACGCAGGCCGAAAAGGAACTGACCGCTTATCACGAGGCTGGCCATGCCATCGTAGCCCTGAATGTCGAAGTCGCCGATCCCCTGCACAAGGCAACGATCATTCCGCGCGGCCGTGCCCTCGGCATGGTCATGCAGCTGCCTGAGGCGGACCGTTACTCGATGAGCTATAAATGGATGATCTCGCGCCTTGCCATCATGATGGGCGGCCGCATTGCCGAAGAACTGAAGTTCGGCAAGGAGAACATCACATCCGGCGCTTCCTCCGATATCGAACAGGCAACCAAACTTGCTCGTGCCATGGTCACCCGTTGGGGGTTCTCGGACAAGCTTGGCCAGGTCGCCTATGGCGAGAACCAGGAAGAGGTTTTCCTTGGCCACTCCGTGGCCCGGACGCAGAACGTCTCGGAAGAAACTGCGCAGTTGATCGATGCCGAAGTACGCAAGCTGATCGACGACGCCTATAACCATGCCCGTGCCATTCTGACAAAGAAGAAGAAGGAATGGATCGCTATTGCGGAAGGTCTGCTTGAATACGAGACGCTGACCGGTGAGGAAATCAAGGCTCTGATGGCGGGCGGCAAACCTGCCCGCGATCTCGGCGACGATACACCGCCATCACGCGGGTCCGCAGTTCCAAAGGCGGGTTCGGCGAAGAAGCCGCGTAAGGGGGATGAGCCTGACAAAGGTCTTGAACCACAACCACAGTCCTGAATGTGGTACGTATCTCCTACAAACGGCCGGTGAAAACCGGCCGTTTGTACGAATTGTTCACGCATTGGAAGTAAGTATAATCGCTACACAATTTGTGAGATGCGGAACTGGGAAGCTTTTGCAATAAGCGAGGGCCAAACTCCGGGCACAACGAGGCCGCGATCGGGTTCGACCCAGACGGCCCAAAATTTGGATAGACCATATGGCGCGCAAATATTTCGGTACTGATGGTATTCGCGGACAGGCAAATGCCTATCCAATGACACCCGATATTGCGATGAAGGTTGGCATGGCTGTCGGCCTCGCTTTCAAACGCGGCGAACACCGCAACCGCGTGGTGATTGGCAAGGATACACGGCTTTCCGGTTATATGATTGAGAACGCGCTTGTCGCAGGGTTCACATCAACCGGTATGGATGTGTTTCTTCTTGGCCCGATACCAACGCCGGCTGTCGCCATGCTTTGCAGGTCGCTGCGCGCCGACATCGGTGTGATGATATCGGCTTCCCACAATCCCTATTTTGACAATGGTATCAAACTGTTCGGACCGGATGGGTTCAAACTGTCCGATGAAATCGAACTCGAAATCGAACGCCTGATGGAAGAGGACCTGGTTGATCGCTTGTCCAGTTTCGATGCGCTTGGCCGAGCAAAGCGTGTTGATGGCGATATTTATCGCTATATCGAGTTTGCCAAGCGCACAATGCCAAAAAACATCTCGCTCTCTGGGTTGAGGATCGTTGTCGATTGCGCCAATGGTGCAGCATACAAGGTTGCCCCTTCGGCCCTCTGGGAGCTTGGCGCGGAGGTCGTCACGATCAATGATAAGCCTAACGGTACCAATATTAACGAGGATTGCGGCTCCACCCATCCGTTGGGTCTGATCAAGAAAGTTCACGAAGTGCGGGCCGATATCGGCATTGCGCTCGACGGCGATGCCGACCGCGTACTGATCGTCGATGAAAATGGCGCGATCATCGATGGCGATCAGCTGATGGCCGTCATTGCACAGTCCTGGCAGGAAACCGACCGTCTGGTTGGGGGCGGCGTCGTGGCGACGGTCATGTCCAATCTTGGTTTTGAGCGATTTCTCGTGGATCGTGGCCTGACACTGGCCCGTACAAAAGTTGGCGATCGCTATGTGGTCGAACATATGCGTTCGCATGGGTTCAATATTGGTGGCGAGCAGTCGGGTCATATTGTGCTTTCGGATTTTTCGACCACCGGCGATGGCCTGGTTTCCGCTCTGCAGATTCTGGCGGTCGTTCAGGAGCAGGGGAAGCCGGTCAGTGCGGTCTGTCGCAAGTTCGACCCGGTACCACAGCTCCTCAAGAACGTCCGCACCACAGGTGGCAAGCCGCTAGAGAACAAGAAGGTCAAAAGCGCGATTGACGAAGCACGCGATCGGCTGGGCAATTCGGGACGGCTGGTCATTCGCCCGTCTGGCACGGAGCCTCTGATCCGTGTCATGGCCGAAGGCGATGACCGCAAACTGGTAGAGTCCGTTGTCAACGACATCATTACTGTTATCTCATCTGCCGCATAGTCAGCAATCAACTTGTTTCAATAAAGCAAATGGGCCCGCGATCGGGCCCATTTGTCATTGTGGCGCCGATTTTTACTGTTTCATATCCATTAACCTTAATGGATATGGTGAATAAACACGGTTAATTGCGATTTAACTTTTCCCCCTCATATTGGTCTCTACAACCTTTGGTGGCAGTCGCTGCGCTTCAATCATTTGGGCCTTGTGAGGGAAATGGAAATGAGCACTTTCAACAACTATGCTGCATTGAGCGCAGCGCTCGCGTGTCTGGGTGCAGCCCCGGCCCATTCAGCGGATATCCAGGAGGATCCCGTCGTCGAGGTTCAGCCCTTCAGCGGATGGTATCTGCGTGGCGATATTGGCATGAGCAATCAACAGTTTGACAAACTGGATTATGTCGGGTTTGCCGACCCGGTCATCCATGGCTGGCATGATGAGGGCGACTTTGATGCCGGCATCACCGGACAGATCGGCGTCGGCTATCAATTCAACGATTGGTTCCGGGCAGATGTTACAGCGCAATATCGCGGCAAGACCGAGTTCAGCGCGCTCGATTTCTATGACACCGACGGCGTCCCCGGCACCGGCGACGAAGCCACCAACGAATACCATGCCAAAAAATCTGAATGGTTATTCCTGGCCAATGCCTATGCCGACCTCGGAACCTTCAGCGGTATTACGCCCTATGTCGGTGCCGGTATCGGCGCCTCCCGCAATACGATCTCGAACTTCACTGACGACAACATCATAACCGGTGGCGGCGGGTTTGCCGGCAGCGCGTCGGAGTGGGAACTTGCCTGGGCCCTTCACGCCGGTGTTGGCATCAAGGCGACCGACCGCATGACCATCGATCTCGGCTACAGCTATGTCGATCTCGGCGATGGCAAGACCGATACTGCGTTCAATTACGATGGCGTCGGTACACGCAATGCACCATTCAAGTTCAAGGACATTACGTCGCATGACTTCAAGGTCGGTGTCCGATACGCGTTCTAATTGATTAGACACATAAATTCCAACGGCAGGAGCGTGCTCCTGCCGTTCTCGCCAGGCGGTCTGGCCGAATGTCGTCGTAAGATTTCCATGTCGCGCCCAAACATATTTCTTGACTGACAGCGACATTTCTCCTAGTTCCCGCAGTGGGCCACCTCTCCCCAACGAGAGGCGTGCTATCTGTAAGGATAGGAGAAAACATGACGACGCTTTTGAAGCCGGCGCAACGCCCGGCTAATCCCAATTTTTCATCAGGTCCCTGTGCAAAGCGTCCCGGATGGTCGCTCGATGCACTTTCCGATGCACCGCTTGGCCGCTCGCATCGTGCCAAGGTTGGCAAGGCGAAGCTGAAACAGGCGATCGATATTACTCGCGAGATTCTGCAGGTTCCGGCCGATTATCGTATCGGTATCGTTCCGGCTTCCGATACCGGCGCCGTCGAGATGGCCCTCTGGTCGCTGCTTGGCGAGCGTGGTGTCGACATGGTTGCCTGGGAAAGCTTTGGTGCCGGCTGGGTGACCGATGTCATCAAGCAACTGAAACTTCCCGACGCCCGCACATTTGAAGCGGGCTATGGCGAACTGCCGGATCTCTCCAAAGTCGATTTCGATCGTGATGTGGTTTTTACCTGGAACGGCACCACTTCGGGCGTGCGTGTGCCGAATGGCGATTTCATCCCGGCGACGCGCAAGGGTCTGACGATTTGCGACGCGACATCCGCTGCCTTCGCCCAGAGACTGGACTTCGACAAGCTCGATGTCGTGACATTTTCCTGGCAGAAAGTGCTTGGCGGCGAAGGCGCCCACGGCATGCTCATTCTCAGCCCAAGGGCAGTTGAACGGCTGTTGACCTACAAGCCAGCCTGGCCCCTTCCGAAGATTTTCCGCCTGACTTCAGGCGGCAAGCTGATTGAAGGGATTTTTGCCGGCGAGACCATCAACACACCATCGATGCTCTGCGTCGAGGATTATCTCGATGCCCTGAACTGGGCAAAATCGATCGGTGGTCTGGATGGGCTGGTCGGACGCGCGGACAAGAATTTTGCCGTTCTTGATGCCTTCGTCGAGCGCACTCCCTGGATTGCCAACCTCGCTGCGGTTCCGGCAACTCGGTCCAACACCTCTGTGTGCCTTACCATCGTTGATCCGGAAATCGCTGCTCTCGACACCAACGCACAGGCAGATTTCGCTAAAAACATCGTGGCTGCTCTCGAAAAGGAAGGCGTTGCCTTTGACATCGGCGCCTACCGCGATGCACCTTCGGGGCTACGCATCTGGGCAGGTGCGACAGTCGAAGCGTCCGATCTTGAAGCGTTGACGTTGTGGCTCGATTGGTCTTTCCAGACGCAAAAGGCCGCCTTGAAACAGGCCGCCTGACTTTGGGCGAACGTGGCCGCAACAGCGCGGCCACCCCTCATTCATATTCATTTCAGAATCAACGATGGAGGCCACGATGGCACCGCGCGTACTCGTATCTGACAAACTTTCTCCGACGGCCGTGCAGATCTTCAAGGATCACGGAGTGGAAGTCGACTATTTGCCAGAGCTTGGCAAAGACAAGGACAAGTTGCTTGAAGTGATCGGGCAGTATGACGGTCTCGCCATTCGTTCTGCCACAAAGGTCACCGAGAAGCTGATTGGTGCCGCCAAAAACCTCAAGGTCATTGGACGTGCCGGCATTGGCGTGGACAATGTCGACATACCTGCAGCGTCCCGCTGCGGTATCATCGTGATGAATACGCCTTTCGGTAACTCGATCACCACAGCCGAGCACGCGGTTGCGCTGATGTTCGCTGTCGCTCGCGAATTGCCTGAGGCCGATGCCTCGACGCGCGCTGGCAAGTGGGAGAAGAACCGCTTCATGGGCGTTGAAATCACCGGCAAGACGCTCGGCATCATCGGTTGCGGCAATATTGGCTCGATCGTCGCGACGCGTGGTGTCGGACTGAAAATGCACGTGATCGCGTTCGACCCATTCCTATCGGAGGGCCGCGCGGAAGAACTCGGCGTCGAGAAAGTGGAACTCGAGGAGCTTCTGACACGGGCGGATTTCATCAGCCTGCATACGCCAATGACTGACAAGACGCGAGGCATCATCAATGCGGATGCCATTGCCAAGATGAAGGACGGCGTCCGTATTATCAATTGTGCACGTGGCGGCCTGATTGTTGAAAAGGATCTGGTGGCAGCGCTGAAATCCGGCAAGGTCGCGGGAGCTGGTATCGACGTCTTTGAAGTCGAGCCTGCTACCGACAACGAGCTGTTTCACCTTCCCAACGTCGTCTGCACTCCGCATCTGGGTGCATCGACCAGCGAGGCGCAGGAAAATGTCGCCCTGCAAGTCGCCGAACAGATGTCGGACTATTTGATCAGGGGCGCAGTTTCAAACGCAATCAACATGCCGTCCATCACGGCAGAGGAAGCACCGCGCCTGAAGCCATTTGTCAAACTTGCCGAAGTGCTCGGTGCTTTCGTCGGTCAGGTTACGGAAGAGCCGATCCAGGAAGTGGAGGTACTGTTCGACGGCTCTACCGCGGCAATGAACACACGTGCCCTCGTCAGCGCCACTCTGGCTGGTCTGATCCGTCCGCAGGTTGCCGACGTCAACATGGTCTCCGCACCCATTATGGTGAAGGAGCGCGGCATCATTCTCTCCGAGGTCAGACGCGACAAGTCCGGCGTGTTTGATGGTTACATCAAGCTCACGGTGAAGACGGATTCACTGACACGCTCGATTGCTGGTACTTGCTTCTCCGATGGCAAGCCGCGTTTCATCCAGATCAAGGGCATCAATCTCGACGCTGAGGTCGGGCAGCATATGCTCTACACGACCAATAATGATACGCCGGGCATGATCGGCCTGCTTGGAACCATTTGCGGCAAGAACAACGTCAACATCGCGAATTTCTCCCTCGGACGCGACGCACCGGGCGGCAATGCGATTGCCATGCTTTATCTTGACGAGCGCATTCCCGACCATGTTCTCGAGGAATTGCGGGTCAATCGGGCGATTGTTTCGGCAAAACCGCTAGAATTTGACGTCGCTTGATCTCATAGGGGTCTAATTGTAGGGATTTCATATGATGACATCCCTACATAGTCCAACGCATTGGCGCCTGATGGGCGAAGACGATCTCGCTTCGGTCAGCGCCATTGCGAAGGACGTTCATCCGGATTTTCCCGAGGACGACGCTGTTTTTCTCAATCGTCTCGCACTGCATGCGAAGGGGGCATATGTCCTTGAAGTGGAAAATAGCGTTGTTGGCTATGCCATCACGCATCCATGGAAGAATTTTGACATTCCAGCTCTGAACACCGTGCTTGCGGCTTTGCCGCAGCAATCTGGCACCTATTACATCCATGATATTGCTCTGCTTGATACGGCGCGCGGTACTGGTGCTGCAGGCAGGATTGTTTCGATTTTGGCTCGCCATGCAATGGAATTGGGTTTTAAGACGCTGTCGCTTGTTGCGGTGAACGGGTCGTCCGGCTTTTGGCAGAAGCAGGGATTCGAGATCATAGAACAGCCGAACCTTGAGCCCAAACTGAAAACCTATTCGGATGATGCCTGTTTCATGCTGCGTCAGCTTGGCTAATGGCGACTTGTTTACGGCCGCTGAGTTCGGCAATCCAGATGCCGCCGAGAACGAGAATCAAGGCCACAGCATGATAGAGGCGGAACTCTTCGCCGAGTAATGCAACCGCAAGCAATGTACCGAAGATAGGTACGGCGTTGATGAACAAGCCGGCGCGATTGGCGCCGATATACTCAACGCCCTTGATAAACAGCACCTGTGCAGCGAGTGACGGCAAGATTGCCGTGTAAAGCACGACCATCGTTCCGGTCAAATCGGGTGGGTTCATCGCCCCGCTTTGCCATTCCCAGATCGTAAGGGGGATCGCTGTCAGGAACGCAAAGAAAGTCATGACGGTCATCAGGCTTTGCCAATGGATGGCCGGACGAAAGCGAAGTGCAACCGTATACCCGCTGTAGAGAAGCACGGCGAGAAGCATCAATGCATCGCCGAAATTCACTTTCAAAGTGGCGAGTTGTGCGAAGCTGCCGTGGCCTGCGGTCAAAGCCACTCCAACGATGGAAAGGCTGAAGCCCAAAATCTGCCCGGTCTTAACAGACATGCCGAAGAGCAGCAAATTGGCGACGAAAATGACCATCGGAATGCCTGCCTGCTCGATCGTGACATTGATTGCGGATGTGTAGTTGAGAGCGCTGTAAAGTGCCATGTTGAAGAACGTAAAGCCAAAGGCTCCCAGCGCTGCCAGCAACCTGAGATGTTTGCGCAGCACGTTCCAGTCACGCCGAACCTGGCTCGTGCCGATTGCGGCAATCAGCAGGAACGCTACGAGCCAGCGCAGCAGCGTCAGCAACATGGGAGAGATGTGCCCAACAGCAAATTTGCCTGCGACGGCGTTGCCGCCCCAGAAAAGCGCAGTTGTCAGAAGAAAGATATAGGCGGTGCGGTTCATGATTGGCAATCTTTCCGGCTGGCAAGCAAATGACCCTCACGATTGGGCGCGACAATAGGTTTATTCAGCAAATAAAGGCAAATTGGTTCGGTGATGGTCGAAAGAATTGTCGCGCTTTTATGAACCAGCCTGTATAGAAGCACCGCATTTGAGGAAAAATGCGCGACGAGGTTATGACTCGAGGAGTTTTGAATGGCAAATGTTGTTGTGATCGGTTCCCAGTGGGGTGATGAGGGCAAGGGAAAGATTGTCGATTGGCTTTCCGAACGGGCAGACATCATCGTTCGCTTTCAGGGCGGTCACAATGCGGGCCATACGCTTGTCGTTGATGGCGCAACCTACAAACTTTCGCTTCTGCCTTCGGGTGTGGTGCGTCAGGGCAAGCTCTCGATCATCGGCAACGGCGTCGTATTCGATCCGCATGCTTTCATCGCCGAAAAGAAGAAGCTCGAAGCGCAGGGCGTTGTCATTACACCCGATACGCTGAAAATTGCTGAAAATACCACGCTGATCCTGTCGATCCATGGTGAGCTTGACAGGTTGCGCGAGGAAAAGGCTGCTGCCGGGACCAAGATCGGCACAACGGGTCGTGGTATCGGTCCAGCCTATGAGGACAAGGTCGGCCGCCGCGCCATCCATGTCCTTGATCTTGCCGATCCGAACACGCTCCCGGCCAAAATTGAACGATTGCTTGCCCACCACAATCCCCTTCGCCGCGGTCTTGGTTTCAAGGAAGTGGATGGAGCAGCGCTTCTCGCAGAACTTAACGAAGCAGCTCCACACATCCTCCCGTTCATGGATCGGGTATGGTATGTGCTTGACCAGAAGAAGCGTGCCGGTGAACGTATTCTTTTTGAAGGTGCGCAAGGAACGCTGCTCGACATCGACCATGGTACTTACCCGTTCGTAACATCGTCGAACACGGTTGCTGGACAAGCCTCGGCTGGCTCGGGTATCGGCCCCGGATCTCTGCACTATGTTCTTGGCATCACCAAAGCCTATACGACCCGCGTCGGCGAAGGGCCTTTCCCGACAGAACAGCAGAACGAAGTTGGCCAGTTTCTTGGCGAGCGTGGTCATGAATTTGGAACGGTCACAGGACGCAAACGCCGCTGCGGCTGGTTTGATGCCGTGCTCGTGCGCCAGGCCGTTGCAAACAATGGTATCAGTGGTATCGCGCTAACCAAACTTGACGTGCTTGACGGTCTTGAGCAGATCAAGGTTTGCACGAGCTACGAATTGGACGGGGAGGTGATCGATTACCTTCCTGCAGGTCAGGGACAGCAGGCGCGGGTCAAACCTGTCTATGAGACGCTCGAAGGCTGGGAAGGAACGACAGCAGGCGCGCGAAGCTGGAGCGAACTGCCGGCACAGGCGGTCAAATATGTCCGTTACATCGAGGAGCTCATCGGCGCGCCGATCGCGTTACTGTCTACCAGCCCGGAACGCGATGATACGATACTTGTTACTGATCCGTTTCATGATTAGAGTCGCGAACACGTCTCGAGGTTAATCTCACAACAAAACCATAGGTTTGGGTGAATGGCAGATTTCGTTGCAGTATTGAGGAAGACGATTGACGGGCTCGCGGATCCGACGCCCGAGCTTCGTCAACGTGTGTATGCAAAGGCTCGCGCAACGATTGAGCAGAAGCTTGCGACGCTAAACGCGCCAGAGGCCGTGTCGACGCGGCAGAAAAAAGCGCTGGAAGATGCGATCAATCAGATCGAGTCTGAATTCAAGCCCACCGTTGAAGACGTGGTCCCTGTTCCGGAGCCGGTTCCTGTTGCTCCCCCAGCTCCGGCGCCCGCTCCAATTGTGAAATCGGCGTCACCCGCGGCGCCCACAAAGACGACCCCCGTTGCTGCACCACCCTTTACCAGAATAGGGTCGCAACCTGATGCGCTAGAGGATTTTCTGACCAGTCATAGCTCAAACGGCACGAAGCGGGTTGAGACCATCCATGACAGCATTCGTGCCGATGATACGGCCTCGAAGATGCCGGCAAATTTTCCGGATGACCGGAAGAAGGGTCGTGGCCCGGAGGAAGAAACCAATGACGACGATCTAGGCATAACGTCAGAGGATCGCAGGACGGGCGATTATGGCGTCTATACGCGTGGTCCGTTGAAACAGACAAAGCCAAAGCGGTCGCTGGTACCGCTGCTCAGTGCACTTGCTCTGCTCCTCGTCATCGCGGGCGCAGGGTATGCTGGGTGGACCTATAGGGACAAGATTTCTGCGCAGGCGGGTGCGGTCAAGACATGGCTCGCCAACCTGACGAGCAGCAAGCCGGAACCGGCCAAACCCACGGAAACTGCGAAAAACGAGCCGGCCAAGACACCGGCGCAACCAACTGTACAAGCGCCGGCGGCTACACCGTCAACAGCTGAGCCGAAGCCGGAGCCTAAGCTGACGCAACGGCTCTTGCCCGATGGCCAGGAAATCAATCCAGGGCCAGCCAATGATACGCCATCGCTCGGTGAGGGTACATCCGTGGCGTCCTCAACGCCCGATCAGCCCGCCAAACCCCCAGCAGCAACTGCGCAACAGCAGGCCGCGGGCCAGGCGCAGCAACCTGCTGCATTGCCGATTGGCCAAAAGGCCTTCTTCTATGAAGAACGTTCCGGGCAGGACGCCGGCACGGCGGATGCGGGCGGAGTTGTTTGGTCTGTGGTGCAGGAATCGCCGGGCAATGATCTGCCGCCGGAACCAGCTATCCGTGCGGAAGTTACTATCCCGGACCGGGGTATCAATCTGCGCATGATTATCCGTCGCAATGGCGACAAGACATTGCCCGCGAGTCATCTGGTTGAAATGATCTTTACCGTCCCGCAGGGATTTGCAGGCGGGTCAATCGACAATGTATCGCGCATGACGTTCAAGGATACGGAACAGGCGCCAGGTAGTCCGCTTGTCGCCATTCCTGCGAAAATTGCGGACAATTTCTTCATTGTCGCGATGAATGACGCGAAGACCGCA
Organism: Phyllobacterium sp.; assembly: GCF_037994405.1. Classification (GTDB taxonomy): domain Bacteria; phylum Pseudomonadota; class Alphaproteobacteria; order Rhizobiales; family Rhizobiaceae; genus Phyllobacterium. The sequence goes on from NZ_JBBNAN010000439.1 coordinate 60,724, forward strand.
ATTGATACCAATATGTCACTGATGCGACGCCAGTCCTGGATTGACATACCGATCGCTTATAAGACTGGGCGGCGGGCTCTGATCACACTTGAAAAGGGCTTGCCCGGCGAGAAGGCATTTGACGACGTGCTCAAGTCCTGGACCGCCAAGGCGGGCGGATAGCAGGCATAAAAAAGGCCGCATCGCGCGGCCTTTTCGTTTTCCGGTCATGGAATGTATCAGCGAACATCAGAACCCGTCGAGACCAGTGACTTCTGCTGCTTGACGGCGGCAGCCTTTACCGCGTCCTGCACCTTTTCGAATGCCCTGACCTCGATCTGGCGAACACGTTCACGGCTGATTCCGAACTCAGCCGAAAGATCTTCCAGCGTCACCGGGTCGTCGGCAAGGCGGCGAGCCTGGAAAATGCGGCGTTCGCGGTCGTTCAATGACGACATGGCACCGGAAAGCATTTCACGGCGGTTTTCCAGTTCGTCCTGCTCGATGAGCATTTCCTCAGCACTGTCGTGATCATCGACCAGCCAGTCCTGCCAATCGCCGCCTGCTTCACCATCCGAGGAACGGATTGGGGCGTTCAGCGATGCATCGCCCGACAGGCGGCGGTTCATCGAAATCACTTCGTCTTCGGACACACTGAGACGCGTTGCGATTTCCTTGACCTGCTCGGGGTTGAGATCGCCATCATCAAGCGCCTGAATCTTGCTCTTCACCTTACGCAGGTTGAAGAACAGGCGTTTCTGATTGGCAGTCGTTCCCATCTTCACAAGGCTCCACGAGCGCAGGACATATTCCTGGATCGATGCCTTGATCCACCACATGGCGTAGGTGGCAAGACGGAAGCCACGTTCCGGCTCAAACCGTTTGACGGCCTGCATAAGGCCGACATTGCCTTCAGAAATGACTTCGCCAATCGGCAAGCCATAACCGCGATAACCCATCGCGATCTTGGCGACGAGCCGCAAATGGCTGGTTACAAGCTTATGTGCCGCCTTAGGATCCGCGTGCTCAAGATACCGCTTGGCAAGCATGTACTCTTCCTGCGGTTCGAGCATGGGAAAGCGTCGGATTTCTTCGAGATAGCGGGTCAGTCCACCGTCACCGCCTAGAATACTTGGAAGATTTTGGGCCACGGAGCACCCCTCCTCATTTTGGAATTGGCCCCCATTATCGGCGAGCCCGCAACAACTGCCTGCCCAACAGATTGGCGCAGACAGATTGGTGCTATCAAGATATAGGTATCATTTTGTCAAAAACACGGTGCATTAAGCAAGGAAACATAGTGTCACATAAACGTGAACAATCGAGTCAGGATTTACGCGTCTGTTGTTAGAATGAGCCACGACGTGATTGGTTCCGCTCGGCCTTGCAATTATTTCGCCTAGAAACTGGTGCTGCGAAAAGCCTCGAGCAATTCTGCCATATCTTCTGGCATGGGTGCTTCGAAACGCAGGATATCTCCGGAAGACGGGTGCTCGAAGGCAAGAAGCCTTGCATGCAAGGCCTGCCGGTTGAAACCTTTGACAATGCTTTGCAGCGGTTCGTCGAGCTTGTTGGCCTTGGTTTTGTAGGCGCTGCCGTATTCCAGATCGCCAACGAGCGGATGGCCGATATGAGCCATATGAACGCGAATCTGGTGGGTTCGACCCGTCTCTAGCTCGCATTCGATGAGCGAGGCCAGAGCGGTCGCGTCTTCCTTGGCGCCGAATCTCTCCTGAACTTCGAAACGAGTTACCGCGTGCCGGGCGTCGTCGCGCTCGTCATGAACGACTGCCTGCTTCGTGCGGTCGCGATGAGAGCGGCCGAGCGGAGCATCGATTGTTCCGGTTTTACGATCGGGCGTGCCCCAGACGATGGCAAGGTACGCCCGCTCCAGTTCACCGGTGCGTCCGTGATCAGCAAACTGTGCACTGAGGTGGCGATGGGCAAGATCGTTCTTGGCCACAACCATGACGCCGCTGGTCTCCTTGTCGAGGCGATGTACGATGCCGGGGCGCTTGACCCCTCCAATACCTGACAGGGTGTCACCGCAATGATGGATCAGCGCATTGACGAGCGTGCCGGTCCAATTGCCGTTGCCAGGATGCACGACAAGACCGGCAGGCTTGTTTATGACGATCAGGTCCGAGTCCTCGTAAAGGATGTCAAGTGGGATCGCCTCGCCCTTGGGCGCTGCATCGTCGGGTTCAGGGATGGCGATCGTAATGCTGAGGCCTTCGCGCAGCTTGTGCTTGGTTTCCACAATGGTCTTGCCGTCAACGCTCACTTGGCCCTCCCCAATGAGCGCCTGAACGCGATTTCGCGACAGATCGGGGGCCAATTGGCTAGAAAGCCAGGCATCCAGCCGCTTGCCGGAAGCTTCCTTGTCGGTAATTAGCTCTTTCAAAGATCTCGTCCCTTCGCTACAGAGGCTTGATTCAAAACCTCGGAGATGCCCTGTATGGCCAATATCAATCCAGACCTGGATGGGGAAGAACAACCCCTTGATCCGGCTATGGAGCGGGTCCGCCGCAAGATGATACGGCTTCTGGCTGTTTCCATCGGCATCATGGTGATTGGTCTTATGGCGGTGCTCGCGGCCATTGTCTACAAGATTAACCAGCCAGTGCGTGAGGTGGCTACGCCAATCCGTTCGGAGATCCCAGGGCAGCCTCTTGGCGCTGCTTTGACAGGCGAGTCGATCACGCTTGATGCGGGCACACGAATCCTCTCGCACAATCTTTCGGACAATACGCTCTCGCTTGAAACACGGTTGGCGGACGGCACGCGGCAAATCCTTGTCTATGACGTCGCGACCAAACGTGTTGTCGCGCGGATATCGGAAGCCACGGGCAATTAGGTGAAGCGACGAGTACATTCAAGACGGCGGCAGCAAATCCCCATTGCGCTTTGCCGCTCGCTTGATTATACCCGCCTTATCTACCTGCTATGCGCCCATCGTCTAGCGGTCAGGACGGCGCCCTCTCACGGCGCAAACAGGGGTTCGATTCCCCTTGGGCGTACCAGTAAATTCAAACAGTTAGCGCTTCAGACCACAATCGGACCCGATAAGAGACCCGAAAAGCACTGTCGAATCGGGCCCATCCGATTGTCATTTGGATCTGCCTTTGGAGGTAACTGCCGAACGCCTACGTAGTTTACTACCAACGTCTATGCGCGAATCGCATGCAGGTCTCGGCCGTGGCGGAGGTTCGGATGCCCCACCGGAAGAAGCGCCAGAAAACGCCCCGCGAGGAACACACATTTCTCGCTATCCGCTTTGAACGTTACGAGGCGAGTGTCGAAGCTGCGGTCAATCACAATGTTTACGCGCCGCAACTCGCATGGAACTCAGATGAAGACCACCCTCTTTATGAG
>NZ_JBBNAN010000440.1:0-2325 GCF_037994405.1 Phyllobacterium sp.
GCTTCGAGGAATTCGGGACGGCCGGCAATGCATCCGCGATCCAGGCGCTACCCGTTTCGGAGATGGCGAAACGTTATCAGTCTGGGAAACTGGATCCAAAATTCGGTTGAAGGATGCGCGGGGTAGATGCGTGGGCGCAATTCACGTTCACGGTGTTTTTGCCCGCGCTTCATGATCCGAGGCTCGGTTGCAACATGGCGGGTATTTCTCCGCCCATCAGCACTCTGCCTGGCACTGTAAACTTAACCAGTTGGCGATGTTTCTTTGTAACTTTGAGTGATGACCGAGGCCCGTGATCCACTCTATCGCCGTCATTTCCAGCTGAAGTTATCGCCGAGGCGGTGTGGCTGTACTTCCGCTTCCCGCTTAGCCTTCGCATGGTGGAAGACATGCTTGCCTACAAGGGCACAGCCGACGGAGCCTATGACGGCAAGCCAACCTATCGGGCCGTCCTGCAGCATAGCAGCACGGCGAGCGTCGTCATTCCACCGCGTTCGACGGCGGTGGAAAGCGGTTCCGCCGGGCCACCCGGGGGACAAGCACATAGCGACGATCGCAAAAGACGGTCGGCTGCAATGGCAGGCGGCCACTGGATACGGCAAGCGTGCGCTGATCGAAACCGCCATCGGGCGATACAAGGCTTCAATCGGACGACGCCTGCGGGCCCGATCCTTTCCGGCTCAACAGACAGAGGTCGCCATCGGTTGCGCCGTTCTCAACCGCATGCTGGCATACGGACGCCCGGAGTCCGTCCGCTGCCAGGACAAACAGGCATAACAGGGGCATCAAAGATCGAACTGCGTCGAACTTCGGCTCGGTGCACCAACGCCAGTGGATCACGGACGGATGTCATGGAACAAATGCTGCACATGGGCCCGCCTCAACTGAAAGCCAGATGCACCTTCATTGAACGGCTACGGTCGCCCGCTATCTCGAAAGCCTTGATCGCCTCATCAAGGTTGAAGATGCCAGTTAGCAACGGTTTGACATCAACGGCCTGTCGATTGATAAGATCGACAGCCAGCGCGAATTCTTCATGGAAGCGAAACGAGCCGCGCAGATCGATCTCTTTCGAAACGATCATATTTTGCGGTATCGAAATGTCGCCGCCAAGGCCGAGCTGCATCAGGACACCACGCGGACGAAGGGTTTCCAGGCCAGCCCTCAGAGCGCGTTCGTTGCCGGAGGCCTCGAACATCACATCGAAATAGCCCTTGTTGATGGAATAGGCGGCAAGTCCTTCTGCCTGCTCCGCCACATTGATCGTGCGGTCAGCACCCACTTCGCGTGCTTTGACGAGGACCGCATCCATCACATCGGTGGCGATAATTTCCTGCGCACCATGTGCCCGGGCAGCAAGGATGGTCAGCGCGCCGATAGGACCACAGCCGGTAACGAGCACTCTTTTGCCAAGTAGCGAACCGGCGCGATTGACCGCATGGAGCGTCACCGCGAACGGCTCGGCAAAAGCCGCTTCGTTGATCGACACGCCGTCAGCCACTTTGTGGCATTGCCAAGCCTCTGCGATTAATCTTTGTCGGAAGGCGCCTTGAATATGCGGCATTGGCATGGCGCTGCCGTAAAATCGCATGCGGACGCAGTGGTTTTGCATGCCCTTCAAACAATAGTCGCACGTGTTGCACGGTCTGCTTGGCGAGACGGCAACGCGATCGCCGATGGCGAACCCGCTGACGCCCTGACCCAATGCCCTGATCGTCCCCGCGATTTCGTGACCGAGGATCATCGGTTCGCGCAAACGGATCGTACCGAAGCCACCGTGATTGTAATAATGGAGGTCGGAGCCACAGATTCCACCCGCCTCAACGGCGATGTCCAACTGGCCCGCGCCGGGATCACCCGGGTCTCTCTCTTCGACGCGCAAATCCTTGGCAGCATGGATGACGACGGCTTTCATGGTTTCCTCCTTGCCCGCCAGATTCTCATATGGGACGCATTCTGACGGGTAGCACTTGAATATGTTATCGATAACATTTATGTCAAGCATAAGAAGTGGTGTGGCTCGTTCCATGCATCGGATTTGACAATAAAATGAGGTAGGAGCGCCGACTATGCCCAATTCGCTGTTCAGTCTCGAAGGAAAGATCGCCCTTGTTACCGGGTCCAGCCAGGGAATTGGTTTCGCCTTGGCAAAGGGCCTGGCAGCACACGGTGCCACTGTGATCATCAACGGCCGGGACCAAACCAAGGTCGATACAGCGGTCGCGGAGCTGGCGGCTGGCGGGTATAATGCACATGGTTCGAATTTCGATGTGACGGACCTTGAAGCCGTGAAAAGCGCGGTCAACCAGATTGAAGCTGAAACAG
>NZ_JBBNAN010000441.1:0-27530 GCF_037994405.1 Phyllobacterium sp.
ACCTATCCCCAACCCGAATCCTGGACCAATTCCGCCACTAGCGGAGCCGACGCCAATTCAATTGCCGATTTTCAGCCTCAGCTTCTCGGCTCCATGCCAAGACGCCAGCATATTCGCCTGCCAGATAGCACTGAGGGGCGCGGGCATATCTGGCCAATCTGTGGGGATATCTGTGGGGTATCGAAATGGTACGATATCAAAACCCTTGGAAACACTGGTCGGAGTGAGAGGATTCGAACCTCCGACCCCGTCGTCCCGAACGACGTGCGCTACCAGGCTGCGCTACACTCCGTGACCAGTGACGCGCGTATATAACGTCCGGTTTCGGAGGCTGCAAGTCGTTTGTATCCACTTTTTGATTATGTTTGAGAAACGCCTTTTGAATCAGCTTACTCCCTATTTCCCTCTGTGATCGACACCTAAACTCCTGTATCGGTTGGGACACGAAAAGTTACAAGCGTGTTGAAAGGGCAGGGCCGCTATCAATGACGACGGAAAAGCACAGAATCATCAGCTTTGTCATGAGCGGCGGCGTCGGCTCGCGGCTGTGGCCGTTGTCACGCGAGGATTTCCCCAAGCAGTTCCACAACCTTTCCGGACAGGGTTCGATGCTGCTGCGCACGGTCAAGCGCATGGGCGCGCGGGAGGGAGACACGGCCGTTCCAGTCTATCTGCTTGCCTCCGAACGCCATGCCAGCCGGATCAATCAGGACCTCGCCGGTATGGATCTTGCCGGTGGCAGGCCGATCCTTGAGCCGATGGGCCGCAATACGGCATCGGCAGTGGTGCTGGCAACGGAAATAACCCTGCGCGAACATGGCGACGAACTCGTGCTTGTGGTGCCATCGGACCATGAGATCAGCACAGACCGCGATTTCTGGAACACGGTCGAGGCTGGTGTAGATGCGGCGAAAGCTGGCCGGATTGTCGTTTTCGGTATCCAGCCGGATCGGCCGGAGACCGGCTTCGGTTACATCGAAGTGGGGCCGCAGCGCGAGGGCACGCGCGATGTCGTCCGTTTTGTCGAAAAGCCGAACGAGCAGACAGCAAAGCAATATCTCGAATCGGGTAATTTCCTCTGGAACGCCGGCATTTTTCTTTTCCGCGCCAGCGTTATGCGCGATGCGTTCAAGGCACATGCCGCGGAAATCTGGAACGGCGCCGTTGCCGCCCTCGACCAGGCGAACACCAATGTCTCGGGGACTTATCTCCCGCACGATCTTTATGCGGCGGTGCCGTCCATTTCGGTCGACTATGCCATCATGGAGCGGGCTTCGGACATTGCGCTGATTCCGGCAAAATTCCGCTGGAACGATCTCGGCTCCTGGCAATCCCTGCTCGAAGTCGGCTCGGTCGACGGCAATGGCAATGTGATCGTCGGGGATGTGGTGGCGATCGATTGCGAGCACAGCTACCTGCGCAGCGAGGGGCGATTGCTCTCGGCGGTTGGCTTGCGCGATACGGCGGTGGTGGCGACCGCCGACGCGACGTTCGTTGCGCCGGTTGGGGAAAGTCAAAATGTCCGCAAGATCGTCGAACAGCTCGAAAAGACCGGCCGGCTCGAAACCAAGTTTACCCCGGCACAGGACCGCCTGCCGCAGGTCGGTGCCTATGGCAATCGCGTCCGCCACTGGCTGTTCAATGAGACATTGCCGCTCTGGTCCACCGTCGGTGTGGATGACAAACATGGCGGCTTTCACGAGGCCATGTCGTTTGAGGCCGTTCCGATCATCAAGACAAAGCGGATGCGGACAATCGCCCGGCAGATCTATGCCTTCGCCGTCGCGCACGAAATGGGCTGGGATGGACCAGCGCACGCACTGATCGACCATGGCATCAATTTCATTACCGCCAATGGCCGCACCGATCGCGGCGGCTGGGTGAAGACCTTTAATCCGGATGGCAGCGTGCTTGACGCTTCCGAAGACGCCTATGATCAATCCTTCGTGCTGCTGGCGCTGGCCCATGCACACAAGGCCGGGCATGGCAAGGCGCTGGCCCTTGGCACGGAAACCTTTGCCTTCATCGATGAATACCTGGCGGACGCACGGCTGACCGGATTTCTCGAAACGCCGGATGACAAGGGCCTGCGCCGGTCAAATCCGCACATGCATCTGCTGGAAGCCTTCCTCGCCTGGTATGCGGCGACTGGCAACCGCGACTATCTGCAAAGAGCGGCGAGGATCGTCGATCTGTTCCGGCATCACATGTTCGATCCAGAAACCTGGACGCTCGGCGAATATTTCAGCAGCGACTGGGAACGCGCACCGGGCGAACAGGGTGAATGGACGGAGCCCGGCCACCATTTCGAATGGGCATCCTTGCTGGTCAACTTCGCGGCGGCGTCCGGGCAGAAGGACATTGTCCGCTTTGCCCGCAAGCTCTACTCCTCCGCGATCGCCAATGGTCTGAACCGGGCAACCGGCCTTGCCTATGGTGCCGTGTCGCGCCACGGCCTGCCGCTCGACACGAACTCACGCAGCTGGCCGCAGACCGAAGCGGTCAAGGCCGCCATGGCGCTTGACGGCAATGGCGGGCCGGACCTCAAGCCGGAAGTGGAAGCGCGGGTGGGGCGCCTGTTCCGCTGGCACATCGAACCGGCGCCGAAAGGGCTGTGGATCGATCTGATCGATGAGACGGGGAGAGCCAAGGCCGAAGATGTCCCGGCCTCGATCTTCTACCACCTCGTCTGCGCGCTGACGCAATATGTGGACTATGTTGGGAAGAAGCCTCAGTAAGGGCTATCGACCTTGCCGGTCTCCACATAGACCGACTTGATCTGGCTGTAATGATAGAGCGCAGCCAGACCGTTCTCACGGCCGACGCCTGATTGCTTGAACCCGCCAAACGGCATTTCAACTGGTGCCAGATTATAGGTGTTGATCCAGCAGGTGCCGGCCTTGAGCTGACTGATCACGCGGTGCGCTCGCGCGAGGTCCTTGGTAAAAACGCCGGCCGACAGGCCGAATTCCGTATCGTTGGCGCGCGCGACGACCTCGTCCTCGTCCTTGAAATCGAGAACAGCCATCACCGGTCCGAAGATCTCCTCGCGGGCGATGACCATGTCGTCGGTGACATTGGTGAAGATGGTCGGCTCGACAAAGCATCCGCCTTCAAAGCCCTGCATCTGCGGCACGCCGCCGCCATAGTGCAGCGTCGCCCCTTCGGCCTTGCCCTTCTCGATGTAGGATACGACCTTGTCACGCTGGGACGCATTGACCAGCGGTCCGAGATGGATCTCCGGATCAAGCGGATCGCCAAGGCGGATGGCCTTGGTGCGCGTCGTCAGACGGTCGAGGAACTGGTCCTTGATGCCGCTTTGCACGAAGACGCGGGTACCGTTGGAGCAGACCTGGCCTGTCGAGTAGAAATTGCCGAGCAGAGCCCCGCCGACGGCATTTTCCACGTCGGCATCGTCGAATATGATCAATGGCGACTTGCCGCCGAGCTCCATCGTTGCATGTTTCATATGCGATCCGGCTTGCGCGAGGACACGCTTGCCGGTCGGAACCGAGCCAGTCAGCGATACCTTGGCCACCAGCGGGTGGTCGACGAGCTGTGAGCCGACATCGCCGAAACCCTGCAGCACGTTGAACAGCCCATCAGGCAGCCCAGCTTCCTTGTAGACTTCGGCAAGGGCAAGGGCGGAGAGCGGGGTATTTTCGGATGGCTTGAAGATCATGGCATTGCCAGCGGCAAGCGCCGGTGCGGATTTCCAGCCCGCGCCCTGGATCGGATAGTTCCAGGCGCCGATGCCGACGCAAACGCCCAATGGTTCGCGCCGCGTATAGGCGTAGGAACCGCCGAGCTCGATCATCTCACCATTGAACCCGGCGATGATACCGCCGTAAAATTCCAGCGCATCGGCGGCCGACGCAGGATCAGCCACCAGCGTTTCCTGGATGGCCTTGCCGGTATCGAGCGTTTCGAGTTCGGCGATTTCGGCGTTTCGCGCGCGCAGGATATCGGCGGCGCGGCGCAGAATACGGCCCCGCTCCACCGGCTTCAGCGCTGCCCATGCTGGCTGCGCAGCCGCAGCCGCCTGCACCGCCTGCTCGATGAGAGCAGGGGTGGCACCGAAGAGCTTGGCGATGACTTCGCCGGTCGCCGGATAGATCACATCGAGCGGCTTGCCCGCTCTGTCTTCGACGAAGCGGCCATTGATGAAATGCGATGCCTTGGGCTGCGCGCGCATGGTGTTCTCCTGAAGTTTGTTCATTTGTATCGTATTTGGCCGCCGCTTATCTCCTCACAAGGGAGATACAATCGACATCGAGTGTATTCACCTGTCACTTACCCGCCAGCGCGGATTGATCCAGGGTTCCTGGTTGGAGCGTGGCAGGGGATTGCGGCCAAGAATATGGTCGGAAGCCTTCTCACCGGTCATGATCGAGGGGCCGTTAAGATTGCCATTGGTGACGCGCGGGAAGATCGAGCTGTCGGCAACGCGAAGCCCTTCTACGCCGATGACGCGGCATTGCGGATCGACCACCGCCATTGGATCAGTTACGGCGCCCATCTTGCACGTGCCGCAGGGATGGAAAGCACTCTCCGCATGCTCGCGCAGGAAATCATCGATCTCCTCGTCGGACTTTACATGTGCACCCGGCGAAATTTCGCGGCCGCGATAGGGATCAAGCGCCGCCTGGCCAAAGATCTCGCGGGTCAACCGCACGGCATGGCGGAAATCCGTCCAGTCATCCGGATGCGACATATAGTTGAAAAGGATTTTCGGTTTCTCGAACGGATCCGAGGAGCGGAGCGAAACGCTGCCGCGCGACTTCGAACGCATCGGGCCGACATGCGCCTGGAAGCCATGACCCTTCGCCGCCGCCTTGCCATCATAGCGAATGGCCGCCGGCAGGAAATGGTACTGGATATCCGGGTAGTCGACGCCGGCTTTCGAGCGCACGAACGCGGCGGATTCGAAATGGTTGGTCGCGCCATGGCCGCTCTTGAAGAACAGCCACTCCGCGCCGATCATGGCCTTGGAGAAAAGTCCAAGCTTGGAGTTCAGCGTGATGGGCTTCAGGCTTTCCTGCTGGATATAGACCTCCATATGGTCCTGCAGGTTCTGGCCAACACCGGGGCGGTCTGCAACGACCTGGATGCCGTTCTCCTTCAGATGCGCGGCAGGGCCGATGCCTGACAGCATCAGCAGCTTGGGCGAATTGATGGAGGAAGCAGCGACAATCACCTCGCGGCGGGCGCGGACAATTTCCGTCTTGCCGCGCCGCGCGATCTCAACACCGGTAGCGCGTTGATTCTCGATGATCACACGCCGGGCGAAGCCATTGACGAGATTCACATTTTTCCGCTTCAGGGCAGGGCGAAGATAGGCATTGGCGGTCGACCAGCGACGCCCCTGATAGATTGTCTGTTCCATGGCACCAAAGCCTTCCTGCTTCGAGCCGTTATAGTCGTCGGTGACTTCAAAGCCGGCCTGTTGTCCCGCATCGACAAAGGCGTGGAACAGCGGATTGTCGCGGCGTCCTCGCTGCACATTCAAGGGACCGTCCGTACCGCGCCATCCAGCTTCGCCACCTTGCGAATGTTCCATGCGCTTGAAATAGGGCAGAACATCCGCATAGGACCAGCCGGTGGCGCCGCTTTCCGCCCAATGATCGAAATCATGCGCATGACCGCGCACATAGACCATGCCATTGATCGATGACGATCCGCCAATGACCTTGCCGCGCGGCGTCACCAGAGTGCGGCCGCCCAGATGCGGCTCAGGCTCGGAGCTGAAGCCCCAGTCATAGCTGCTCATGTTCATCGGGAAGGAAAGGGCAGCCGGCATCTGGATGAAGGGGCCGATATCCGTGCCGCCAAATTCAATGACGATCACCGAATACTTGCCATCCTCCGACAGGCGATAAGCCATGGCGGAACCGGCAGACCCTGAGCCTACTATTACAAAATCTGCTTCCATCACTAGGGCCTTTCCCGGCCATATTGGCCGTATTCTGTTTCTCACTGTCACTCGCCGCGCGGATAGCGGGCGTTCTCTTCCAAAACATTCAAATCCATATGATTGCGCATGTAGCGCTCCGAGGCTTTCTGCAGCGGCTGATAGTCCCAGGGATAGTAGGAGCCGTTGCGCAGTGCTTCGTAGACGACCCAGCGCCGTGCCTGACTTTCACGCACGGCAGCGTCGAACGCTGCCATGTTCCAGCGCTCGCGCGCCTTGGTCATGAAATCAGCGAGCAGCCTGGCATGTGCAGGATCGCTGGCGAGGTTGGTCAGCTCATGCGGATCCGATTCAAGATCAAAGAGTTGCGGCGGATCGATCTCGCAATGCACGAACTTGTACTTGCCTTCCCGGATGCAGACGAGCGGCGCATTCGAGCCTTCCGCGGCATATTCCATCAGCACGGGGCCAACGCGGCCCTTCCCATTCATAAGGCGGGTCAGGTCTTCGCCATCGGTCCACGGCAGGACCTCGGCAATGTCGATGCCTCCGAGCGCCGCGAGCGTCGGGTTGATATCCAGTGTCGAGACGGGCTGGCTGATCAATTGCGGTGCGATGCGCGTGCCAGCGATCATCAAGGGCACGCGTACTGAACCCTCGAAGAAGTTCATCTTGAACCAGAGGCCGCGCTCGCCGAGCATGTCGCCATGGTCGGACGTGAACACGATGATCGTGTTGTCCAGCATTCGCGTCGTGCCCAGCACTTCGAGGATCTCGCCGACCTTGTCGTCAATATAGGAAATATTGGCCAGATACCCCTGCCGAGCCTTGCGCACCTGTTCCGGGGTGATGTTGAACTGACTGTGCTCGCAGGCCTCCATCAGCCTTTGAGAATGCGGGTCCTGTTCCTCGAATGAAATGCCGCCCACGACCGGATCGAGCGCTGGCAATCCTTCGTAAAGGTCCCAATATTTGCGCCGCGCCACATAGGGATCGTGCGGGTGGGTGAACGAGACGGTCAGACACCAGGGGCGCCGCGAGGCATCGTCGGACTCGCGCGACAGCTGGTAGAGTTTCTGTCGCGCGTGGAAGGCCACCTCATCATCATATTCCATCTGGTTGGTGATCTCGGCAACGCCAGCGCCAGTGACGGAGCCGAGGTTGTGGTACCACCAGTCGATCCGTTGACCCGGCTTGCGATAATCGGGCGTCCAGCCGAAATCGGCCGGATAGATATCCGTGGTCAGGCGCTCCTCCAAGCCGTGAAGCTGGTCGGGTCCGACGAAATGCATCTTGCCGGAGAGACCTGTGTAATAGCCCGCGCGGCGCAGATGGTGCGCATAGGTTGGAATGTCCGAGGCGAATTCGGCGGCATTGTCGTAGACCCGGGTGCGCGACGGCAGTTGACCGGACATGAGCGAGGCACGCGCAGGAGCGCAGAGCGGCGAGGCGGTATAGGTATTTGCGAAGCGGACCGAACGCTTCGCCAGTGCCTTCAGATGCGGTGCGTGGATGAACTCCGCCGGACCGTCGGGAAACAGCGTTCCGTTCAATTGGTCAACCATCAGAATGAGGATATTCGGCCTTGTCATTTAGGGGCTCCGGCGGTGGCTAATTTCGTCGTCACATAATCTTCCACGAGGGCTATGGCATTTGCTGCCTCAGGCGCGCCATTGCGCAACGCATGGCGGATATAGAGCCCGTCAATCATGGCGCCGGCGCCCTCGGCAATCTGCTTCGCCATTGCCCTGCTTGTCAGTTGCTGCAGCGCATGCGCGAGGTTGGAATGCATGCGCCGCGCATAGACCCGAAGCAGGCGGCGTGTATCCCCCGATTTCTGCGCGTGAACGTAGAAGGTGAGCCAGGCAGCAACAGTCTCCGGCGCAAACTGCGAGGCGGAGAAGTTGACGGCAATGATTGCGGCGATGCGCGCGGCAGGCGTCGTTGCCTTCTCCAAGGCGGTCAGCAAGTCTTGGCCGAGTTCCTTCAACAGATGCCGCATGGTGGCAAGGATCAGCTGTTCCTTGCCGCCAAAATAGTGGTGCGCGAGCGCTGGCGAAACGCCCGCCTCATGCGCAATCTCGGCGACCGTTACATCGAGCGAGCCGCGTTGGCCGATGGTGCGAATAGCAGCATCGATCAACTCCCGCTTGCGCAGTGGTTCCATTCCGATCTTTGGCATGTCGCGTGACCTCGTTTGAGGTGCATATTATTCTTGATTGACTGATCAATCAAGAAAAATCACAATGCGCGTCGATGCGACATTGAGAGCTTTACCTTGAATGATGAGGGGTTCATGGTTACGTCAACGGACAAGACATTTGTGGAGGAATGAGATGACAGCCTGTATCGTTGGATGGTCGCATCTGCCGTTCGGCAAGCTTGAAGGCGAAACGGTCGAGAGCCTGATCGTCAAGGCAGCGCTCGGGGCGCTCGACCACGCGGGAATCGGTCCGGAAGATGTCGACGAGATTGTGCTCGGTCATTTCAACGCCGGGTTCTCGCCCCAGGATTTCACCGCCAGTCTCGTCCTGCAGGCAAGCGATGCGTTCCGCTTCAAACCTGCCACTCGCGTCGAAAACGCCTGCGCGACCGGCTCAGCCGCCGTGCATCAGGGTATCAAGACCATTCGCGCTGGTGGCGCGAAAGTAGTACTTGTCGTGGGTGTCGAGAAGATGACATCGACGCCCGGTCCGGAAATCGGCAAGAACCTCCTGAAGGCTTCCTATCTGCCGGAAGAGGGTGACATTCCTGCCGGTTTCGCCGGTGTGTTCGGCCAGATCGCTGCGGCCTATTTCCAGAAATATGGCGACCAGTCCGACGCGCTGGCAATGATTGCCGCCAAGAACCATAAGAATGGTGTGGGCAACCCTTATGCGCAGATGCGCAAGGACCTCGGCTATGAGTTCTGCCGCCAAGAGAGCGAGAAGAACCCCTTTGTCGCCGGGCCGCTCAAGCGCACGGACTGCTCACTCGTATCAGACGGCGCTGCCGCTCTGGTTCTGACCGACACGCAGACGGCCCTGAAGATGAAGCGCGCCGTGGCCTTCCGTGCCGCCCAGCACGTTCAGGATTTCCTGCCCATTTCCAAGCGCGATATCCTGCGGTTCGAGGGCTGCGCAGAAGGCTGGAAGCGTGCGCTGAGCCAGGCCGGCGTGACGATTGACGACCTGTCGTTTGTCGAGACCCATGACTGTTTCACCATTGCCGAGCTGATCGAATACGAAGCGATGGGACTGGCCAAACCGGGCGAGGGTGGCAAGGTGGCGCTCGAGGGCCAGACGGCCATGAACGGCCGCCTGCCGGTCAATCCCTCTGGTGGCCTCAAGGCCAAGGGACATCCGATCGGCGCCACAGGCGTCTCCATGCATGTCCTGTCGTCGATGCAGCTGACGGGAGAAGCCGGCGGCATCCAGGTGCCCGACGCCAAGCTTGCAGGGATTTTCAACATGGGTGGCGCAGCCGTTGCCAATTATGTGTCGGTGCTTGAGCGGATCAAATAGCTCCTGCTAAATCCCGATTCTGCCGAATCCGGGCACTTTTAGTCCCGGATTCAAAATATCAAACCCGGCGACCAAGCCCATGAAATGACTCCTGCCTTTGAGACCTCAAAAAAGAGCAGCTCTATCGGCTTGGTTTGAGGACAAAGACAGCCTATAAAGCCACCAAACCGGTCGTTCCGGGCAATGCGTGAAAGATGATGATCTGATGAGCAATCCGGTGCTGGTTGAAGTTTTTCGTGGTGAAACGGTCGAAAGCCGCCATCGTGGTTCGGTTATCGTGACCGATGGCGATGGCAAAATCGTCTTCTCGCTTGGCGATATCGAACGGCCGACTTTCCCTCGTTCTGCCATCAAGGCTATTCAGGCGCTGCCTCTCGTCGAAAGCGGTGCAGCCGACGCTTACGGCTTTGGCGATGAGGAACTTGCCATGGCTTGCGCCTCGCATTCCGGTGAACCGGCACACGTCAAGAGAGCTGCCGACATGCTCGGCCGTGCCGGGCTTGACGTCTCGGCGTTGGAGTGTGGCGCACACTGGCCTTCCCAGCAGCCCGTTCTCCTCGCGCTCGCAAGGAGCGGTGAACAGCCGACCGCGCTTCATAACAACTGCTCGGGCAAACACGCAGGATTCCTGTGCACGTGCCGGCATCTTGGCATCGAAACTCGCGGTTATTCCGCGCTTGGCTCGCCCGAACAGGACATGGTGCGCGATGCAATGGAAGGTGTGACGGGCGCCGCCCACACACTGGATCGTTGTGGCACCGATGGCTGTTCCATCCCGACCTACGCCATTCCCCTGAAGAACTTGGCGCATGGCTTTGCCCGCATGGCGACAGGCACCGGGTTTGAGCCGGTACGCGCGAAGGCGGCAAAGCGGCTTATCGATGCTGCGATGGCTGCGCCGTTCTATGTTGCAGGCACCCACCGGGCATGCACGGAATTGATGGAAATGGCACCAGGCCGGATATTCGTGAAGACCGGCGCAGAAGGCGTCTTTGTCGGGGCACTGCCGGAGCTAGGATTGGGTATCGCAATCAAATGCGATGACGGAACGACGCGTGCATCCGAGGCGATCATCGCAACGGTGCTGGCGCGGATATTCCGCAATGAGCCGGAGCTGGAATCGAAGCTCGACCGGTTTGCCGATCGTGAAATGCGCAATTGGAATGGCATCACTTACGGTGTCATCAGCCCTACCGAAGCCCTGACTGACGCATATATCAACTGACGGCATTCCGCTCGACGATCAGATTTGGATAATCAGTCGCATTCTTCCGCGTCAGATCCTTGACGGTGATGTCGGCCCAGCTGTGACCGACAATACCGCCATTCCTGGCGCCTTGAATGATGTTTTCGCTGACGACCGCGGAACCAACGCCTTCGACGACGCTGACATAAATACCTTCGCCAGACGTGCGGACAATGTTGCCAGTGGCAAGCACATTGCGCATGTAGGCTCCCCATCCAAGCTGTATACCGTAAAGCGGGGCATTTTCGATGACATTCCCGGTCACAGCCATATCGGCCTCGACCGCGATGCCCACACCGAACGTGCCCGGATAGGGGCCGGTGGTTGAGAGATTCCGCACCACATTGCCGCTGCAGGTGCCCATGCGCCCGCCGCTATCATAATTCACCATCGAGATGCCATTGCTGGCGCCAGCGACGACATTGTTGGCAACCACCGCGCCCTCGAATGCAAACTCTGAATAGATTGCAGTCTCGCCGCTTGCAGTGCAACTGTTGCCGATGATCTGCAGATTGCTCGCACTGTTGCCGCGGATTGCGGTGAAGGCACTGTCATCGATGATATTGTTCGACACAATGACATTGTCCGCACGGAAGACATTGATTGCGTTGCCATTCTGGCCAGTGCCGCCGCCATCCGCCCTGGTGTTCGCGATGCGGTTACCCGTTATGATCGTGCCATCGCGTCCTTTCTCATAGCGTTGAACGAGGACACCTAAATTGCCGCAATCGCTGATCTCATTTCGGGTGATTTGCAACCCGGTCGAGTCGGCAGCGAAAATCGCAGCGTCGCCGGCCCCGGAAATACGGGTCCGCTCGATCCGCCCCCCGCATTTGAACAGATCGACGGCATTCTTCTTCGCTCCGACGATTTCACAATCATCCAGCACGAGATGGTTGACATTGCTTAACTCGATCAGCCCGCGCGTCCCTTCGCTCAGGGGCCTGCCGTCGCCATCGACGAGGAGGCCGGAGAGTTGAACATGACCGGCGCCGGTCGCGCTGATCAGGCCATTTTTCCCGCCGAACAGAATGCGCGACTGCCCTGAAACACCGGCAAGATTGACCTAGGCGGGCAACAGGATGCCGGAGGCGATATAGGTCCCCGGAGGCAGGAAGATTTGAGCGCCCGCTGCACTCGCCTTGGCCAGCAGCGCATTCAACTTGACCGACTGATCGTTCGGCGATCCGGGCTGCAGCCCAAACCCCGCAGCATTGATCAAACCCGTTGCCGTTTGCGCTCGCGCGACGCGGGGAAGGACACTTCCACCGGCAAGTCCGGCCGCCAGACCCGCAAGGACAACACGTCGGCTTATCATTCGGTTTTTCCGGGATTGTGCGAGAGGAATGCCTAGGGTCAGGACCTGTTAATCTGGTCGAAATGAGATGAGGCCCATCTGTTCAGATATGAGGAGCAAAGGCGATGGAAATGCTGCAAGCTCAAGTGTCGAACCATTCGGCCGGGGGAAAGACCCCGCCCTTCACGCTTCTCAGAGCATGGTCCCGAAAAGTTGTCAGACTTTTCGGATGAGACCATGCTCCAATGAATGAAGCAGCGCATGTGTCTTTTGATCCGGCGAAGCGCCGGATCGGAACATGCGCTGCAACTTCTTGCCGTTTCCAGCGCCATTTCGATCATATTAATAGGTCCTGACCCTAGACCGAAGGATTACACTTGCTGTTGCGGCTCGCAAGACCTACCTTCTAATCATGAGTGGCGCATTTACCAAACAGGATGATAGCAATTCCTCGATTGATCTCGGGGAACGTCCGGTTAGTCCGCACCGCAATTTGGTCACTGAGCACGGACTTGCGCTCATCGACGCCGAGATAGCCGCATTGCACGAGGCTTTGGCCAAGGGCAATAGGGAGGCCGATCGCGAACTGATTGCCCGTGCCTCGCGCGATTTGCGTTATTGGACCGCGCGGCGGGAAACAGCGGAAGTCTCGCATCCGGATCCGCGCAGTGATGTCGTGCGGTTTGGCATGCGTGTTACGATCGAGGATGATCACGGCAAGACGCAGGTCTGGGCAATTGTCGGTGAGGACGAAGTGGATGCCAGCCATGGCAAGATTTCACACGTCTCGCCCATGGCCAAGATGATGTTCGGCAAGTCGGTTGGCGATACATTCGAGCTTAACGGTCACGAGTGGGAAATCACCGCGATCAACGCCAACCCTTGAGCTTGAATCTTCATTTTTGCGCCTCGCGTAGCAAATCAAAGACGTTTTCAGACCGGCTCAATATGGTCGCGGAAAAAGGCGGCTGCACCGGTCTCGTCGATTTCGCCAGAAGCAACGCTCATCACAAACGAGTAAAGTGTGCCATGGTCGGCGGTCGGCATGTAGCCGTTGACTACGAGGAAGGCGAGTGCTGCAGAGTTGGCAAGCCCATTTACGATTAGGCCACCCTACAGCCAACCCTTCTTGCGGAAGATTAGCAACGGAATGACCGCCGAGGCAATCATCAGACCGATTGCCATTGGATAGCCCCAGATCTCGTCGAGTTCCGGCATGAAATGGAAGTTCATGCCGTAGATGGATGCGACAAGTGTCGGCGGCATGAAGGCAACGGCCGCAACCGAGAATATCTTGATGATTGCATTCTGCTCGATCGAGATCAGGCCGACGACCGTATCAAGCAGGAAGGTCACCTTGTTGGAGAGGAAATCCACATAGGTGCTGAGCGATTGCGTATCGCGCTCGAGCGACTTGATCCAGGCGCGCGCATCCTTCTTGTTGACGTTCTCGTCGGGAATGGCTGCCGTGTAGACGAGCAGGCGGCTGACACCGGCGATGCTTTCACGAATCTTCGAAAGGAATGCACCCTGGATACCGATGTTGTTGAGGCTGTCCCTGAAGTTTTTTGTGGTCATCGGCTTGTCATTCTCGGACCGCCGGAAGATCGCGTGAGAATTCACGTCGATATCACCGGCTACACCTTCGAGAATGTCAGCGATACGATCGGTCACGGCTTCGATAAGGCCGAGCAGGATGGTTATCCCGCTGCATCTGGGTGAGATGAGCCCGTTGCCCGGCTTGGTGGCGCGGCTGATAAACAGGCTGAACGCCTTCGGCTCGGTGTATCGCACCGTCACGAGCAGCTTTCCGACGAGAATGAATGATACCGGAGCGATGCCGTGATGCTTCATTTCGGTGGAATGCAGGATCGAGGCAGTCAGATACTGCGCGCCATTCTCGGCATAGAAACGGCTGGATTCTTCGATCTCAACCATGTCCTCATGGGTTGGTATCGCAGCCTTGGTCCAGTTCTCGGTCTGGACGTCCTCGTCATGTGTGGGATTGATGAGATCGATCCAGACCGCATTTGGCGGCAGTTCCGCCCCGGCGAGGGCCGCGCTAGGCATCAGATAATCGTCTTCCAGTGTATAGACATAGATCATCTCAAAGCGAGTCCAGCAAGGTATCGATCAGTTTCTCGGCTGCCTCGCCGATGACCGTGCCGGGCGGGAATATCGCCGTCGCTCCAGCCTTGAGAACCGCATCGTAATCCTGGGGCGGGATGACACCGCCAACGATGATGAGAATATCGTCCCGCTCCTGCCGTTGCAGTGCTTCCCTCAGTTCCGGCACGAGTGTCAGGTGCCCGGCAGCGAGCGAAGATACTCCAACGATGTGCACATTGCTCTCAGCGCCGAGTTCCGCAACCTCTTCGGGCGTCTGGAACATGGCGCCGACGATGACATCGAATCCGAGATCGCCAAAGGCGGTGGCGATGACCTTTTGGCCGCGGTCATGGCCATCCTGGCCCATCTTGGCGACAAGGATGCGCGGCTTTTCGCCGGTACGCTTTTCAAAGGCAGCCGCCTTGGCCTGCACCCGGTCGATGACCTCGCTTTTGCCGACCTCCTTGCGATAGACGCCGGAAATCGTGTGGATCTCCGCCACGTGGCGGCCATAAGCCTTTTCCAGTGCGAGCGAGATTTCGCCGACGGTGGCGCGGGCTCGCGCTGCCTTGATGGCAAAATCAAGCAAATTGCCCTTGCCTGTCTTCGCCGCTGTCGTCAGTGCGGAAAGCGCCGTATCGACAGCCGCGACATCGCGCGTGCCCTTCAATTGCTGCAACTTGGAAAGCTGGCGGGCACGTACCTCCGCATTGTCTACCTTGAGCACGTCGACTTCCATGTCCTCGGTCGGGCGATACGAATTGACGCCAATGACCGGCTGCTGGCCGCTATCGATGCGTGCCTGAGTACGGGCGGCTGCAGCTTCAATGCGCATCTTGGGGATGCCCTGTTCGATCGCCTTGGCCATGCCGCCCAGCGCTTCGATCTCCTCGATATGGGTGAGGGCGCGCGCCGCGAGGTCATGGGTCAGGCGCTCGACATAGGCAGAACCACCCCATGGGTCGATGATACGCGTCGTGCCGGATTCCTTCTGCAAAATATGCTGCGTGTTCCGGGCAATGCGCGCCGAATGGTCGCTGGGTAGGGCCAGGGCCTCGTCGAAGGAATTGGTGTGCAGCGACTGGGTATGGCCCTGTGTCGAAGCCATGGCCTCGATCATGGTGCGCATGATGTTGTTGTATGGATCCTGCGCCGTCAGCGACCAGCCGGAAGTCTGCGAATGGGTACGCAGCGACAGGGAACGTTCGTCGTTCGGATTGAAGTTCCTCTTCATCAGAACCGCCCAGAGCAGGCGGGCCGCACGCAGCTTGGCGACCTCCATGTAGAAGTTCATGCCGATCGCCCAGAAGAAGGAGAGGCGTGGCGCGAAACTGTCGATGTCCTGACCGGCGGCGACGCCCGCACGTGCGTATTCGATCCCGTCGGCGATCGTATAGGCTAGCTCCAGATCGGCGGTCGCTCCGGCCTCCTGCATGTGATAGCCGGAAATCGAGATCGAATTGAATTTCGGCATGTTTTCCGACGTGTAGGAAAAGATATCGGATACAATCCGCATCGAAGGCTGCGGCGGATAGATATAGGTGTTGCGTACCATGAACTCTTTCAGAATGTCGTTCTGAATGGTTCCGGCGAGCTGCTTCTGATTGACGCCCTGTTCTTCCGCCGCGACGATATAGAGCGCCAGAACCGGCAGCACGGCGCCGTTCATGGTCATCGATACAGTCATCTCGCCAAGCGGTATGCCGTCGAACAATTGTTGCATGTCGAGAATGGAATCAATGGCAACGCCCGCCATACCGACATCGCCGGCAACGCGCGGATGATCGCTGTCATAGCCGCGATGCGTGGCGAGATCGAAGGCGACAGACAAGCCCTTCTGTCCAGCACCGAGATTGCGCCGATAGAAGGCATTGGACTCCTCGGCTGTCGAGAAGCCCGCATACTGCCGGATCGTCCAGGGCTGCTGAACGTACATCGTCGGGTAGGGGCCGCGGATGTACGGCGCTGCACCGGGGAAACTGTCGAGATACGGCAGGTCGCGCAGCGCCGCATCGCCATAGCTGCGCTTAACCTTGATACCCTCAGGCGTCTTCCAGCTGGCTGCCTCGGGTGTCGGGGCCAGGCTTTTCGGCTCTTGCCAATCGATCGTGGTGAAATCCGGAACTCTCATTTTAATCAGCGGCCTGCAATGTTTCGTCGATGCGCGGGAACGTCAGCGGTTCGCAGTGAACAACGCCGTCAGTCGGCAACGGCATGTGCGGTGCGTCGAGCACCGCGACGGGGCGTTCCTGTCTGGCAGGGAAGAGCGTGGTGCCGATAATGGCGCGTTTGCCTGAACTGTATTCTCTCGCCCGGGCATGACGTGCCTCAACGATCCGCGCCTGGAATTTGCCGTCGACGAGACTCTGCAAAATCCCGCCATCGCGCTCAAGTGCCTGAAACTCCCTCCAGGCCGTCTCGCAGAGCCCTTCGGTCAGGCTTTCGACCGCGCCGGAGCCACAGGCGGGATCTGCCACGAAATCCAGGTTGCTTTCGTTGGCGAGGATGAGCTGCGTGTTGCGGGCAAGGCGCCGCGCAAAAGCGTCGGGCAGGCCATGCGCAATCGTATGCGGCAGGATCGCGATGGAATCCGCACCCCCGACGGCAGCGGCAAAGCCTGCAATCGTGGTTCGCAGTATGTTTGTCTCGGGGTCCAGTTTGGTCATCATCCGGTAGGATGTTTCCGCATGGATCGTCGCGCGCGCGGGGCGGGCGCCGCAAGCCTCCTGCAACCGCGCCCAGAGCCGGCGTATCGCCCGGACCTTCGCAATGGACAGAAACTGATCCTGGTCGACGGAAAGGGCAAAACCGATATGGGGGGCCGCATAAACTATTGGCTGGCGCGCTTCTTCGAACAGCCGGAAATGACCCGCGGCGATGGATAACATCGCGCCGAGTTCCTGGGCCTCCGTGGCGCCAGCATTGTGGTAGACCCGGCCATCCGCCTCAAGCACGATGCCCGGCAGATCGGATGAGAAAAAGCCCGAAAGCGACTGCGGCAGCGACGCTTTCAGCGCTGCAATGCTCATGCGCAGGCGGCCGGTTCCCGCCAACGTGGCGGCGGGGTCGATCCCAAGGGAGAAGCTCAAGGTCTTTGAATTGACATCGCGCGGCCGCATGTAATCCACGAACCAGTCGGCGCAGGCGCGGCTCCTCGGATGCACGTCCATGCGCAGATGGATCATGTCGAGATGGACGCCGTAGAGCACCTTGTCGACAGCTTCGCGTGTCGATGGCAGGCCATGGCCGAAAGCATTCGGCGCACCCTCGAAGACCAAGGAAATTCCTGTGGCACCATTTTCGAGATCTTCCAGCAGCTGCTTGTTGGCACGCACCGGGTCTGGGTCATCGATTCGCTGGACGATGTTCCAGGTCTCGGAGGGGTTCTTGCGCGGCGTCAGTTGCGCTTTGCGACGGCGCTCATAAAGCGGCTCGATGGCGATATTGTCATCGGTCCTGGAAATCAGAGTTTCGCCGAAATCCGCGCCTTTCAGGGCTTTTTGTGCAAGTTTGACCCACTTGTCCCGGTCAATTGCCGCAAATTCAGTTTCCTTGAGCAGTGACGCGTCCATGCTTTCTCCCGGTTACCCGTATTTTTGCCCGCGACTTTAGGGGGACTCATGCTGCTTCGCAACAAAGCAAAGTGCCGCTGGCCCAACATATTGGAAACATACGCGATTCCGCCGGTGCAGGTTTCGGGTGGTTGCGCTGCTTCGGGTGTGGAATTTCTTCTGACCAACGGAAATCTGAAAGGCAAGAAAAATGGACATTCTCAAGGGAAAGACTGCAATCATCACTGGTGCAAGTTCCGGCATTGGCTACGAAACCGCAAGGCTTTTCGCCAGTGAAGGTGCGAATATAGTCGCTGCGGCCCGGCGTCAAGACGAGCTTGAAAAGCTGGTTGCACTGATCGAATGGAATGGTGGAAAGGCCGTGGCTCTGGCCGGGGACGTGCGAGACGAAGCCTATGCCAAGTCATTGGTGGAATTGGCTGAAAACCGGTTTGGCGGACTGGACATCGCCTTTAACAATGCCGGTGCCAATGGCGAAATGGGGCCTACATCGGGGGTGTCGCTCGAGGGCTTTCGGGAGGTGTTGGATATCAACCTGACGGGCTCCTTCCTTGGTGCGAAATATCAGATCCCGGCAATGCAGAAGAGGGGTGGGGGCTCGCTGATCTTCACCTCGACCTTTGTCGGCCATACGGTGGGAATGCCAGGTACCGCGGCCTATGCAGCGAGCAAGGCAGGCGTGATCGGCCTGATGAAGACACTGGCAGCGGAGCTTGGTCCGCAGGGCATTCGCGTCAACGCCATTCTGCCGGGCGGCACCGCGACGAGCCTGGCGGAAGCCTGGGTCGATACGCCGGAGAAGCTCGCATTTGTCGAGGGATTACATGCGCTTAAACGCCGGGCGACGCCCGGGGAAATCGCGCGCTCGGTGCTCTATCTCGCTTCCGATGCGTCGAGTTTCACCACTGGCTCGGCCATGCTGGTCGATGGCGGCGTCTCGATCAACCGGACCTGAAACGCAAAACGCGCGCTCACAGGCGCGCGTTTTTTCACCGTAGCGATTTGGCTAGATCAGACGAACTGGCTCAAACCCGGGATGGAATTCACGACCTCATCGACAGGACCGGCGCCGGCCTTTTCACGAGCAAAAGCAATGGTTTCCTTGGAAATTCCGGTAATTTCGCCCATGCCGAGGCCAATGCCCATCAGCTTGGAGCCAAGGCCCATGACACCTGGCATCAGGCCGGAGAGTAGGCCACCGCTGCCTTTGGCTTCGGCAATGGCAGCTTCTGCGCCTGGAAACGCGGCAATGAGCTGATCCACCTTGTCTGCAGGGGCTTCCTTCTGCAGGAACGCCAGAATCAGGCCAACGGCCTTGGTCGCAGTCGCCGGATCGGTGCCGACATTGGCGGAAATGCGCGCGATGAGTTCGTCCATGAGCCTAATCTCCCGTCTTTCATGAATTACGTTTACGTAATATGCGGGAATTTTCTTCCGCACAAGCTCTTTCAGCGAGGCTGAATGAATCTCTCAATCGGATACAACCAAGATGCAATCGGACGTTGAAATTCTCCTACGAGATTCGTCATTTCTTGTGCAAGAATCGCATGGTTTTGTGTGAAATTCGTGACTCGCCGTTCAACTCCGGTTGGCGAATTGTCAGGTCGCTCGCAATTTCCGGATGGGATAAAAGGCTTGGCCATTGTCGCTGGAGGATTGGCTGTTTATACCGTGGATAGAGTACACCGGACGAGGATAAGACGACATGGCCGATGACAGTATTTTCCTTGGTGCAAGCCGCAAGCCCGACAACACCTACCAGCAGGCGGAATCGCTCCTCTTGAAATTCGGCAATCGGCACGGTCTGATCACGGGCGCAACCGGCACGGGTAAGACGGTCACTTTGCAAGTGCTGGCTGAGGGCTTCTCGAAAGCTGGTGTTCCGGTGTTCTGCGCCGACATCAAAGGCGACCTCTCCGGCATTGGCGCCAAAGGCGAGGAGAAGGATTTCCTCGTCAAGCGCGCCGCGGACGTCAAGCTCGATCCCTATGAGCTCGGTGCCTCGCCAGTCATCTTCTGGGACATTTTCGGGGAGCAGGGGCACCCGATCCGCGCCACGATTTCCGAGATGGGCCCATTGCTGCTGTCACGGCTGATGAACCTGACGGAAGCGCAGGAAGGCGTGCTCAACATCGCCTTCAAGATCGCGGACGAGGAAGGGCTCTTGCTCCTGGACATGAAAGACCTGCAGGCGCTGCTCGTGAACATTGCGGAACGTGCCGAGGAGATCTCTGCCCGTTACGGCAATGTCACCAAGCCATCGGTCGGCGCGATCCAGCGTTCGCTGCTGGTGCTGGAACAGCAGGGTGGCACCAAGTTTTTCGGCGAACCGGCGCTGAAGATCGCCGACATCATGCGCACCGGCACAGACGGCCGGGGGCTCGTCAGCGTCCTGACTGCCGACAAGTTGATGATGAACCCCCGGCTCTATTCGACCTTCTTGCTGTGGCTGCTGTCGGAACTGTTCGAGGAACTGCCGGAAGTCGGCGATCCGGATAAGCCGCGCCTGGTCTTCTTCTTCGACGAGGCGCATCTTCTGTTCAACGAGGCGCCGAAAGCGCTGCTCACCCGTGTCGAACAGGTGGTGCGGCTGATCCGCTCCAAAGGTGTCGGCGTTTTCTTCATCTCGCAAAACCCGCTGGACGTGCCTGAAACGGTGCTGGCACAGCTCGGCAACCGCCTGCAACATGCGCTGCGGGCCTACACGCCGCGCGAGCAGAACGCGGTGAAGGCCGCCGCCGACACGTTCCGCGCCAATCCGGATTTCAATACGTTCGAGGCCATCACCAATCTCGCCACCGGTGAGGCACTGGTGTCGACGCTGGCCGACAAGGGCGTGCCGTCCGTCGTGCAGCGGACATTGATCCGCCCGCCGGCGGGACGCATCGGACCACTGACGAGCGACGAGCGCCAGACATTGATCAATGCAAGTCCGGTCGCCGGTCTCTATGACGAGATGGTCGATCGCGAATCCGCCTATGAACTCCTGCAGAAGAAAGCCGAGCAGATGAAGACCGAGGCCGAAGCAAAGCAGGCCGGGGAGGCAGACAGCACCAGCGGCTGGAGCCTTCCCGATATTCTTGGCGGCGGCAAGTCAGGGCCGCGAGGCGGCCAGCCGAGAGGCCGCCAGACCGTTGCGGAAGCCGCAATGAAATCCGTGGTGCGCTCGGTTGGCAGCTCGCTCGGCCGTGCGCTGGTACGCGGGATTCTGGGTAGCCTCAGCAGGCGGTGATATTTCACCTGCACAGCCAAATCAAGAAGGCCGGTGGATCGCTCCACCGGCCTTTTGCATTGCGTGAGCCCTTGGCTAGATCACCAGCACCTGTGTCTTATTTGGTACGCGGTCGTAAAGGTCGATCACGTCCTGATTGATGAGACGGACACAGCCCGATGAAACCGCCTTGCCAATCGACCACCATTCCGGCGAGCCGTGCAGGCGGTAGAGCGTGTCGACGCCATTCTGGAACAGGTAGAGCGCGCGCGCGCCAAGCGGGTTCTTCAGCCCGGGCTCCATGCCGCCGTTCCTGGCGCTGTATTTGACCAGTTCCGGCTGGCGGGCGATCATGTCATCTGGCGGCGTCCAGGTTGGCCAATGGCGCTTCCACTGGACGGCTGCGCGGCCCGACCAGGAAAAGCCCTGCTTGCCGATGCCGACGCCGTAACGGATGGCTTGTCCATTTTCACGCACCAGATAGAGGAACTTGTCGTTCGTATCGACAACGATCGTACCGGGCCGTTCGCCGGTCGGATCCTGAACGACCTGGCGCAGATAGCTCTTGTCCATCTTTTCGATGGGGATCGCCGGCAGCTGGTGGCCATCATCCTCGCGCGCCGAATACATGTCGGCATAGGACGCGAATGCCGGATCGACATCCGCCTGCGGCTGCATCAGCGGGTTTCCATTGTCATCGACCTGGATGACCGGCATGTCAGGGATCTGGGCGCATCCTGCGAGCCCAGCGGCTGCCGTCGCAGTCATCGCAGCAAGGAAGCGGCGGCGGGAAATTGTGTTTTGCATCATTGAACCAATTATGTGGAAGGACGAATTGAACAAGCGCCAAGGTGATCGCTCCGTTCTAAACGCACAATGAATATGGCAGCCAACCGTTGACAATAGGGCGCAATCAAGGCGGCGGCGCGACTGTTGCGCCTCGGCAACAAAAAGGGGTTGGCCGGTGTCTTTTGCCCGTTCAAGCCTCGATAAACACTTTGTGACCGGGTGACAACCATCGAGAAACGGTCAGGCAGCGGACGAATCACGTGCTTGCAATGATTGTTCTTTTGCCACCGGCAAGAAACAGACCCCGGACAGGGTCTGTAAGTTTGCCCCGTAGCGGGAATGTTTTTTTGCGGGGATGCGGACCGGTGGATTGGCAGAACTTCGCTGAAAGTGCCCGTCGTTGCAACTAGCCGATAGTATGATGTTGTGCGGCGCGGGCGTTACAGGCACTGCAATTTGCTGCCTTGCAATCGAGACAACCATTGACCGCGCCGCAGAAGTGCATTTCGATACAAAAAACTCATGATCAAGAACGGAATCAACATCATGGCAGTCAATACTCAAGCCCAGACAGTGACATGGACCTATGTCGATGGCGACTGGTATGAAGGAAACGTACCTCTGATCGGACCGCGCAGCCATGCGATGTGGCTGGCATCGACGGTATTCGATGGCGCGCGCTGGTTCGAAGGCGTTGCGCCCGATCTTGACCGCCACTGCGCGCGCGTCAATGCATCGGCGCTCGCGCTTGGCCTCAACCCGACGATGAGCGCGGAAGAGATTGTTGGCCTGACCCATGACGGGCTGAAGAAGTTCGACGGCCAGACCGCCGTCTATATCAGGCCGATGTATTGGGCCGAGCATGGCGGCTATATGGGCGTGCCGTCCGACCCGGATTCAACGCGGTTCTGCCTGTGCCTGTACGAGGCGCCGATGATCGCGCCGAGCGGCTTCTCCGTAACGGTCTCGCCGTTCCGGCGCCCGACCTTCGAGACCATGCCGACCAATGCCAAGGCGGGCTGTCTTTATCCCAACAATGGCCGGGCGATCCTCGAGGCGAAATCGCGCGGCTTCGACAATGCACTGGTCCTCGACATGCTGGGCAATGTTGCCGAGACCGGAACGTCGAACATTTTCCTCGTCAAGGACGGGCATATTTTCACGCCGGCGCCCAACGGAACCTTCCTTTCCGGCATCACCCGCAAGCGCACGATCGACGTGCTTGCCGACTATGGTTTCCGCACGACGCAGACGACCCTCTCCGTGCAGGATTTCCTTGGCGCGGACGAGATCTTCTCGACCGGGAACCATTCGAAGGTCGTTCCCGTTACGCGTATTGAAGACCGTGATCTTCAGCCGGGTCCGATCGCCAAGAAGGCGAGGGAGCTTTATTGGGAGTTTGCACACTCGACGCCGAAAATTTAACCCTCAGAATGGATCAGGCGGAAATATTGATCCGTTTCGCATTGCTCCCGAAGAATTTGGGACCTATGTAACGAACGCAGGTTTTGTCAGGATTGGCGACCAACCCTACGGGTGCCCAACTGGGCTGCCAATCGGTCACAGATTATATCGAAGAGGAGACTTCCATGGCTTTCGAACTGCCCGCACTGCCGTATGATTACGATGCACTCGCCCCCTACATGTCGCGCGAAACGCTCGAATATCATCACGACAAGCACCACAAGGCTTACGTTGACAACGGCAACAAACTGGCTGCCGAAGCCGGTCTCGAGAATCTTTCGCTCGAAGAGATTGTCAAGCAGTCCTACGGCAAGAATGCCGGCCTCTTCAACAATGCGGGCCAGCATTACAACCATCTGCATTTCTGGCATTGGCTGAAGAAGGGCGGCGGCGGCAAGAAGCTTCCGGGCGCGCTCGAAAAGGCCGTTGACTCGGATCTCGGTGGCTATGACAAGTTCCGCACCGATTTCATCGCTGCCGGCACCACGCAGTTCGGCTCCGGCTGGGCCTGGCTCTCGGTCAAGAACGGCAAGCTTGAAATCTCCAAGACCCCGAACGGCGAAAATCCGCTGGTTCATGGCGCAACGCCGATCCTCGGCGTCGACGTCTGGGAGCATTCCTATTACATCGACTACCGCAACGCCCGCCCGAAATATCTGGAAGCGTTCGTCGATAGCCTGATCAACTGGGACTATGTCCTCGAACTTTACGAAAAAGCCAAGTAATCGGCTCAGGCTTCACTCGTAAAAACGGCCCCGTCAGCAGCGGGGCCGTTTTTCATTTGCGATGCGCCCGTCTCAGCTCCATTCGACGCCGGCGACCATGCGGACACTGACATTGAGGCGGTTCCAGACATTGATCAGGGCTATCGACAGAATCAGAGCCGCCAGCGCCTGCTCGTCATAGTGGCGGGCTGCCTCCTGCCAGATCTCATCCGGCACCGGATCCGCCCTGTCGCTGAGCCGGGTGACGGCCTCGGTGAGCGCCAATGCAGCGCGTTCGGCCTCGGAGAAGAACGGCGCGTCCCGCCATGCGCCCACGGCGAAGAGGCGCTGGTCCGTCTCCCCGAGTTTCCTGGCGAGGCGCGGGTGCATGTCAACGCATACGCTGCAGCCGTTGATCTGGCTGGCACGCAAATGGCAAAGTTCGCGCGTCCGCGCCGGAACACCATCCTTTTCGGTCGCCTTGCCCAAGGCATGCAGAGCCTGCATCGCGTCTGGAAGGACGATTGCCGGGTTGCTCATTCGTGCTTGCATTTTTACTCTCCTTTTAGAGTCTTCGTATCTGTTGCTGACGCTGTTGCGACCCAGTCGATCATCTTGTCACATCGTCTGGTTTTCGTTCGTCATAGCCTTGACGGAATGAGATGAGGGAATGTGACCGATGGACGAAAAAAAACTTCTGGCTGAGAAATTCGAGGCCAGCCGGACCCACTTGCGGGCCGTTGCCTACCGGATGCTCGGTTCCCGCAGCGAGGCGGAAGACGCCGTCCAGGAAGCCTGGTTGCGGCTCAACCGATCAGACGTGAGCGGCGTCGGAAATCTCGGCGGATGGCTGACGACAGTAGTCTCACGCGTGTGCCTGGATATGCTGCGTTCACGCAAGTCGCGGCGCGAGGAGCCACTGGAGGCCCCGGGGCAAGAGCCAGTCGCCGGCAGCGGGGACAGCCCCGAGCACGAAGCATTCATGGCGGATCAGGTCGGTCTTGCACTATTGGTGGTGTTCGAAACGTTGGCACCGGCCGAGCGGATCGCATTCGTGTTGCACGACATGTTCGATCTGCCGTTCGACGAGATCGCTCCCATTGTCGGGCGCACGCCGATGGCGACGCGCCAGCTCGCGAGCCGTGCCCGCCGCCGGGTGCAGGGAGAAAACACGGTTTCCAGCGCCGACCGGAGCCGGCAACGGCAGGTTGTCGATGCCTTCCTCGCCGCCTCGCGCGGCGGTGACTTCAATGCACTTCTCGCAGTGCTGGATCCGGATGTTGTGTTCCGGGCCGACCGTACCGCCGTAGCTCTCGGAGCATCGGCCGAAGTTCGCGGTGCTGCGGCTGTGGCTGGCACATTCTCGGGCCGTGCGCAGGGCGCAAGACCGGCGCTCATCGACGGGGGAATGGGCCTCGTCGTGGCTGTCGGTGGCCAACTGCGTGTCGTTCTCAACCTCACGATCGCGGATGGCAGGATCGTCGGCATCGACGCGGTCGCCGATCAGGAACGCCTTGGCCAGCTCGATCTGGAAATCCTCAACGACTGATCGCCAATGGCATCCGGCGATGGCGCCAGTGAGCGAGGCTTTCGCACCGGCGTCGAGGCAAGGCATCGCTCAGCATGAATAGGCGGCATGATCGCTATTCGTGCATACGGCCCCGTCACTGAGGGGGCCGTTTTGCATTCATGGCCGATTCGATGATCGCGAAGTCGTCGGCGCTGGCCTTGAACAGGCCGAAGCGTAGTTGGTAACCCCAATTCCGCTTGCCGGCAGTGAACTCCAGCTGCTCCAGCAGGGGATGGATTGGCGCTTGGTTGGCCTCATCCCATTCGACGTCGCGGCGGTAGGGGACGAAGCCTCCGCCCATGTCGGCATCGTAGGGTTCGCCTTCCCGGACCGTGCCGACAGCCGTGAAAGACTGGAATTGATCCTTGTTGCCGTAAATTTCCGTTGGCGAATAGTAGGCGACGCGATCGCCCGGCGCGATCTTCTTCAAAGGTCCAAGCTTGCCATGGCTGACTTGCATGAAGCCTCCCTTGAGGCCGCGGCGGACGTGATCGGCCGACGCGACCGCGATCCAGTGCTGCGTCATTGGTTCGCCTCATTGGAAGGCGCAAACACGCGCAAGCGGTGTCCGTCCGGATCAAGCGCCACGAAGGTGCGGCCAAAATCCATGAGTACCGGCGCCATGGCGATCGGAATGTTACGCGCAGACCAGTCGCGGTAAATGGCATCGACCGCCTCGCTGTCATCAACGCCGAAGACCAATTCAGCACCACCGGCCTGCATCGTTGTTACTGGCTCGACTTTCTCGCGGTTCCACATGCCAAGTTTGAGGCCGGACTCAAGAACGAACAGGGCGAAATTCGGCGACTCCTCGACGGGTTCGCGTCCAAGCAGATCGGCATAGAATGCGCGGCTCTCCGGCGCGTCCTTAACATAGATGAGCATAAAATCGGGATTGAGCATCGTTCTGTCCTTTTGTTGTTCGACGCGAACACCATAGATCCACATACTGTCAATTTATGGCAGTAGCGACAAACGGCCATTGCCTCATTCGAGGGATATTGCAGAAACAAGACTCCACAGTCGGGAAATAGGGGAAACATTCGCGGCCGATAAAGAGCAGGTAAGACGTTGAAACTGTTCGATTTGCAACCGGTCATAAATGGCAGGTTGTGCTCAATCACTCCCTTGTCTCAGAGGAACCCAAGGAAATGAAGAAATCCCTCATTACGGCTCTCGGCCTCGCGCTTGCATTCGCAGTCTCGGCGCCTGTTCTCGCTTCGACAAGTGCAATGGCCGCTACGACGCCCGTGCATCACAAGCATCATGTCACACATCACCCGAAACATCATCACCACAAGCCGGTGCACCACAAGACAACGTACTAATAAAACTCTACAAGATACGGCCAGGCCGGGCATCGAGACGATGGCCGGCTTTTCATCGTCACGCCGGCGGCGCAATGCCCTGGCTTTCGCGCCACTCCTTCATGAGAACCTGGCGTCGGCGTGGGTAGCGCGTCTCGGTTGCTGCCAGCGATGAGATGCGATCGGCCCGAAAATGCCGATAGTCCTGGCGCAGCTCGCACCAGGCAACGATGACCCGCACGCGGTCGAAGAAGCCGAGCGCAAATGGCCAGACAAAGCGTCTCGATTCCGATCCGGCGCCATCGCGATAGACAATATCGAGCTTGCGTTCCGATCGAATGGCCTTTCGCACCAGACCAAGATCAATAGCATCAGCATCTGAAGGCGTGGAATCGCGCGGACCGACGAGAAGAGCGGAAGCATCGACATCGTCGCGCAGATCGGCGGGAAGAACGGCCACGATCTTTGCCAACGCATCGCGGGCGGCTGCGGAGAGACGGTGATCCGGCTGTTTGCCGACCCAGCGGGAGCCCAGCACAAGCGCCTCGATCTCGTCTTCGGAAAACATCAATGGAGGCAGCATGAAACCGGGCCGCAATATGTAACCAAGGCCGGGCTCCCCTTCGATATGCGCACCCTGGGCCTGCAACGTGGCTATATCCCGGTAAAGCGTGCGGATGCTGATGCCGGTTTCGTCAGCAAGCACCCTTCCGCTGACCGGACGCCGGTAGCGGCGCATGATCTGGATGAGATTGAGCAGACGTTCGGAGCGTGACACGATAGAAATTTCCCAATGGCGCTGACATAGTGCCATATTCTGGCAGCAAGTGCATCGGTCAGGCTTGCT
>NZ_JBBNAN010000442.1:0-6213 GCF_037994405.1 Phyllobacterium sp.
AAAACCGGGGCTTTTGCAATCTTGACTAAGTCCGGCTCAGGCGGCCATGGCCTTCGACAGGTTCTCGTTGATCTTGTCGAGGAAACCTGTCGTCGACAGCCAAGGCTGATCGGGACCGATGAGCAGCGCCAGATCCTTGGTCATGTAGCCGGCTTCAACAGTATCGACGCAGACTTTTTCCAGTGTATGACTAAAGCGCTCCAGCTCCGCATTGCCGTCGAGCTTGGCCCGGTGGGCGAGGCCACGTGTCCAGGCAAAGATCGAGGCGATCGAGTTGGTCGAGGTTTCTTCGCCCTTCTGGTGCTGGCGGTAGTGACGCGTCACGGTGCCGTGCGCGGCTTCTGCTTCCACCGTCTGGCCGTCCGGCGTCATCAGAACCGAGGTCATCAGGCCGAGCGAGCCAAAACCCTGCGCCACGATGTCGGACTGCACGTCGCCGTCATAGTTCTTGCAGGCCCAGACATAGCCGCCGGACCACTTGAGCGCCGAGGCGACCATGTCGTCGATCAGGCGATGCTCATAGGTGATCTTCTTTGCCGCGAACTTGTCCTTGAATTCCGCGTCGAACACTTCCTGGAAGATATCCTTGAAGCGGCCGTCATAGGCCTTGAGGATGGTGTTCTTGGTCGAGAGGTAGCAGGGAACGCCGCGATTATAGGCATAGTTGAACGAGGCATGGGCGAAATCGCGGATCGACTCGTCGAGATTGTACATGGCCATGGCCACGCCGGCGCCCGGCGCGTCATAGACTTCGTGCTCGATGGTCTCGCCGTCTTCGCCAACGAACTTGATAGACAACTTGCCCTTGCCGGAGAATTTGAAATCGGTCGCGCGGTACTGGTCACCGAAGGCATGACGGCCGACGATGATCGGCTGGGTCCAGCCCGGAACCAGGCGGGGAACGTTCTTGGCAATGATCGGCTCGCGGAAAATGACGCCGCCGAGAATGTTGCGGATCGTGCCGTTGGGCGACTTCCACATCTTCTTCAAGCCGAATTCCTCAACGCGCTGCTCATCCGGGGTGATGGTGGCGCATTTGACGCCGACGCCATATTGTTTGATCGCATTGGCTGCATCGATCGTCACCTGGTCATTGGTGGCATCGCGGTGCTCGATCCCGAGGTCGTAATATTTCAGGTCGATGTCGAGGTAAGGATGGATCAGCTTTTCCTTGATATATTGCCAGATGATGCGAGTCATCTCGTCGCCATCAAGCTCGACGACCGGATTTGCAACCTTGATCTTTGCCATGAATAGTCAGCCTCTATTTTGCTGGGTCTGGGAGTGTCAGCATTGGATTTAGTTGAGGGTTCGCGCCCCTATAGCACCGTGATTGCAGAACGCAAAGACAGTTGCTCAAGAAGAGGGAAGGTTATCGTGAACGTCGATGCCGATTATCTCTCCCCTTGCGGGAGAGAAAGGATTTTCCTGGATTTAGCCGCTTTGCTAAATCCTTGGAAAATCCAAGTGAGGGGATTTGAAATGCACCACTCAATATATTCCCCTCTCTGGCGATTTCTAGCACTTAGCAAGGGCTAAGATGCTGAAATCGCTTTCTCCCCCGCAAGGGGGGAGATAATCGGCATCGACATTCGCGCATCTCTTTTCAAGGTGGGAATGCCGCTGTGTCGAACTGCACTATCGATGCTCAGCATTGCTCATCAAAAAAACGCGAGCTATGACGGCGCGACGTCAAGCAAGGATTGAATATGGCCGGTACGGACAGACAACGCACCCTTATTGCTGAAGGTCCAGCAATCATACTGGTGGAACCGCAATTGCCGGAGAATATTGGCATGGTGGCGCGCGCCATGGCGAATTTCGGCCTGGCGGAACTGCGCCTGGTCAAGCCGCGCGAGGAATTTCCCAATGACAAGGCTCGCTCGGCGGCCAGCCGCGCCGACCATATTATTGATGCGGCGCTGGTCTATAGCGACCTGCCATCGGCCATCAAGGACCTTCATTTCGTCTATGCGACCACTGCGCGCGAGCGCGACGCCTTCAAGCAGGTGCGCGGCCCGGTCGAGGCCGGCCAAACGCTGCGCCAGCGCTTCAACAAGGGTGAGAGGACCGGAATTCTTTTTGGGCGCGAACGCATCGGCCTCAATAATGACGAAGTCAGCCTTGCCGATGAGCTGGTGACGTTTCCGGTCAATCCGGCATTCTCGTCGCTGAACATTGCACAGGCGGTTTTGCTCATGTCCTATGAGTGGATGAAATCAGGTCTCGAGAAGCACACCGACACCGCCTTTCGCGGTCCGGAACTCGAGCCCGCGCCAAAGGAACAGCTGCAGGGCTTTTTCAATCATCTCGAAGATGCCTTGCAGGCACGCGGCTACTTCCGGCCGATGGCGCGCAAGGAAATCATGGTCAACAATCTGCGCGGCGTGCTCACGAGGGCAGGCTTTTCCGACTCTGAGCTGAAATTGCTGCGGGGTGTCGTGGTATCGCTCGATTATTTCAGCCCGAGGACACCGCGTGGTTCCGGGGCTCCCGAAGGGCGCAAGCGCGAAAAGCCAGCGGCGAAAACGAAAACCGCTCGGCCAGCGAACAAGGATTGGTCAAACGATGAATGATGTGCGAGCGGAAGACCGGCCGATCATTGCATTTGACAGCGGTATCGGCGGGCTGACGGTGCTGCGCGAAGCGCGCGTGCTGATGCCGGGGCGGCGCTTTGTCTATATCGCCGACGATGCGGGTTTTCCCTATGGCGATTGGGAGGAGGGTGCGTTGCGCGCTCGCATCGTCGACCTCTTCGGCGGCTTCATCGCCCAGCACGATCCGGCAATCGCGATCATCGCCTGCAACACGGCCTCGACTCTGGTGCTTGAAGACCTGCGCAAGGCCTATCCGGCCGTGCCGTTCGTCGGCACAGTCCCGGCGATCAAGCCGGCGGCGGAGCGCACTGCGTCAGGTCTCGTCACGGTCCTCGCAACCCCAGGCACGGTGAAACGCGCCTATACGCGCGATCTCATCCAGTCCTTTGCCACCAAATGCCATGTGCGCCTTGTCGGCAGCCGGAACCTCGCCCACTTGGCCGAAGCGCATATTCGCGGCGATGCCATCGATGACGATGCCATCCGTGCAGAAATTGCCCCGTGCTTTTACGAAAAGGACGGCGGCCGTACCGACATCGTGGTGCTGGCCTGTACCCATTATCCGTTCCTTGCCAATGTGTTCAGGCGCCTTGCGCCCTGGCCGGTGGACTGGCTCGATCCTGCCGAGGCGATCGCCCGCCGCGCGCTGTCGCTGTTGAAGCCGAACGGCGTCAGCATCGAGCCTGAGCATGGCGACGACATCGCCGTCTTCACCTCGGGCAATCCCGATTTCTCCACAAGGCGGCTGATGCAGGGGTTTGGGCTGGATACGATTTGAATCGGCAATGGTGTCGTTGTACTCGACACGCTGCTTTCGGCGGAACTCCACGAGGATAAGCAGAGTCCCGTTATTATCTGCCGGTCGTCCTTAAGCGGCGGAACCCGCTTCAACCTTCGACTTCGCAGATTCACCCAGTTCCTGCCTGATCACCGGTGCGACCTTCGTGCCATAAAGCTCGATTGCTTTCAGCGTATTGGCGTGCGGCAGGCTGCCGAGATCGATCTGCAGCATGAAACGGTCATGTTTGAAATACGTATGCTGCAACATGATCTTGTCGATCACCTCTTGCGGCGAACCGACCAGCAGTGCACCGCGCATCGAGCGTCCGGCCTCGTATTGGCCGCGATTGCTTGGCGGCCAGCCGCGCTCGCGGCCGATCTTGTTCATCACCACTTCGTATGATGGCCAGTATTCGTCCGACGCCGCCTGCGAATTCTCCGCGACATAGCCATGCGAATTGATGCTGACTTTCAGCTTTTCCGGTGCGTGGCCGGCCTTGGCGCCTACTTCGCGGTAGAGCTCGACCAGCGGAGCGAAACGATGCGGTTCGCCGCCGATGATCGCCACCGCCAGCGGCAGGCCGAGCGTGCCGGCACGGATCACCGATGCCGGTGTGCCGCCAACGGCGATCCAGACGGGCAGGGGACTTTGCCGCGGACGCGGATAGACGCCGAGATTGTGGAGCGGCGCGCGAAACTTGCCGGTCCACGTCACGTGTTCGGTTTCTCGCAGCTTCAGGAGCAGGTCGAGCTTCTCGGCGAAAAGCTCGTCGTAATCGTTCAGATCATAGCCGAACAGCGGGAAGGATTCGATGAAGGAGCCGCGCCCGGCCATGATCTCGGCGCGGCCCGAGGAAATCAGGTCGAGCGTCGCATATTCCTGGAACACGCGCACTGGATCGTCGGAACTCAGCACAGTCACGGCGCTGGTTAAACGGATATTCTTCGTGCGTGCGGCGCCAGCCGCCAGCACCACGGCCGGTGTTGAGATGACGAAATCCGGCCGGTGATGTTCGCCGATGCCAAACGCGTCGAGCCCGACCTGATCGGCGAGTTCCATCTCCTCCAGGAGATTCTGCATGCGCTGGTGCGCGCTGATCGCGACGCCGGTCGCCGGGTCGGGGCTCATGCCCGCAAATGTGTAGATGCCGAGTTCCATCCGTGTATCCTTCGTTCACATGCTACACAGGTAAGCACAGATTTAAGGGATTTGAAGGACGCACATCCCGGTTGCCGAGGCACCAAAAGGATACTGGGGTTTTACCCTCCCCCTTTGTGGGGATGAAGGCTGCGCAGCAGCAGGGAGGGCTCTTTGCCAGCGACCAATCGCCCATCGACGTTCTTATTGCTATGTCGCGAGGAATGCCCCTCCCGTCGCTTCGCTCCCGCCCTCTCACAAGGGGGAGGGTAAGATGCGCCCGGATCAATAACCAACAGTGAAACGCTGCTTCGAATGTTTCGGCTTTTCGGCCTCATCCGCGATTGCGACAGCCAGGTCGCTCACGCTGATCGCGCTCTTTCCCTCAGCGTCGAAGACCGGATGATCCTTGCCGAGGCGGTATTTGCCGGTCCGTGCACCCGGAGCAAGGGCGAAGGGCGGCGACACGAAGCTCCAGTCCAATTCGGTCTCAGCGCGCAGATCGTTCAGCGCCTGCCGGGCACCCAGCGCGCCTTCCTTGTATTCAGCAGGAAAACCGTCGCCATCGACAAACTGCCCGCCTGCTTCGTTGTAGAGACTGCCGGCGCCGCCGATGACGATCAAGCGGCTGACGCCTGCCTGCTTGGTGGCCGCGGTGATCGACTTGCTCGCCTTGATGTGGATCGCCTGGATATCGGGCTCGCCCCAACCGGGATTGTAGGCGGAGATGACGACGTCGTGGCCCTTGAGCTTGGCGGCGAGATCGGTCGTGTTGAGGGCATCGGCTTCAATTGCAGTGACGCCTGCCTGCTTTTCCACCTTGGCAGGGTTGCGAACCAGCGCGGTAACACTGTCGCCGCGCGAAACGGCTTCCTTCAAGATTTCCGTGCCTACAAATCCGGTGGCGCCAATCAATGCGATTTTCATCCTGTGCTCCTTTGATGCGGGTATGCATCGTTTTCTGGTTACTAATAATAACCATCTATGCTAGAACGCCGGACTTGAGAAGAACGCACTTTTTCCGTTTCAGGGCACACGGAAGTAACCGTGCCCGCGACGATAACGAGGATCATGATGAGCATTCATGCAAAGACCGAGGGCAAGACGCCGCTGCTGGCAACCATGCCGGCAATGGAATGGGATGGTACCGGCTCGTGTCCGATGCGCGAGGTGCTCGATCTTATCGGCGACTCCTGGAGCCTGTTGACGATCATCAACCTGCAGTCAGGCCCGCGCCGGTTCAACGTGCTGCGCCGGATGATCGAGGGCATATCGCAGCGCATGCTTACCGTGACGCTGCGTTCGCTGGAGCGTGACGGTCTGATTACCCGTACGGTGAAGCCGACATCTCCGCCGGAAGTAACCTATGCTCTGACGGAAATCGGCCATTCGATTGCGGTGCCGATTGGCGCGCTGGGCGAATGGGCTGTCAACAACCGTGATCATCTGCGCGCGGCGCGCAAAGCATTTGATGAAGCGAAGGTGGATTAGATGCCTGTCATCTCCCCCCTTGAGGGACCCTTGAGGGGGAGAAAGCGATTTCAGCATCTTAGCCCTTGCTAAGTGCTAGAAATCGCAAGAGAGGGGATTTGCCCGCGTTGAACTGCCCCTAGGATTTAGCAAAGAAGCTAAATCGCAAGGGGAGGGATAATCGGCATCAACGCTTGAACGAGCTGGAACCCCCACCCACCCTTTGCG
>NZ_JBBNAN010000443.1:0-5338 GCF_037994405.1 Phyllobacterium sp.
GTAGCCGCAGGTGCGAAAACCCGCCCTTTGCCTTGCGCAGAATTTCCGACAGGCCGTTTGGCTTTTGTGGCCGCTTTGGCATGTCCCGGTGCACTTGCTGCAACATATCCATGGATGCCGTTTCTCGTGACACCCGCTTTTCCGGTACCTCGTGTTTCATCTCCGTTCCTCCTACGATCGCGAACCCCAGGTCATGGCTCTGCGAGCGTTGTTGTGATTCCGACCTTTAGACCACGGTAATATGATTTTCGACGACCCTGACGCCCGGCGCAGACCAGGCTGCACGTGCCGCCGCCCTTCGTTCCGTCCAGGCGTTCACACGACCTTCCAGCTTTACCGTGCCGCCAGTCACGCTTACAGTTACGGCTTGGGCTTCCAGCGCCGCATCACGCTTGAAAGCGGCCTCTATTCGCTTCTTGATGTCGACAGGCGTTACCGCTGGAACGATTTTAATATTGTTGGAAACCCCAATGACGCCGGGCATACGCCAGATGGCACTTTCCGCAGCGTCTTTCTGATATTGCCATTCGACATTGCCGGTCAGTTGCACCCACCCTTGTCTGACTTCCACTTGCACCGTGTTCTCGGGAACTACGACGTTCCAACTCAGCATATTGACCGTTCGCCGGGCAATTTCTTCATCCGTAACCGCATGGGCTCCTGCGGGCACGACTTCGATTTCCTGAACGACCGCATTTACTCCCTTCACCCGCAGTACCGCATCGCGCAGCGACATTCGTTGAGCAAAGGAGGCAACGTTTCCGGTTAGTGTGACGATCCCGTCTTTGACAGCGACACCCACATTCACGGCATCAATGCTTGGCTCGTATTCTAGTTCATCAAAGATGTCTTGTCTTAATGAGCTGTCCGACATCAAGTTCTCCTTACTTGATAGCAAAATCTCCAATTGGGTTTTATGCCATCAATATTGGAGGCGATCATTGATCCAGCTCAATGCAGGCGTGCGTTGCGGTATTAAATTGGACTGTCTTGCGTAAAAAGGAAGCCTTCATGCAAAGACAGCATTGGCAGAATGGGTTGGAAGCGATGCTTGGCGTCTGGCTTGTCGCGTCGCCATGGATGCTGAGATACAGCAGCCCGGACACAGTTGGACTCGATATCGCCTCGTGGCACTTTATCATTGTCGGCGTAGTCCTGCTTGGTTTCATAGCTTTGTGTCCCTATGAGCGTGGCGGGAATGGATGCCGTTGCTGCATGGTTGATTGCTTCCCCCTGGATTCTTCAATCCGCAGCCATGCCAGCAGCGAGATGGAACGCGATCATTTGCGGTCTCATCATCATTGCCATTGGGTGGATCGTTGTTTCCGAGCGATGGACGCGAGGCAGCATTTCCTAGATGCCAAGGTTGCGGATTGGATACATCGGCCTCATTGACCTTGTTTCAAGGCTCCAACCGTTTCACGTGTCGCGTTCGGCACGGCGAGAATGATCTTTCGGAGCCTGCGGCGTTGCAAGAGATTCTCGTCGCCTCAGTGGCGGAAAATCTTCAGGCGCAATCGTTTCTCTTGCGATGAGCAATTTGGCCCCAGCCTCTAAATCGCGCCGGTGTTCGTTGAGTATATCCTTGGCCGATACAAACGCCTCATTGATCATTGACCGAACGGCCAGATCCACTTCTCGCGACGTCTCGTCGGAGTAGTCTTTCTGTCGGCCAAAGTTTTGACCTTCTGGAAGCCACTGCAAATTGCGATGTTCAAGCACGGCCTGACCAACGGCGCTGCTCATGCCGAACTGCGTCACGCATTGACGCGCGATGTCAGTGACTTTGGCGAGGTCATCTGCCGCTCCCGTCGAAATCTCCTCGAAGATCAGATCTTCCGCGGCGCGCCCGCCCAAAAGGACCACCATGCGTTCGCGTAATTCGTTTGCCGTGATCAGGAAACGATCCTCTGTCGGTCGTTGCATTGTGTACCCAAGCGCTCCGATGGACCGCGGAATGATCGATACTTTTTGTACAGGATCGGCCCCCGGCAAGATCGTGGCAATCAATGCGTGCCCCATCTCATGGTATGCTACCCGCTCGCGCTCCTGCGGTTTCAACAATCGACTTCTTCGCTCGGAGCCGGCGACAATGCGTTCAACTGCGTTGGTGAAGTCAGTCATGCTTACCATCTCGGCTTTACGCCGCGTTGCAACGATGGCTGCTTCGTTGACAAGATTTGCAAGATCCGCCCCTGTAAAACCCGGGGTCATGGCTGCCACGTCTGCAGGAAGGACATCCGGGCCAATCGTGATCTTGCGCATGTAAATGGCGAGGATTTGTTCGCGGCCTTTACGATCTGGCCTGTCGAGAATTACTTGCCTGTCAAAACGCCCTGCCCTCAGCAACGCCGGATCGAGGATTTCTGGCCTATTGGTGGCCGCAAGCAACACAATGCCCACGCTCGGGTCAAATCCATCCAATTCCGACAGCAGCTGATTGAGCGTCTGTTCCTTTTCATCGCCGCCGCCATAGCCGGCGAAGGGACTGCGTGCGCGGCCAAGCGCATCGAGTTCATCGATGAAGATAATGCACGGCACCGATTGGCGGGCCTGCTGGAACAAATCCCTCACCCGGGCAGCGCCCACGCCCACAAACATTTCGACGAATTCCGAGCCGGATATCGAAAAAAAGGGAACTCTGGCCTCGCCCGCAACCGCTCGTGCCATAAGGGTCTTTCCGGTCCCCGGTGGCCCCACTAACAAAATACCCTTTGGCACGCGTGCACCGAGACGGCCATATTTTTTCTGATCCTTCAGGAAGGCTACGATTTCTTTCAATTCCTCCTTGGCTTCGTCAACCCCTGCAACGTCGTCAAACGAGACGCCGGTCTGACGCTCCATGTAGACTTTTGCTTTTGATTTTCCGATACCGATCAAGCCACCCTGCCGATCAGCAAAGCCGCGAAACAGAAACGCCCAAACTCCAAACATAATCAGGAGAGGAAACACCCATGACAGGAGTGCCGTCAACGTCGTGCTATCGGTGCCACCCGAGACCTTTATTCCGGCACTGGAAAATTTCTCGGCCATGGCTGGATCGACGCGCTGCGTTACAAAAAACCGCTTGCCGTCCTGTGGCTCGTTAAACTCGCCCTGAATGGTCGTTTCCGTAACAGTCGCCGCTTTGATCTTTTGTTCAGAGACCAATCGATTGAGATCGCTGTAGGATACGTGCGCGACGGTCCGGTAGCCCGCCCAGAACTGGAGAGTCGCAATGATACTAAAGGTGATGACAATGTAACCGATGGTGTAGGCCAGTTTTCGGTCCATGATCGTTCTCGCTTCTGGTCGCGTCCGCCGTTGCAGGCAGAATATACACTCCTTGCTGAAGCGTCCTTGATGCGCATCAAAGCGAGCTCATCACCAACAATGAAGTCTCGGCGATCATTTGCAATGACGCGGCATATTGATCCGGATCAATGCTGTGGGATCGAGATCTTGGTTTGATGAATTCATTGTCTGCGGTCGCGCCAAGCCTACTGGCAGGAAACCGGAAGGGCATCTGATCAGCGAGTAACGCGACGTCCGGACATTGGGCGAGTTGTCTTGAACGTTTCGAGCATGTCTCCAAGCGTGAGCGGCAACAAGTCCCCTGCAACCTTAGATAAAGGAGAAAGAATATGGCCGATAAAATGACCAAACTTCCCATCAAATCCGACAAGAAAACGAGTGTCACTTCAAGTTCGCCGCGATCAACATTCGAGAACTTGCGGCACGAAATCGACCGGATTTTCGATGACTTCAGTCCTTCCACTTGGCGGTTCCCGTTCGGACGGTCGATCTTCGGGGTTGAGGTTCCTCATCCAGCTGCGTGGCAGATAGCGCCAGCCACCGATATGGTCGAGAAAGACAAGGAATATGAGATTTCGGCAGAACTTCCAGGAATGGATGAAAAGGATATCGAGATCAAACTTTCAAACCATACGTTGTCCATCAAAGGCGAGAAAAGCGAAGAGAAGGAAGAGCGCGAAAAGGACTATTATCTTTCGGAACGGCGCTATGGATCGTTTCACCGCGTCTTCCAGCTACCCGAAGGGGTGGATGCGGACAAGATCGAGGCGAGCTTTTCCAAAGGCGTGCTCAAGCTAAAGCTGCCCAAGACCGCTCAGGCGCAGAAAACCAACAAGAAGATTGCCATCAAGGCAGCATGAACTGCTCCTACCCTCGCGCGGCGCTGACGTCGAGAGGTTCGTAAGGGAACACCCAGAATGAATCTTCGAATTTAGAAATGCGCCGTTGTCGTGCAGAGCGCTGTCTGGAGCCTTGGCCTCAGACGGCGCTTGCAACATTGGTCGATTTGGGCATGAGCGACGATAAGATCGCAAAATATCTCGCTGTCGATGAGGATTTCGTCAGGCGGTTGCGCGAACGGGAATCCGAATGATCTAGCATGACCTTCTGTCCGAAACTCGACGCGTGCTCCGTCCCTGACGGGTTGCGCCACTATGATACCTGCGGACTTCCGCAAGGAATAATTACCGCCGCTCCGCTCAAATGTCCGGACCGTAGATCCTCCAGCGCGATATTCGCCTCTTCCAACGAATAGCGCTGGTAGTTGTCCACACTCCGGCTTTGGCAGCAATTGGAAAGAAA
The DNA here is from genome assembly GCF_037994405.1 of Phyllobacterium sp. GTDB lineage: Bacteria > Pseudomonadota > Alphaproteobacteria > Rhizobiales > Rhizobiaceae > Phyllobacterium. Next base: position 4,597 of record NZ_JBBNAN010000443.1, read on the forward strand.
TCCCTGGCATCCTGACGCGTCAGGTTTGCGACGGAAAGGAGTTCGCGTTCGCCCCAGATTGTCGCATATGGCATGCTCGGAATTTCACTCATATGAATACCGCCACAAAACAACGCGGGCACCTTTGCGCACGGCTCGTAAGGCTTTTGGTACAAGATTGCCCATCGGAGCGAAAATGATGGCGGCGTCCAGTTCCTTGGGCGGTCTTTCCGCCGAGCCGCCCGTCCAGGCGGCACCGAGTTTCTTGGCAAGCTCTGCGCCTGCAAATCTCCTTTACGGGTAAACGCGTAGACTTCACGACCCTCCCACGTGCAGATCTGCGCGATGATGTGAGCTGCAGCACCGAAACCATAAAGTCCGATTTTCCTGGCTTCGCCGGCCTTTGAGCGAACGCCAACTGATCAAGCCGGCACATAAAAGCGGTGCCAGAGAAACTGGATCTGCAGTCGGATCAAGTTCGAACGAAAAATGTCGTCGGCAATCACGTGCGTCGCGAACCCGCCATCACGGGTGTACCCAAGTGAATATAGGGTCGTCGCAAAGGTTTTCAGCCCCGTTCCTGCAATAATCGCATCGCCCGCACGTGTGTCCGAGCCACGGAACGCCGACACGTTGCCGGAGACGCGTTGCAATAACACACTCTCCGACGTCAACGACTTTGCCGACGATTTCATGTCCGGGGATAAGCGGCAACTGTGCATCCTTGAGATCGCCGTCGACGACATGAAGGTCTGTGCGGCAC
>NZ_JBBNAN010000444.1:0-16920 GCF_037994405.1 Phyllobacterium sp.
TCGGCAGCGGAGCCGCAATGCGCGATCAGGTCGCAAAACGTGGCGGGACCGACATTTTCGCTGCGGATCAGACGCGGCCAGCTCAGCCGCTGGCTCTCAGAAAGGCGTATGCCCTTCCTCTCGTCGCTCAGCCCTTGGATCCGATCTTGCCTTCGGTACCGGAAACAAGACGTTGAATGTTCGCTCCATGCTTGATGAAGACGATGATCGTCAGTACGAGAAACAGCAGGGCATTCTGGTGCATGCCGACAAAATAGAGAGCGATCGGTACGACAACAGCTGCGACAAGCGCGGCGAGTGAGGAATAACGGGTCATATAGGCAACGATCAGCCAGACGGCGGCAAAGATCAGCGCACCCTGCCAAAACAGGCCAAGCAGGACGCCGAGATAGGTGGCGACACCCTTGCCACCCTTGAATTTCAGCCAGACCGGAAAGATGTGGCCGAGAAAGGCGCCGAAACCCGCGACGATTGCCGCCTCCGGGCTGACGACCCCGGCGATCAGGACCGCTGAGGTACCTTTAAACATGTCAAGGAGGAGCGTTGCCGCCGCCAGTTTCTTGTTACCGGTGCGCAGGACATTGGTAGCGCCAATATTGCCGGAACCGATGCTGCGCACGTCGCCAAGCCCTGCCATGCGGGTCAGGATCAGGCCAAAGGGAATGGAGCCGAACAGGTAGCCGAAAACGAGCGCCAACAGGAGAAGCGGAATTCCTGCTTGCCCATTGAAGAAATCCGACATGCATCGTCCCCTTGATATGTTTAAATGCTGAAGACTGATTTTCCTGCGACAAATGTCTGAACAACGCGGCCTTGAAAACGTGCGCCCTCAAAACAGCTGTTCTTGGAACGCGACCGTAAGTCTTCTTCCTTCACAACCCATGGTTCGTCAAGATCGACTATGGTCATATCCGCCTTCGAGCCCGGCCGCAAAGAACCGGCATCCAGACCAAAAATCCTGGCGGGTGCGCTGGACATCGCCTCGACGATGCGCAGCAGTGGAACGTCGCCATTGTGATAGAGCCTGAGTGCTGCACCGAGCAGTGTCTCAAGCCCAATGGCCCCCGCAGCCGCGTCAGCGAAGGGCAGGCGTTTGGTGTCGACATCCTGCGGATCGTGGGCGGAGACGATAATGTCGATCGTGCCATCGCGCAGTGCCTCCACCATAGCAAGGCGGTCTTCTTCAAGCCGTAGCGGTGGCTGCAGCCGGAAGAAGGTGCGGAACTCGCCAATGTCGTTTTCATTGAGCGAGAGGTGATTGATGGACACACCGGCCGTAACATTCAATGCGTCCTGCTTGGCGCGTGAAATGACTTCGGCCGACATGGCGGTCGAGATTTGTGCGGCATGATACGCGCCTTGGGTCAAGGCGGCGAGGCGCATGTCCCGCTCCAGCGGAATGACTTCGGCTTCGCGCGGCGTACCGGAAAGGCCGAGCCAGCTCGCGTAGAGACCTTCGTTCATCACGCCGGTAATGCCGAGGTGAGGATCCCGTGCTTCGTGTGAAAGGACGACACCGAAATCGCGGGCATAGGTGAGCGCGCGCCGCATCAGCTGGGTGTTGGCAATCGAGTTGCGACCTTCCGAGATCGCAACGGCACCTGCCTCGCGGAGCAATCCGATCTCCGTCATTTCCTCGCCATGCAGCCCCTTGGTGACGGCTGCGGCCGGGTAGACATTGACCACTGCCGTATCGCGCGCCGTCCGCATGACGAATTCGACGAGCGCCACATTGTCGATGACAGGGTCTGTATCCGGCATCATGATCATCGAGGTCACACCACCTGCCGCAGCGGCGTGGCTGGCGGAGGCGATGGTTTCCCGGTGTTCTGCACCGGGTTCGCCGATAAAGACGCGCGCATCGACCAGACCGGGAAGCACCGCCTTGCCCTGGCAATCAATGACGGTTGCCCCTTCCGGCACGCCTTGATTGCGGGCGTCAGCGCCGCTCGCAACGATCTTGTCGTTTTTGACGATCAGTGTGCCGGGCTCATCCAGGGTACGCGAGGGGTCGACGATGCGGGCGTTCTGCAGAACGGTGGTAGTCATCCGGCTACTCCTTCTGCATTGCGGCGCGGATCGAGCAACGCCTCCATCACGGCCATGCGCACCGCGACGCCCATTTCGACCTGTTCCTGAATGACGCTCTGTGAGCCGTCGGCGACCTCCGAGGAGATCTCGACGCCGCGGTTCATCGGACCAGGATGCATGACCAGAGCATCCGGCTTGGCATATTTGAGCTTCTCCCGGTCGAGGCCGTGATAGCGGAAATATTCGCGTACGGAAGGAACGAAGGAACCAGCCATGCGCTCGCGCTGCAGGCGCAGCATCATGACGACATCAGCGTCTTTCAGCCCGTCTTCCATCTTGTGGAAGACTTCAGCGCCCATATGGGCGATGCCGGCAGGAAGCAGAGTCGAGGGAGCAACCACCCGGACGCGTGCGCCCAGCGCATTGAGCAGGATGATATTCGACCGCGCCACACGCGAGTGCAGGACGTCGCCGCAGATCGCAACGGTCAGCCGCTCCACCTTGCCCTTGGCGCGGCGGATCGTCAGCGCATCGAGCAGTGCCTGTGTCGGGTGTTCATGCGCGCCATCGCCGGCGTTGACCACCGAGCAGCCGACCTTTTGGGCGAGAAGAGCCGCCGCACCTGCCGAGCCGTGGCGGATGATCAGGATATCCGGCCGCATGGCGTTGAGCGTCATGGCCGTGTCGATCAGCGTTTCACCCTTCTTCACCGAGGAATTGCCGACCGACATGTTCATCACATCGGCGCCCAGCCGCTTGCCGGCGAGCTCGAAGGATGACTGTGTTCGGGTCGAAGCCTCGAAGAACAGGTTGATCTGGGTGCGGCCACGCAACACGCTCTTTTTCTTCTCCGACTGGCGCGAAACCGCAATCTCGCTTTCGGCGAGGTCGAGCAATTGAACGATGTCTTGCGGAGAAAGGCCCTTGATGCCAAGCAAGTGGCGGTGTGGAAACAGGAGAGGGGACGTTTCTGATGTCATATCAAGTCCCCCCTATAGGCTTGAACCCGCCGCCTCGCAAGCGCCGGGCGCTGTATCGGCTCAAGTTCCCCAAAAAAGATTTGCCGAAACTGCGCCTAGTGCACGCCAGCGGCAAGAATGGCTTCGCTGCGGATTTCCTCGGTCAGTTTCAGCCGCATTTGCGTGAACTCCGGACTGGCTTTTACCGTGTAGTGGCGCGGATGCGCCAGCGGTACCGGCATGATCGATTTGATCTGGCCAGGACGGGCCGACATGGTCACAACGCGCGACGCCATGAAGATTGCCTCTTCAATGTCGTGCGTGACGAAAATTACCGTCTTTTGCTCATGCTCCCAGATGCCCAGCAGGAGCTCCTGCATCAGGCCGCGCGTCTGGTTGTCGAGTGCGCCGAAAGGCTCATCCAGCAGCAGGATCTTGGGGTTGTTGGCGAGGGCGCGTGCGATGGCGGTGCGTTGCTGCATACCGCCAGAAAGCTGTTTGGGCCAATGGTTCTCAAAGCCCCTGAGACCCACCTTGTCGATATAGGAAGCAACGATTTCGCGCTTTTCTTTCTCGGCGACGCCGCGCTCCCGCAGCCCGAAGCCGATATTCTGCTCGATCGTCAGCCACGGAAACAGCGTATAGGACTGGAAAACCACGCCGCGGTCGGCGCCAGGACCTTTGACCGCCTGGCCGTCCAGTTTGACGGTGCCGCTGGTTGGCCGGTCGAGACCGGCAACGATGCGGAGCAGCGTGGATTTTCCGCAGCCCGACGGTCCGAGGATAGAGACAAAATCATTGTGCGGAACAGTGAGATCTGTCGGTTGCAGCGCTTGCGTGGGCTGGCCGCCGTGCACGCCGGGAAAAATGCGGCTGACGCCCTTGATGACGAGGGTGCTCATGCCAGCCTCCAGGCGAAAAGCCAGCGATTGACCGATTTGAACAGAAAGTCCGAAATCAATCCGATGACGCCGATGACGATGATGCCGAAGATGATCTGGCCGGTGGCAAGCAGTGCCTGACTGTTGATGATCATGTAGCCGATACCGGAAGATGCGCCGATCATTTCCGCGACGATGACATAGGTCCAGGCCCAGCCGAGCACGAGACGAAGCGTTTCGGCTACGTCCGGTGCATTGGCCGGAACGAGCACGCGCTTGATGATGCCGCCGTCATTGGCGCCAAGCGTATAGGCGGCCTCGACAAGGTCGCGCCGCGTATTGGCAACCGCAACGGCGACCATGAGGACGATCTGAAAGACCGCGCCAATGAAAATCACCAGCAGTTTCTGCATTTCACCGATACCGGCCCAAAGGATAAGGAGCGGAATGAAGGCCGATGCCGGGAGATAGCGCGCAAAGGAAACGAAAGGCTCAAGCAGTGCCTCGATGGGTTTGTAGGCGCCCATGGCAATGCCCAACGGCACGGCGATGATCGCTGCAATGATAAAGCCGCCGACCACGCGCCAGATGGTCATGCCGATATCGTAGAGAAAGTTCTGCTCTGACAGCAAGAACCAGCCGTCACGAACCATGGTCAGCGGATCAGCGAGGAATGTGCTTGAGACGAACCCGCCAAAGGTCGCAAGCGACCATGCGCCGACAAACGCGAGGAAGAACACGATGCCGAGCAGGATCCGTGTCTGGGCCCCAATGGGCTGGAGAGGATGAAACATGAATGTACCGATGCGCTTGAATGGGAGAACGCGAGACAATGCGTTCTCCCCCTACGGAAGGTTATTTTATGAAGCTGGTATCGACGATCGTCGTCAGGTCCGGCTTCTTCTTGATGATGCCAATTTGCAAAAGCAGATCAGCAGCTTCCTCGGAGAACTTCATGAACTCCTTATCGAAAAAGGCCTGGTTGGCGGCCTTATCCTGCCAGCGCAGATACTGCGCCGACTCGCCGAATGTCTTGGCCGACTGTTTCACATCGGCGCCCATGATCTCATAGGCCTTGTCCTTGTCGGCAGCAATCATCTCCAGCGCTTCAAAATAGCTCTTGGCAAGTGCTTTCACCGCGTCGGGGTTCTTCTCGAGGAAGGCGTTGGTGCAGCCGAACGTATCCATCACCACGGGATAGTCGAGCGTGGTGGCGATGATCTTGCCCTTGTCCGGCGCGGCGCGAACAGTGGAAAGATAAGGCTCATAGGTCATGGCGGCGTCATTTTGCCCGGCCACGAAAGCCTGCGCGGCAGGACCGGGTTCCAAATTGACCACTTTGACATCCTTCAACGACAGCCCGTTTTCCTTCAGCATCCAGGCCAGAACGAAATAGGGCGACGTCCCCGGTGCTGAGGCAGCTATCGACTTACCCTTGAGGTCGGCGATCTTGCCGATGTCGCTGCGAACCGCCATGCCGTCGGCACCGTAGGATTTATCCATCTGGAAAATCTGCTTCGTAGCGACCCCATTGGCGTTCCAGGCGATCCAGGTCTCAACAGTCGTTGCCGCACACTGCACGTCCCCGGATGCGAGCGCCAGATGACGGCTTGCCTGAGGAATCTTGGTCAAGGTGACGTCGAGACCGTTCTTCTTGAATATTCCGGCCTGTTTCGCCAGTGTCAGCGGGCCAAAGCCAGTCCAGCCGGACAGACCCACAGACACAGCAGTATCTGCCGATGAAGGCGAGACGGATGCCATGACTGCGGCGAGTGCCACGCCGAGATACCATTTGATTTTCATCTTCGGAGAACCCCTTTGTTCATTATTTTGGCAGGATGATGATAGCCGAATATATGGGCATGATAGGCTGCCGGTTTTTCTTTTGTCTAGACATAAGCGAGCCAGAAAATGCCTCATGAGACATTTTGCATCGCTCATCCGGTTGCGCTAGAAGCATTCCTATGTGGGACCGGTTAACCGCTTGTCAGAATCTTCATCCCATAAATGACGCGAGACGTGCTTACGGTGCTGTCCAGGCCTATGGTCGGCGGCATCGTGCAGCTAATAAAATTTGGATCAGGACAGTTTCTTGAAAACCCACGACGTTCTTAACCAGACTCCCCCGATGATTGGCCTCAATGCCTATCTGGGAGATCCGCTGTTGATGCAGATCACCAAGCGGTTCCCGCAAGGTGTTCGTACGGAGCTGGAGCAGAGCGGGCGGTTTGTCCTGTCCGGCGATGCGCAGGATCTGGCGCGGCTCGTCAATACCGAAGTGCCTAAACTCCGCACCCATGATCGTCAGGGCCGCCGAATCGATGTCGTCGAGTATCACCCCGCCTATCATGCACTGATGCGCCGCTCTGTTTCCCAGGGATTGCATTCATCGATCTGGGAAGATGGCAAACCCGAAGCTGGACTGCGCCACCAGGCCCGCGCCGCACGCTTTTATCTGACGGCGCAACTCGAATGCGGGCATCTTTGTCCGCTGACCATGACAAGCGCTTCGCTGGCGGCATTGATGGCAGCACCAAATCTTTACCGCGAATGGTCGCCACTGATCCTTCCGCGCAAATATGATTCCAGCAACAAATCGCCGGCGAAGAAGACCGGCCTCACGCTCGGCATGGGAATGACCGAGAAGCAGGGCGGTACCGACGTTCATACCAACACCACAAAAGCCGATTCGGCCGGAAGCGGCTTTTACCGGATCACCGGGCACAAATGGTTCATGTCGGCGCCAATGTCCGATGCCTTTTTGGTCCTGGCGCAGGCACGTGAGGGGCTGTCGTGCTTTCTCGTACCGCGCATGCTCCCAGACGGCTCATCGAATGGTTTCCGCTTCCAACGCCTGAAGGAGAAGCTCGGCAATCGCTCTAATGCATCTTCGGAGGTCGAGTTCGACACTGCGCTCGGACAGATGGTTGGCAATCCGGGCGAGGGCGTCAAGACAATCATCGACATGGTGACGCTGACGCGCCTTGATTGCGCCATTGCGTCGGCGGGGCTGATGCGGGCAGGGCTCGCGGAAGCGGTGCACCACGCGCGCCACCGCATTGTCTTCGAGGGCCCTTTGATCGACAAGCCGCTGATGCTGCGTGTTCTGGCCGATATGGCCCTCGATGTTGCAGGTGCTACGGCGCTGGCTCTTCGTCTGGCTCGTGCCTTCGACAATGCCGCGAAAGACCGCGGCGAAGCATCCTTTGCCCGCGTCATGACCCCCGTCGTCAAGTACTGGGCGGCGAAGATCGCGCCTGCAATGCTCTACGAGGCGATGGAGTGCCTCGGCGGCAATGGCTACATTGAAGAAGGCAATCTCGCACGTTTCTACCGCGAAGCGCCGGTCAACGCGATCTGGGAGGGTTCTGGCAACGTCATGGCGCTCGATGTGCTGCGTGTTCTGAAGCGCGGCCCGCAGCTCTTCGACGAAGTGTTGAATTGGATCGGCGCCCAGTTGGGGCGAGGCGGGCAGGGTACAGTCGAAGTTCTGCGCGCAGCCATGCGCGTTGCCGAAAACGATGAGGGCGCAGCGCGGATCCTGACCGAACAACTTGCACTTGCGGCGGCAGGCGCGGAATTACGGCATCTGCAGTCGGAAGATATCGCCGACGCATTTATCGAAACCCGGCTCGGTGGCCAATGGCGCACCACGTACGGGATGCTCGACGCACGTCACAACGCCAAGAACATCGTCAATTCGCTTTACCCGCCATCCAACTGAGCTGACGCAAGCGCTCCTTGTTAATTTGGCCCGACACGCGGTGCACGTACTGCGTGTGTTTCGCGATTCCGTCAAAAATTTCGATTGCGCACTGGAAAATTGCATTCGCGATGCAAAACGGGGCTCGCTAATACCTTCAATTTGAATTAAATTTTTATAAATTAACCTTAACAAAGGGTTTACGTTGCGGTGAGTGTCTTAAACGATATCACTAAGACTCGAAAATGCACTGCAAAAACGCAGGGTTAAGAAAAAATGATTATCTCATCGCATACGAGGAGAAACTGAATGCGCAGCTTCCTGATTTTCTGGGCGGGACCGCTGGGCTTCTTGTGGGGATGGTATTTTCTGTCTTATTACGACCTCAGCATGGGCATGTATTTCTTCAGCCGGGAAATGCACGATCTGGTTTTCACGATTTACGGCAACGCCCTGGGCATCGCGCCGGAAAGCATTCCACCGCTGGTTGCACGCGCCTGCATTTTCGATACCGGTCTGGTTTTCTGCCTGATAGCGTTCCGCCGGCGCCGGCAGATCATTGCCTGGGTCAAGGCATGGCGGGCGGCCCGTACTTCCTATGCGAAAGAACTGCCGTCAGTATCCGTCTCCTGACGCAGGCTTTGCAGACGATCCAATGCTCCTTGCAGAATGAAGGCCGCGGCCGCTGAATCAATGCGCTCGGCGCGCTTTTGCCGCGAGACATCCATGCCGATAAGGGCGCGTTCTGCCGCAACGGTCGACAGGCGTTCATCCCAATAGATAAATGGCAGGTCGGTCAGCTTTTCCATGTTGCGGACGAAGGCGCGGGTTGCCTGAACACGCGGGCCTTCACTACCATCCATATTCACAGGTAGTCCGATGACAATGGCGCCGACATTGTCGGCCTTCAGAGCTCTCAACAAATCCTGCGCGTCATGGGTAAATTTGCTGCGCTTCAGCACCGGGCGTGGGTTGGCAAAGGAAAATCCGCGATCCGAGATGGCAATGCCGATCGTCTTCGTGCCGAGGTCAAGACCGGCTACGGTCTTGCCCTCTGCGACATGATTTTCCAACTGTTCAATCGTCAGTATCGTCAATGTGATTGCTTCCCGCACTTGAAAGATCGCTTTATTTTGCAACCTCTGTCACATAGCTGCATTAGAGGCTTGTGGCGAGCATTCACTTGCAAATGAAGGGATAAGGACATGAACATCACTTGGCTCGGCCATTCGGCCTTCCGGATTGAAACGGCGAAAAGCACGATCCTGATTGACCCGTTTCTCAAAGGAAATCCCGGCGCCACGGGCGTGGACTTCAAGGCGGCCGCCAAAGGCGTCAATCATATCATTCTGACGCATGGCCATGGCGATCATGTCGGGGACACGATCGAGCTTTCCAAGGAAACCGGTGCGCTGGTAACCGGCAATGCGGACCTGGTGACCTGGCTTGGCTCTCGAGGTGTTGCCGGGGTCGATCCCACCAACACCGGCGGCACCGTTTCCTATGACGGCTTCACTGTGACTTATGTGAACGCGCTGCATTCATCAGCGCATATGACGATCGACGGCGTTTCGCATTCCTTGGGCAATGCCAACGGCGTTGTGCTTCATTTCGATGATGAGCCGACGCTGTATCACATGGGCGATACGGACATTTTCTCCGATATGGCGCTGATCAATGAATTGCACCAGCCGGAAATCGGCATTGTGCCGATTGGTGACCGGTTCACGATGGGCGGCGCAGTGGCCGCGCTTGCAACCCGTCGCTATTTCAAATTCACCAATGTTGTCCCTTGCCATTACGGCTCGTTCCCAATCATCGACCAGACAGCCGACAAGTTTGTCACTGCAATGGAAGGTGGCGAGAGCAAGGTTGTTGTCGCCAGGACAAATGAGCATTTTACGGTTTGACGCAGGCTTGCTAAAGCAGCCATGCCTAGAAGGCTAACCAACGACAGTACCGGAGAGCGATGTGCGCAGACTGCTTCTGATTTCCTGCATGATGGCCGTGACGACACCTGTTTTCGCGCAAACGGTGGATGCGAAGGGCGCGGATGAGCTTGCCGCGACGCTCTCAAAATATTTTGGCAAGACGGCAATCGAGAAGAAGATCATCAACGTCGTGCCGGAGGCAGACAATTATCGCATTACATTCAGCACGGCGAAGCTGCTCGAATCTCTGCCAAAGCAAGATTATATAAAGGGAGATTTCGGCGAGTATAGCCTGCTGACGAAGCCGCTTGCCGATGGGTCGTGGAATGTCACTTCGTCGACAATGCCGCGTGGGTCGGTTGAAATGGTGACGCCGACGGGACCTGAAACCCTTCAGTGGTCCATCGACAATGCCAACGTCAGCGGAATATTCGATCCGAAGATTGGCGCATTTTCCAAGGCGTCGTTCGCTTACGGCTCGTTCAAGTTGAAGTCGACCAGCCCGACGCAAGACGTGGAGGCGAGTGCAGGTTCGGCAAAGGGCGAGACGATCGGGACCGCGGCTGCGTCGGGTGGGGTCGATTTCAGCAGTGTTCAATCCGCGGCCGATTTTCGGGAAACGATGACCATCAAGGCGCCTGCGCCGACCGATGGCGCTGCGACAGATGGTGGTGCTACACCAGCGCCGGCCACTCCAGCCGAACCCCTGAAGGTGGTCATTCGAGGCAACGAACTGGGAGCCAATGCTGATGCCAAGGGGTTCCGCAATCTTCAACTCCTCGATCTCTGGGCTTTTTTCATTGCCCACGCCGGAGAAAAGACGCTGAAGGATACCGAACAGGCGGAATTGAAGGCCAAGGTTCTCGCCGCCCTGCCGCTCTGGGACAAGCTTTCGGGCGCCTATCACCTTGCCGATCTGGACGTTGAAACGCCCCTCGGGCCTTTTGCCGCAAAGAATGTCTCCCAGGAACTCAACTTTGATGGCATAAGCAAGAGCGGCGGATACCACTACGCGTTTCGTACCAATGGGTTGAAGTATCCGTCTCTGCCGATCCCCGAGTGGAGCGCCCAGTTTCTGCCGACGGACGTGGAATTCGCGTTCGGAACCACGGGGATCGATCTCGACACCGTGGCCAAGGCTGCGGTGGCAGATATGGATCTGAATCGGGAGAAGCCGTTTTCCGACGAATTCGAAGCCAGCACCGCTGCGGCGTTCATGATGAACCCGCCCAAGGTGGTCATCAACAAAAGCCTGATACGGACGGCGGATACTGAACTGACGGTGGAGGGTGAAGTTTCATTTGCCGCACTGAAGCCGGAAAGCCGCACGACGTGGGAAATGGCCGGCTTCGATGTTGCGCTCGATCGTTTGACCAAAGCTTCAAAACAGGAGCCGGAGATCAAGAACTACATCGTCTTCGCCAAGCTCGCCAAGGATTTCGGCACACAATTGCCGAACGGCCATATCCAGTGGGTTGTCGATCAAAAGGCCGATGGTTCGGTGAGTGTCAATGGCAATCCGGTCAAGGGACCCGATCCGGTCGTGGAGCCCGGTGACGACACGCTGGATGGCGATGCTGCTGCGCCGGGTGAGGAGGAAGACAACGAAGGCATGGACAATGGCATTGTGGTAATGCCGCCTGCACCACAGTAAGGAAGTCCCGTTCAACACTCTTCCAACCATGTTTGCTGAACATGCCCGTCTTGTCCGTTGCGCTTGCTCGCAACGGACACTATAGCTCTGTGATCAAAAGTTGAATTGCAGGAATCCCGAATGTCTGTCGATATTTCCACCGTCAAGCGCGTCGCGCATCTCGCCCGTATCGCCGTGAGCGAAGAAGACGCGGCCCGCATGACAGGCCAGTTGAATGCCATTCTCGGCTTCGTCGAACAGTTGAATGAGGTAGATGTCGAAGGCGTTGAGCCGATGACCTCTGTCACGCCGATGGCCATGAAGAAGCGCGAGGACGTGGTCAATGATGGCGGCAAGGCGGCTGATATCGTTGCCAATGCACCGATACACGAAGAAAACTTCTTCGTTGTCCCGAAAGTCGTGGAGTAGGGCGCGATGGCTATTTCTGTCGCAATTGAAACACCGCTTCAGGACGATGTCCGGTCACTGGTCAATGACCTTAACGATCATCTCCTGCCACTGTCTCCCATCGAGTTCCAGTTCAAGATGACTGTGGAGCAGATGGCGGGCGACGACACAACGGTTCTCGTCGCGCGCGACGAGACTGGCCACGCCGTCGGCTGCGGTGCGCTGAAAGCGCATGGCGACGGAGTAGGCGAGGTCAAGCGCATGTTCACCCGTCCTACCGTTCGCGGCCAGCGTGTCGGCTCAGCTCTGCTCGATGCCATAACCAACCTTGCTAAAGACAAGGGGATCACTCGTCTCGTTCTCGAAACTGGCACTGGGCCCGGTTTCGCGGCTGCGTACCGCCTCTATGAGCGTTCGGGCTTTACCCGTTGCGGTGTCGTGCTTGACTACCCGGATTCCGAATACAGTGCATTTTACGAAAAGCGGCTCGCACTTACAGCGGCCCAATAAACAGGACTTGATATGACCGATCTGACCGCTCTCACAATTGCCGAGGCGCGCGACCAGCTGAAAGCGAAGGCGATCACCGCCACCGAACTTACCAGCGCTTATGTCCAGGCGATCGAGAACGCAAACGAGGCGCTCAACGCCTATGTCGTGACCACGCCGGAGAAGGCGCTGGAGATGGCGAAGGCCTCCGATGCCCGTCTTGCCGCCGCTAATGCCGGTGCACTGGAGGGCATTCCGCTCGGCATCAAGGACCTTTTCGGCACGGAAGGCGTCCATACGCAGGCTTGCTCGCACATTCTCGATGGCTTCAAGCCGCATTACGAATCCACCGTCACTGCCAACCTTTGGGCGGATGGCGCTGTCATGCTCGGTAAGCTCAATATGGACGAGTTCGCCATGGGCTCGTCCAATGAAAGCTCCTATTATGGGCCGGTGAAGAACCCCTGGCGCGCCAAGGGCTCCAATGCCGATCTGGTGCCCGGGGGCTCGTCCGGCGGCTCTGCCGCTGCCGTGGCCGCGCGGCTTTGCGCAGGCGCGACCGCGACCGATACAGGCGGTTCGATTCGCCAGCCGGCGGCCTTCACCGGCACTGTTGGTATCAAGCCGACCTATGGCCGCTGCTCGCGCTGGGGCGTTGTTGCCTTCGCATCGTCGCTCGATCAGGCCGGACCGATCGCACGCGACGTGCGCGATGCCGCAATCCTTTTGAAATCCATGGCTTCGGTCGATGCCAAAGACACGACTTCCGTCGACATCGCTGTACCGGACTATGAGGCCGCCATCGGGAAGCCGCTTGCTGGCCTCAAGATTGGCATTCCAAAGGAATACCGCGTCGATGGCATGCCGGAAGAAATCGAAAAGCTCTGGCAACAGGGTATTGCCTGGCTCAAGGATGCAGGCGCTTCGATCGTCGACATCTCGCTGCCGCATACGAAATACGCTCTGCCGGCCTATTACATCGTTGCTCCGGCAGAGGCTTCCTCGAACCTCGCCCGTTATGACGGCGTGCGCTACGGCCTGCGCGTCCCGGGCAAGGATATCGTCGATATGTATGAGAAGACCCGCGCCACCGGCTTTGGCGATGAGGTCAAGCGCCGTATCATGATCGGCACCTATGTTCTTTCCGCCGGTTACTACGACGCCTACTATCTTCAGGCGCAGAAGGTGCGCACGCTGATCAAGAAGGATTTCGAGGACGTCTTCCACGCAGGCGTCGACGCAATCCTGACGCCGGCCACGCCTTCGGCAGCCTTTGGCATTGCCGATCAGGACATGGCGGCTGACCCGGTAAAAATGTACCTCAATGACATATTCACTGTGACGGTGAACATGGCCGGACTTCCGGGCATTGCTGTCCCGGCCGGTCTCGATGCGAGGGGCCTGCCGCTCGGCCTCCAGCTCATTGGACGGCCGTTCGACGAGGAGACCCTGTTCCAGACCGCCTATGTGATCGAACAGGCCGCAGGCAAGTTCAACGCACCGAAATGGTGGTAATCAGGCGCGCAACAGAGGCCGACATCGCAACCATCGCTGCGGTCGGCTCCCGCGCCTGGGCGTCCAACGTCTTTTCGTTTGAGCCGGAATTGCCGGGCATGCGCGCGCATGTCCAGAAGGCTTTTCGCGAATTTGCCGAATCCTCCTTTGCCCAGGTGCTTGTGGCCGACGTGGATGGAACCATTGTCGGTTGGGGTGCCCGGGACGAGGATAATGACTACATTTCCGACCTGTGGGTGGATCCGGTCGTTCAGGGGCAGGGCATCGGCACGACGCTTCTGCGAGCGCTCAAGGCAGCAATAGCGGAGGCTGGGTATACCAAAGCCCGTATCAGTACCCATGCCCGCAATGTTGGTGCCATACGGCTCTATCAGCGCGAAGGCTTCGACATCACAGAGCAGGGCCCCGAGTGGTCGACGAGCCTCGAGCGCGAGATCGACAAGGTCAAGATGCTGGCGGAGCTCCAATAACGATGTTCTTCTATGTTTCGAAAATCTTCTGGTTCTTCGCGCAGCCGCTCAATTTTTCCATTCTGTTGGTGGCACTGACTTGCGGTGCGCTAGTCTTGAGTTGGCGCCGCGTGGCGATGACGACAGCCGCATGCGCTTTCTTGCTCCTTGGGCTCGGCGCGTGGAGCTCGCTCGGTGCCTTGATGATGCACCCTCTAGAAGACCGCTTTCAGCGCCCTGCGGCGTTGCCGGAGAAGATTGACGGGATCGTGGTTCTTGGTGGCGGCTTCGAAGCTGGTGTCAATCTCGTGCGCGGGGGCTATGAGCTGAATTCGAGTGGTGACCGCTTTGTCGAGGCGGCAATTCTCGCCGCCCGTCATCCAGAAGCAAGGGTCGTCGTAACCGGCGGCGCTGGTGATCTCATCCTTGATGGCGAAGCAGATGGCGTAACCGCCCCGCGTCTGTTGACGGCGTTGGGCGTAGCCCCTGAACGGCTTATTCTCGAAAGCAAGTCCCGTAATACCTATGAAAATGCAGTTTTCACCAAGGAAATGGTGAATGCGAAGCCGGGCGAAACCTGGCTGTTGGTCACATCCGCATTCCACATGCCACGGGCTGTCGGGCTGTTTCGCAAGGCAGGATTTGATGTCGTGCCGTGGCCGTCCGATTACCGCACATCCGGCAAGGAAACGATCGGTATTGCGCACGACAATCCATTGGACTCCCTGCAGAATCTGTCAGTTGCGCTACGGGAATGGGTGGGTCTCCTTGCCTACTGGATGACCGGCCGCATCGATCAGCTGTTGCCATCGCCATGATCAGGCAAGTCGACGTTCTCATCATCGGCGCCGGTGCTGCGGGCATGATGTGCGCTATCGAAGCGGGCAAGCGTGGCCGCTCGGTCATTGTCGTCGACCATGCAGCTGCACCCGGTGAAAAAATCCGCATATCGGGCGGTGGTCGCTGCAATTTCACCAATCTCAATGCGGCGCCGCAAAACTACATCAGCAAGAACCCGCATTTCTGTATCTCCGCATTGCGGCGTTACACGCAGCGCGATTTTATCGGTCTTGTCGATCGCTATGGCATCGCGTGGCACGAAAAGACCCTTGGTCAGCTTTTCTGCGACGGATCCGCAAGGCAGATCATCGATTTGCTCGTCACGGAAATGAACCGGGCAGGCGTTGAATTGCGCTTGCGCACGACTTCGAACGCCATCGAAAGATCAGGCGACGGTTATGTGGTCGATTTGTCGGGCGAACGCGTAAGATGCGCCTCGCTGGTCGTTGCCTGCGGCGGGAAATCCATTCCGAAAATGGGCGCCACCGGCTTCGGTTACGATATTGCCCGGCAATTCGGGCTCCCGCTCACCGAGACACGGCCAGCGCTGGTTCCTCTCACGTTTGACGAGAACACGCTCGCCCCGCTCAAACCGCTATCCGGCATCTCGGTTGATGCGGTGGTCAGCCATGGCAAGACGAAGTTCACGGAGGCCATGCTGTTTACCCATCGGGGTCTCAGCGGACCGTCGATCCTGCAGATTTCATCCTATTGGCGGGAAGGTGACATGATTTCCCTCGCGATGCTGCCGGATACCAAGGTTTTCGACGCGCTGCGCGCTGCACGCGCCCGTAACGGCCGCCAAGCTCTGCAAACGGCGCTTGGCGAACTGTTGCCGAAGCGGCTTGCACAGTTGATTGCTGAAAGCAGCGGGATCGAAGGTCATCTGGCGGACCTTTCCGACAAACAGCTGCTCGCCGTGGAAAAAGCCGTCAATGAATGGCAGGTGAAGCCCGCAGGATCCGAGGGCTATCGTACGGCCGAAGTCACGCTCGGGGGCGTCGACACGGATGCGCTCGACCAGAAAACCATGGAAGCCAGATCCGAAAAAGGACTGTACTTTATTGGTGAAGTCGTCGACGTAACCGGTTGGCTTGGCGGCTATAATTTCCAATGGGCCTGGTCGTCAGGCTGGGTGGCCGGTCAGGCGGTTTGAATGTCCATCGTCCGAAGGCTCCTGACCACTTTTGTCAGGAGCTGTCATGTATGAATTGTGCAATTGGAACCAGTTGGGAGGGAACAATGACAATTCTGGCGAGCTGCCATTGCGGCGCCATCAAGTTTGAGGTGAGCAAGGCACCGGCGACCGTAACGGTATGCACATGTACTTTTTGCGCCAAGCGCGGCCCGCTCTGGGCCTATTACACGCCTGATCAGGTAAGACTGTCGGTAACGCCGGAGGCGGACGCGGTTTATTCCCGCAATGGCATGAACAAGCATCACCGCTGCAACGTGTGCGGCTGTGGTACCTTTTCCCAGGTCCCGACCTGGACCGACTACAAGCCGGATTTCGATAATCCGCGGATCAGCGTCAATGTGCGTCTCTTTGACGATTTCGATATCGCGTCCTTGCCGGTGGAAACCATAGATGGAAGGAATCTCTGGTAGAGGCCGGCAAGTGATTGCTTGATCGATTGAATCCTGCTTCCCTGAACCTGCGCCACGTTCTTAGTCAAACAGGGAGGTAGGGCCATGTGGATCAAGCTGACTGACGTCAATGGTGATCACATCACACTCAATTTCAATCACGTCGTCTCCTTTAACCCCTACGGAACCGGCACGCATATTGTGACGACTACGGCCGGTCTCACGTTTTTCGTGAAGGAAACCATCGAGGAGATCCAGAGCAAAGTCGGGATCACGGCGAGCTAGAACAAGTTTTGTCTATATAGCCGCGTTCTGCCGGAGGGAAATTCGTGGACAGGGTCAAGGGGTTTGGCCCGAATTCACCCGGCCCACTGGTCGAACCGCATTTCTCTCCAAATGCGGATAATTCGACCAGCGGGTTTGAAAGCTGGTTGGTTTGCTTTGGCAAACCAACGGCCGGGTTTCCGCCCCTCGATAAACTCGGGAGGCGGACA
>NZ_JBBNAN010000445.1:0-6956 GCF_037994405.1 Phyllobacterium sp.
GTCTTCGCTTGCTGCGCGGCCGTCACGGCCACCGGATGCTGTCGCCTTTGTCGTGTAAAGAATGCTCATGGGTTTTCCTTTCGTGTGAAATGTTTGACGTATATTGCATTGCACATAATTAAATTGCGTGCAATAGATATCTTAAATGATGAGAAATTAAATGATGCACAATCCAACATCCGCGGCTATCCTGTGCACAGGAGCCGGGAAGGAGTGGCCAGAATGGAAAATGCAGCAGAAAAAGCGCAGGAATCACACCTGAAGCTGTCGGACTTCCTGTGCTTCGCGATCTATTCGACGGCAAATGCTGTAACGCGCGCGTATCAACCACGGCTTGCCGCGCTGGGGCTGACATACCCCCAATACCTGGTGATGGTCGTATTGTGGGAGCAGGAAAATCAAACGGTCAAAGCGATTGGCGACAAGCTTAGTCTCGACTCGGGCACGCTGACGCCATTGTTAAAGCGCCTGGAGGCCGCCGGGCTGATCACGAGACGGCGGGATACCGTTGATGAGCGGCAGGTCTTGATCAGCCTTACCGATGACGGCCGCAGCATGCGCGAACGCGCAGAAGCTGTTCCCGTCGCGATGGGAAAAGCATTCGGCTGCACTATGGATGAAGCACAGGGACTTCGCTCCGAACTTATTGCAATGCGCGACAATCTCGTCGCGAGCATCGACGATGCAAAATAAAAAGGCGCGGTTCCCGCGCCCTTTCAAATTCGAAAGCGAGTTCTGCTCAGGCCGCGATCTTTTTCGGCTGGATCAGTCCGCGCGCGATCAGAAGCTCGGCAATCTGGATCGTATTGAGTGCCGCGCCCTTACGGAGATTGTCGGAGACAACCCACAGTGAAAGGCCGTTCTCGACAGTGATGTCTTCGCGGATACGGGAAATATAGGTGGCATCCTCGCCGGCTGCTTCATAGGGCGTGATGTAGCCGCCGTCTTCCGCACGATCGATGACAAGGCAGCCCGGTGCATCGCTCAGGATCTGGCGGGCTTCCTCAGCGCTCATCGGGGTTTCGAATTCGATATTGACCGCTTCCGAATGGCCGATGAAAACCGGAACGCGCACGCAAGTCGCCGTGAGCTTGATCTTGGGATCGAGCATCTTCTTGGTTTCGGCAACCATCTTCCACTCTTCCTTGGTGTAGCCGTCTTCCATGAAGACGTCGATGTGTGGAATGACATTGAAGGCGATGCGCTTGGTGAACTTCTTCGCCGTCACCGGATCGGCAACGAACACGGCACGCGACTGTTCGAACAGCTCGTCCATGCCTTCCTTGCCGGCACCAGAAACTGACTGATACGTTGCAACAACGATGCGCTTGATCTTCGCCTTGTCGTGCAATGGCTTAAGCGCCACGACGAGCTGCGCCGTAGAGCAGTTCGGATTGGCGATGATGTTCTTTTTGGTGAAACCGGAAATCGCGTCGGGATTCACCTCCGGCACAATCAGTGGCACATTTGAATCGTAGCGCCAGGCCGAGGAATTATCGATGACAACGCAACCCAGGGCGCCGATTTTGGGCGACCATTCCTTGGAGATGTTCCCCCCTGCCGACATCAGGCAGATATCCGTATCGGAAAAATCATAGGTATCGAGCGCCTTTACCTTCAGCGTCTTGTCACCAAAGGACACCTCGGTCCCTTGCGACCGGCGCGAGGCAAGCGCAACAACTTCGCTGACCGGAAAGCCGCGCTCCTCCAGTATTGTGAGCATTTCGCGGCCCACATTGCCTGTGGCACCAACAACTGCAACCTTGAAACTCATCTGTAGTATCTCCTGTCCCTCTCTGCTGTTCGCAAACCCGCTGGCCACTGCGGGTCTTCTCCCCCGGGCCGGACCCGGGAGGGGCGAGCAGGCCAAGGGAAATCAGACCGTTTTGGTGGTCGTTTTCGCAGTCTGTTTGGCCGAAACTTTAAGTATAAGAGCAGGCACAGCGGCGCATCCGGCAATATTGCCGGAACCGTTCATCAAAAACAGCGCTGTTGATTCGCTTGCCACGTGGGCGTCTCCTTGTCCGACTGTGCTTGTACGCGGTTTCCTAAAAGAGTCAATTGTCTCTTCAAAAGACAAGAATATGTCGTGTTACGCACAATTTTAGACAATTGACGTAAGATGCGGGCTTTGCTTTCGTCAATATTTGTTGAACACTCCGCGCGTGCATCAGGTGCATGACCTTTGGGGGGAGAAAATTCCGGAGGACATTCACCGGCGCATGGTTTGCCGCACCAAGTAAGCGCGGCAAAGGGGCCATGCGGGAGTGTCAATGGTCGAGAACGTGATCGAGGGGTTATGCTGATCATGTTCTTGGCTTAACTGCGGTTTTCTGGGAGGAATAGTAATGGCAATCACGTCTGTGGCCGACAGTTCTAGTCGGGGTATGACGAGAGAAGAGAAAAAAGTTATCTTCGCTTCGTCGCTCGGAACTGTTTTCGAATGGTACGATTTTTATCTTTACGGTTCTCTTGCCGCCTTTATCGGCGCGGCCTTTTTCAGTGAATATCCGGAAGCAACACGCAACATCTTTGCGCTGCTCGCCTTCGCTGCGGGCTTTCTTGTCCGGCCTTTCGGGGCGCTGGTCTTTGGCCGCATAGGCGATCTGGTCGGCCGCAAGTATACATTTCTCGTCACGATCATGATTATGGGCCTTTCGACCTTCCTGGTCGGCGTGCTTCCGGGTTCAGCCAGCTGGGGCATCGCGGCACCGATAATCCTGGTCGGCCTGCGCATGTTACAGGGTCTCGCACTCGGCGGTGAATATGGCGGCGCAGCGACCTATGTCGCCGAACACGCCCCGGACAACAAGCGCGGTTATTACACCTCCTGGATCCAGACCACGGCAACGCTCGGTCTGTTCCTGTCGCTGATCGTGATCCTCGTCGTTCAGAACTGGCTCGGCAAGGATGCTTTCGCTGCCTGGGGCTGGCGCATTCCCTTCATCCTCTCTTTCATACTCCTCGGCATTTCTGTGTGGATTCGTCTGTCCTTGAGTGAATCACCGACATTCCAGCGCATGAAGGAAGAAGGCAAAGGTTCCAAGGCACCACTCTCGGAGGCTTTCGGTCAGTGGAAGAATGCCAAGATTGCCATTCTCGCTTTGCTCGGTCTTACCGCCGGTCAGGCTGTCGTCTGGTATTCTGGGCAGTTCTATGCGCTGTTCTTCCTGCAAAATGTCCTGAAAGTCGATGGACAGTCGGTCAATATCATGATCGCCATCGCGCTCCTGCTGGGCACCGGCTTCTTCGTATTCTTCGGTTGGCTGTCGGACAAGATTGGCCGCAAGCCAATCATCATGGCTGGTCTTGCGCTCGCCATCTTCACGTATTTCCCGCTATTCAAGGCGCTGACCTGGGCGGCAAATCCTGCGCTCGCCGCGGCACAGGAGAACGTTCGCGCGACTGTCACAGCTGCACCAGGTGATTGCAAGTTCCAGTTCAACCCGACTGGCACGGCCAAGTTCACCACGTCCTGCGATATCGCGACATCGTTCCTGACCCGCAACTCGGTTCCCTATGACGTCTTGGCCACTGCTGCGCCTGGAACTGCGGCAACAGTCAAGATCGGTGCGGAAACGGTCGATTCCTATGATGCGGTTGCCGCCGGAGCCGACGCAAAGGCCAAGGAGGCGGCATTTGCGAAGGCCGTCAACATCGCGCTGCAAGACGGCGGCTATCCTCTTGTTCGTGACCCCGTGAAAGTCGTCGACTCCAAGCTCGACGCTCTGGTCGCCGCCAACCCGAAACTGGCTCTCGACGCGGCAGCAATCCGTGCCGGCGCCAAGACGATGGTTCCCGTCGATCAGGCCGTCAAGGACAAACTCTTGACCGCAGAAGAAGCAGCAGGCGCGACCGAGGTGGCGGTCTACGCGGTTCCAGGTGCCGGCGCCTTCAAGATGGTTGCAGACCCTGCCGCCGTTAACTGGACGAAGGTCATCGCGATCCTGTTCATCCTCGTGATCTATGTGACGATGGTCTACGGTCCGATTGCCGCGATCCTGGTCGAGATGTTCCCGACCCGCATCCGCTACACCGGCATGTCCTTGCCCTATCATATTGGCAATGGCTGGTTTGGTGGCCTGCTTCCGGCAACAGTCTTTGCCATGAGCGCGTTCAAGGGTGATATCTATTACGGTCTCTGGTATCCGATCGTCGTCGCGGCAATGACCTTGATAATCGGTCTTATCTTTGTCCGTGACACCAAGGGCACTGATCTTCACGAAGTGAAGTAATCAATCACCAAGATGGAAAAGCCCGGCGCGATCGCTCGCGCCGGGCTTTTGTCTATTCGGAATTTCGGTTCAGGCGGCAAGCGCCGTGAATTTTGCGAGGATCGCATCCCCCATCGCGGTCGTCCCAACGTTGGTCTTGCCTTCCGACATGATATCGGCAGTGCGAATGCCATCGTCGAGAACGCCGGCAATGGCCGCTTCCAGCCTGTCTGCCTCGGCCACCATGTTGAAGGAATAACGCAGGCACATCGCAAAGGACGCGATCATGGCAATCGGGTTCGCTGCACCCGTTCCGGCAATGTCCGGCGCCGAACCATGGACCGGCTCGTAGAGCGCCTTGCGGCTGCCCGTTTTGGCATCCGGGGCGCCGAGCGAAGCGGACGGAAGCATGCCGAGTGATCCTGTGAGCATCGCGGCAATATCGGAAAGCATGTCGCCGAACAGATTGTCGGTAACGATCACGTCGAACTGCTTGGGCCAGCGGACAAGCTGCATGCCGCCGGCATCAGCCAGCATGTGCTCAAGCTTGACGTCGGAATATTTTGCCTTGTGGGTCGCCGTAACGACTTCGTTCCACAAGACACCCGACTTCATGACGTTGCGCTTCTCCATTGACGTCACCTTGTTACCGCGTGTGCGAGCCAGTTCGAAGGCGACACCGGAGATGCGCTCGATTTCGTATGTGTCGTAGACCTGTGTGTCGATGCCGCGCTTCTGGCCATTGCCCAGATCGCGGATTTCTTTCGGCTCGCCGAAATAGACACCTCCGGTCAATTCGCGCACGATCAGGATATCAAGACCCTCCACGACTTCCTTCTTGAGCGACGATGAATCGGCCAGGGCCGGATAACAGATTGCCGGCCGCAGATTTGCGAAGAGCTCCATGTCCTTGCGCAGACGCAAGAGTCCGGCTTCCGGCCGCACATCGTAAGGAACGCTGTCCCACTTCGGGCCACCTACAGCGCCGAACAGAACTGCGTCGGAAGCCAGCGCTTTTGCCATATCGGTTTCGGAAATGGCCTGGCCATGCGCGTCATAGGCGGAGCCACCGACCAACCCCTCATCCAGCTCGAACCCGCTCTTCAGCTCGGCGTTCATATAGGCGATGATCTTGCGGACTTCGGCCATTGCCTCGGGTCCAATGCCGTCGCCGGGGAGGAGAAAGAGCTTTTTCGATGCCATGCTGGGAACCTCGTTGATTTAATATCGCTGTAGTCGGGATGGCGCGTCTTAGCGCAAGTTCAGCAAAGATGGAAAGCTTTCTGCGTAATTTTCTGAATGCTGATAACGGCCGCAATCATTTGTGAACGATTCTGGCCATCTCTAGATCTGCTCCGGTAATGTCGGCGCAATCTTCGCGGCCTAGTTGCCGGCACAGACTTCACGCCGGGGATCAGACATGGCTAACCGCATTGCAGGCTGCTTCCAGCACGCCTTTGGCACATTCTTCGTAGCAGCCACGATCGCTCTGGCGGGGTGTGCCGCTGACATCATGAAAAACTATATCGGGCAGCCGGTGGAATCGGTCATTCTGGACTACGGCCCGCCGACGACTGTCATTGATCTTGACCAAGGCGAGCGCGCATATCAGTGGCGGAAGATTTCCACCAACGTGGTTTCCGGCTCAACCAGCGGCGAAGTGAGGAACACGAGGCACGGCAGGCGCTACGAAGAGACCGAAACGCCGGGTTATGTGGAACGTCAGGAATGCTTCTATCCGTTCTACGCCCGCTCCTCCACCGGCCGCTGGTACATCACCAATTTCCGTCAGCCAAAGCTGGAGTGTGAGTAGTCCGCGCCTGATAGGCGCTGTTTTGTACGGCAACCCATGATAAAGATTTCACCGCCGCAGCTGGACATCGTCGCTGGCCCTCTGCCGAAGGAGAATGTGCATGCGCATTTTGCTGATTGAGGACGAGCCTGAAATGGCTTCGGTCCTCAAGACCGCACTGGAGCGTCGAGATGTGGTCGTCGATCACGTTTCGACATTGGCCGACGCCGAGGCCGTGGCGAAATTCGGCCCTTTTGATGCGGTTGTGCTGGATCGTCGACTGCCCGATGGCGAAGGCCTCAGCCTCATTCCACGTTTGCGCACTCTCCATGTGGATGCACCTGTGGTTGTATTGACTGCGATGGGCAGTCTCGACGATCGCGTAACCGGGCTCGACGCCGGGGCAGATGATTATATGGTCAAGCCTTTCGCCACCGAGGAACTGATGGCGCGCCTCCGCGCCTTGCTCGGGTCCAATGCGCTGGACGCGCACATATCGCGGTTGCGACGGAAGCTCGAGGATGCCGCTACCGGCATCGGGATCAGGGCAATTCGCAATCTCGGCTATCTTCTGCGGGCGGCTCCATGAAAGAAAAACGTGCTCGCTCGCTACAATGGGTCCTCGTGCGGCGGTTGATTCTGCTGCAGGCGGCAACACTTCTCGTATTCATCCTCCTCTTCGCAGCTGCACTGTGGATCGCCAATCCCCGGCTTTTGGTGGACAATGAAGCATCGGTCGCTGTCCTGAAAGGCGCGATTGACCGCGATCGGAGTGGCAGGTTGATAGTCAACGAAACGAGCGAACTGCTCGCGTTTCGCGAGGAATTTCCCAACGTCTGGTACATAGTGCGCGACCCCAGCGGTCAGAGCCTGTGATCTTGCCTTCGAGCCTGGCACCTATGAGGTCTGGGTCGAAGTAAACGTCCTGCAGATCGAGCAAGCACTGGCAA
>NZ_JBBNAN010000446.1:0-2686 GCF_037994405.1 Phyllobacterium sp.
ATCTAATCACGGAATAGAGCTTCGGCCATATTCATTGGGAACAAGCGCAACGCTGCGCAATCCAATGGAGATCGAAATGCAAACTCGAAAGACTGTTATCATCACAGGAGCCTCCCAGGGTATTGGGGCTGGCCTCGTCAACACCTTCGTCGATCGCGGCTACAATGTTGTCGCGACATCTCGAAAGGTCAGCGCTTCGCATGCTTTCCAAGCCTCAAGTCAGCTGGCGCTGGTCGACGGCGATATCGGCGATCCTGAAACGGCAATTAGGGTGGCAGAAACCGCAATTAGTCGGTTCGGGACGATCGATGCTCTCGTAAACAACGCCGGCATCTTCTTCACCAAGCCGTTCCTTGACTATACGATGGAGGACTTCAGAAGGTTGTCCTCGACAAATCTCGAAGGCTTCATCCATCTCACCCAGCTGGCGGTGAAACAAATGCTGGCGCAGAAGTCCGGCGGCAGCATCGTCAGCATCACGACGCCGCTGATCGATCATCCCATCGCCAGCCTCACCGCTTCTGTCCCAATGATGACCAAGGGCGGCGTCGACGCGATTTCCAAGAATCTTGCGATGGAATATGCGCGGGATGGAATCCGGGTTAACACGGTCGCTCCCGGTGTTGTCGACACGCCTTTGCACAAGGACAATCCGAAAGACTTCCTGAGGACGCTGTCGCCCATGGCGAGCATTTCCGATGTTCAGGAAATCGTCGATGCGGTCGTCTTCTTGACCGAGGCTCCACACGTAACCGGGGAGGTGCTGCACGTTGATGGCGGCGCACATCTAGGACAATGGTAGACCATACAAAAGCGTTAGCAGCCGGCGCAGAACGGCGGTTGCAGGACCTGGGCATTACGCTTCCACCACCGCCGACACCGTTTGGCGCTTACGTCGAGGCGGTGACCATCGGCAACCTCGTCTTCCTGAGTGGGATGTTGCCTGTGGTCGGCCACGAGCCCCAGTTCATTGGACGCGTTGGTGGTGAACTCACGGTCGCGGATGGCCGCAAGGCTGCAGAAGTGGCCATCCTTAGTGCTCTATCGGCCGCGAGAGCCCATCTTGGCTCTCTCGATAAGGTCACGCGGGTCGCAAAGCTCGGCGTCTACATAGCGACGGAGGGTGATTTCAGAGAGCATCCGAAAGTCGCGGACGGGGCATCCGAGATGCTGGTCAACGTCTTCGGCGAGGAAAAACTCTCCGGCCGGATCGTACTCGGCGTCGCAAGTCTGCCACTCGGTCTACCGATCGAGCTCGAACTCGTCCTCGAAGTCGATGCTTGAAAGCAGTCGAGATCAACAGCGCAGATAAGCAGCTGGGCGTTCTTCACGATGTCGGTGGTCACTTCGCTCTCAATAAAGCGGCTGTTGAAATCGCAGAAGTGACCGGCTTCCTGCAAACCTCGTCCCGATTAGCAAATGTAGCATCGGGCGTTGGCGAAGGCCGCAAAACTCACGATGCAAGCAAACGGGTAGTGTATGTGGTGTTGTGGGAATTCATATCCGCGTCAATCAAGGGCGCATGGCGCCGGTTGAATTCGAAACGAAACAGCTGCGCGCGGCGGCGTTCTGGCGGATCGCCGCCCGTCGGATCCGCCAGAACAGGCCTGACTTATGGCTTCGTGCTCGTGTCCTGGTTCCTGAACGCAGCCTCTCCGGCGTCCGACACCTCGACCCACTTCTTGTCGGGCGCTGCGTCTGCGACGTAGCTGTCGTGCCAGTTCCACCACTTGTAGGTCGGGGTCTGGGGATAGCCCTCGGGCGAGTCCTCCCAGACCTCCTGTCGGCCCAGCGGCGTGATGTCGAGGTAGTTCCAGGTACCTCCCATCTGTTCGTCCCCGCGGTTGTTGATGAAGTAGGTGCGGAACACGCGGTCGCCGTCGCGGTAGAACACGTTCGTGCCGTGCCACTCGTCCACGCCGAAGTCGGCGTCGAAGTTGTCCGTAATGGTGAACCACGGCATCTCCCAGCCCATCTGTGCCTTCAGCCGCGCGATGTCCGCCTGTGGCGCACGCGAGACGAAGACGAGGGTGGTGTCACGGGCGTTCAGGTGGGCGAGGTGGGCGACCTGGTCGGCCACCATGGAGCAGCCCCGGCAGGCGTGGTCGGGCCAGCCGAACACCCCCGGCTCGAAGAAGGCGCGGTAGACGATCAGCTGACGCCGACCATCGAACAGGTCAAGGAGGCTGGCTTTCCCTTCAGGCCCCTCGAACGCATACGCCGTCTCCACGGCCATCCACGGCATTCGCCGCCGCTCGGCGGCCAAGGCGTCACGGGCGCGGGTCTGGGCCTTTTCCTTCACGAGCAGCTGCTCGCGGGCCGCCTCCCACGCCTGGGGCGATACGACCGGTGGTGTGTGCATGGCAGGCTGTCCACCTGTCTGTCCGTTCTCGGCTGATGTAGTCATGGCTTTTGAAACCTCCTAATTTGGGCGAAGTCCTGCGCCTCAAGGCTGAGGCGCATTTCCAGTTGCTGCTCATCGCTCGTTGTTGGTCGTGAGATGGTTTTAGCACCGGAAATCGAACGGTGGGAGTAACAAGTGCGGCGGTATTCCGATGGAGTCGCTGATTGCAACCTCGGCGCATGCGCTCGATGGGCCGGATCAATCGGCGCCCGATCGAACTCGATACCGTTTTCCCCGGCTGCGATCAGCCTGAGCGTGTGGCTGCTCTGGCCCGCTTTGAGG
>NZ_JBBNAN010000447.1:0-5224 GCF_037994405.1 Phyllobacterium sp.
AGGGCGACCATGCCGAAGCTTTGTGTGTAGGCATAACGGTAGAGCTGATAGATGATGAAAAGGCCCAGAACGAATAGAGATGCCGGGTAGGCCCAGAGCTTGTTGCGAAGCAGGCACACGACAAGGATTGCTTTAACCAGACCGTGGCTCAACAGATAGAAGGCATAGAAGTGCTGGCTGCTGATGGAAAAATTCTGAGCGAAGCTCAGCAGATGCAGCGCGATGAAGTCGTTTTGGTTCTCGATGAGTTCCGTCTGGGTCAGTGCATTGACCGCCGTCTTGATACGCTCAGTGCTGATAAGGGCCAAGACCACGCCGCCAATGCACTCAATCAAGGCGTGGACTCCTTTAAGCAGTATGCTGACCTCGAAGATCTTGTGAATGCGCTGTTCGTTCATGAAAACTCTCAGACCTGATCTGACACAGATTGATCTTGTTTGACGATTTAGACCAGACGGTTCTCCCGTTCGTCACGCTGTTGGCGTTACGACCCGCTGGTTCTGTCGTAGTGAGAGGAAGTCCGCCCCATGCAAGCCTGAATGAGACCCGCAATGCTGCCGAGACATGATGCAGCACGCACGAGCGTCGTTCCGCGGGTGAACGGAATGGCTAAAACATAGATGCACAGGGTCAAGCCTCTACCGGCCAGCGAGCCCGGTAATCTGAGTAGCGTGGCCAACAGGCGATTCTTGAGTTTTGCCCTGAATTCGGTCAAACAGTGGTCCCTGTTGCGTCGGTATTGATAGTGAATGCTGAGCCGTTCCCGCGAAACCGTCTCATAGGCAATGGCGTGGGGCGTCCAGCCGGTCTTGGCCCCGAGTTTCCTTGCATCCGCCCACAGGCGCCAGTCTTCGCCGCCTCCCAATCCAAGCTCGTTGTCGAAGCGCAGTCCGGTTTGGCAGAAGAATGGCAGACTCCCCATCCAACTGCCGGTTGCAATGCGGACCTGATCAACTCTGCCTTGGTCGCGATTGCGCAAGGATTTTGCCTCGCTGTTCTTGTTCATCCTGTCCATGCCTGACCAGACCAGTTTTTCCCAGAAGGATGTATTTGGTCCGGGTGGTGCGAGCCGAACCGGAGACCCAACGATATCGAGATCAAAGGCGTCCCGTTCAGCAAGGAGCTGGATGAGCCAGTCCGATCGAACAGTTTCATCATCATCGGCGAAGGTGAGCAGATCAATACCTGCATCAATTGCGCAATCAAGAACGCGGTTGCGGGCGAAAGCGATGCCGAGGCGTGGTTCCAACCTATATTGAACAGGCCATTGCGGCATTTGCCCGCGAAATGCTTCGACGATGTCTTGCAAGGTCAGCCTGTCGTTGTTCTCGACGATGATGAAATGCAAACGAACACCTTCCGGCACATCCATTTGCGTATAGGACCGGAGTAGGTTCTGCAGCATCAATGGTCGATGGCGGGTAATTGTACCGACGCATATGCTGCGCGGCTGCGGAGTCGTTCTGCCGGACATGATCAACCGGTGCGGCACTTGCGAAGCACATTCAGCCAGCCATCTGTGCGACGCACGATCTTGCGTGGCAGCAGCAGCATGTCATCCTGTGGCTGGACCCTGGCACGACGGGTGGTCGTGGCACTGGCGTAGCCTGCTTCTCCAACCATTTGCCTGATTTCATCTGATGCCTCCCCGTAGGGATAGCAAAAGGCTTCCACCGCAGTGCCGAGCATGTCTTCCAGCTCATGGCGTGCGTCCGCAATCTGACGCTGCGCTTCGGCTGGCGGGACGGAAGTCAGGTGCACGTGATCAAGCGTGTGAGCACCGACCTCGTGGCCAAGCCTGTGCCACTCCAACATCTCCGGTCCGGACATACAGGCGGAATAGGGCACGCCGACTGGCTCATCCCATTTGTTGAAGCCACCGATTTGCCTGCTTACGAAATAGTTTGTTGCGGTGAAACCGAACTTTTCAAGGACCGGCAGCGCATTGGAATAAACACTCCGGAAGCCGTCATCAAATGTGATGCCGACAACCTTTCCCGACTTTTCGCCGCGCAAATAAGGCTGCAAGTCACGTATGCACAGGCCGGTAAATCCTGTGCGCTTCAGCCACTTCATCTGGCGATAAAAATTACGCGGATCCACTGTCAGATAACGGAAAGGGCTGCCCCGCGCGGCGGGCAGGTCAATCTGGTGGTACATTAATATCGGGATCGGCATCTAACGCTGGTCCAAGCAAAATCAGAGATGAAACTGATGTGGTAAAGTTGCTGATCAGAAATGGCTCACGACCAAGGCGACAACCGCCAGCAAGGCGGCCAAGGATGCCGAGCGAGCACCTTTGGCGCTTGTCGCGCTCTGTGCCATGACAGCCTCAACCATCTCTTCGAGGACGTTGCGGCCATCGGACAAGCCAGCCAGTTCATCCGGCGTCAATATTTCGGTGGACGTTTGCCAATACCAAGCAGCTTCAAGCGCATAAAAAGCTGCGGCTACTGCCGCAAGCAGCACAATCCAGTTATCGGCGGACAGACCAAGCAACATTTGACACCGTCGTTCAAATTATTGTCCGCCGGCCTGTCCGGCTCTGAAGATTATCGAATACATCCCCGTACATGGAAAACTCCTCTTAAAATCTGCGAGGATTTTAGCAGTCGTGGCTGAGCGCAAAATTATGCCGGAATGAGGCGGAACTGAAATTGCCAACCAACGGAATCGCGGAGCAACCGGACATGCTCCCGATCGGAGTGCCCGCTTCACAATCATGCAGGCCCAGCGTCGCGGTCCTGGTCGATAATCCAGCGGTCACGAACTGTTCTGGTTGATAAATAGGCAGATTATTTAAGCACAATTACCTACCGCGTTACGTATTGCGCGCGGTGGGCATATTTGGGATCGTTTCAGCCATAGAGGGGGAAAAAAGAAAAAGAATTCGGGAGGGGGAAAGGGAAGGAAACATAGTTCGAAAATCTCTTTGACGGAGTGGAGACTATGGTTTCTCGACAGCAAAATACCCCGATTGCAGGAAGACCAACTCCTGTAAAAATAGCATCGTATGGCGTTCTCGGCGTATTGGCGACGGTCTTCACCTCGTCTGTGCTGCCTCCGATATTTACTTCGACTTCCGTCAGAGCAGTTGTGAATGCTCCCGTGTCCGCATTGACGTCACCGATCACCGGTACCGTCACGAATATTGCTGGCAAGCAGGAAGATTCCTACGAAGGCCCCATCGCGACTGTCCAAAACGAGCGCGTGGACCGTTCCACCTTGATCGGACTTCAGGTCGAATCGACATCACTTCAGAACGAAATGCTACTTAAACAAGCCAACCTTGAAGACTATCTCAATCGGATCAAAGATCTTGAAGCCGAATTGGCGACACAGCAGGGCGCACTGATCGCGCGTTCCAGCAATGAGTTGCGCGATGCTGAGGTCCGGTTGGACCTCGCGGTGTACTCGGCGGAAAATGAGAAGGCGGACGCAGAGCGAAAGCTGCGCCTGGTATCGAAGGGTGTCGTGCCCGGCACGAAAGATGAGCTTCTCAACAACATCAAGCTGGAAGATGCGAAAGTCGAGGCGGCAAAGCTGAAAGTTGCCATGTCAAACGACAATCTCGACTTTGCTCAGCGGGGAATATATGTCGGCGACAACAACCAGTACTTGCAAAATCTGCAAAACGAGATCCGTGCCAGAAAGGCGGATGTCTCGCAAATCAGTATGCAAATCGCATCAATCAAGACGCGACTTGCTGAGCTGCAAAGCCTAACGGAGGCGGAAAAGCAGCGCATCGACAAGATGGCAAGGGCGGACGTTGCGATTACGAAATCCGAAAAAATCTATAAGACAGTCGCGCAAGTGGGCAAGCAGGTGAATGCCGGGGATACGCTTGCTCAATCTGTCGACTGCAGAGAAGCCTTTGTTGTCGCCATCTTTTCCGAGCGACAGGCACAAGCATTATCGGTTGGATCAAAAGTTGTCATTGAATCAGACGCCTGGAAATCACCGGTCCAGGGTCAGGTAAATCGCCTCCTGCCTCGAACGACCGACCGTGTTGATCTGGATTTTGCGGTCCCGTTTCCTCCGACAGAACGCCGTGAACTCTACGCCTTTATCGTTCCCGACAAATCCAATGAAGATGAAACCAGCAACTTCTGTTCCGTAGGCACTTGGGTTGAAGTCACGCGGCAGAGTGACTGGGCAGAAAAGACGCGCAACTATATCGATAGTGCGACGACGGCGCTCGTCCAAGAGGTCAAGCAGCTTGAGCTGGCCTTCGTTTCAGGTGGTTCGAAGATCGCCAGCGCAGTGACATATGTTTCTTTGCAGGCGAATGCGGCAGAGCAGAAAGCACTTTCACCGGAATCGAGCCGGCCGGCAGGAAATGAAGTCGCTGCCATGCCCCTGGCGTTGAAAAACCCGAAATGCCTTGCCAGCAAATGCCAGGCCTCCGATTATCTGTTTGAACGCCGGCTGGAGACAGAGCTGCATCCGTTCCGTCGTGCACGCGTCATGGCAGATAACGGCTCACAAGCGGTCTTTGACACGAGATGGAACTAGCAGCGTGGAAAGGCTGGTCATCTATGCAACCGGCATAGCAGTCGTTTGTGCGTCTGCTGCCGTGCAGAGTCACGCGGCTGATCGCGCAATCGGATTGAGTCTGTGCGCGTCTATGGCGCGATTGCAAACTGAGCGACCAACAGGCACCTCCAATGGCTCATTTCTTCCAAGTTATCTCGCTTCGGAAAAGGGTGCGGAATTGCCCAGGGCATTGCAAAGCACGGCGTTTGTCTATGACAACGCGCTAGCAGCAATGGCATTCCTGGCATGCGGTCAAGTGGATCGCGCCAAATCCATCGGTGACGCCCTGACAACGGTCGGCCAAAATGACCGCTACTATACGGATGGCCGCATCCGCAATGCGTACCGATCAGGACCAGTTGGTGAAAAAGCAGCGTTACCTGGCTGGTGGGACGACGCCGCAAAGAACTGGGTAGAAGACGAGTATCAGGTAAGTACTGCCTCCGGAAACGTTGCCTGGGCCGCGCTTGCGCTTCTTCAACTTCACGCCAAGACCAAAGACCCCAAATATCTTGAGGGAGCAGAGCGACTCGGATCGTGGCTGCAACAGCTGGGTGGCACAGATGACCGTGATCCCAGCGTGCCCGGCGGCTACTATGGTTTCGAACCAAATGCAGTTCGCATCGCGTGGAAATCGACTGAGCACAATATCGATACCGTTGCTGTCTCACAGTGGTTGTGGATGACG
>NZ_JBBNAN010000448.1:0-41039 GCF_037994405.1 Phyllobacterium sp.
CAGGCGGT
Source organism: Phyllobacterium sp. (assembly GCF_037994405.1). Classification (GTDB taxonomy): domain Bacteria; phylum Pseudomonadota; class Alphaproteobacteria; order Rhizobiales; family Rhizobiaceae; genus Phyllobacterium. The sequence continues at coordinate 9 of NZ_JBBNAN010000448.1, forward strand.
GTAACGGTGAGAACTGGCACGATTCTCGAAGAAGCGGCCAAGACCATGACCGACGCCAATCAGCAATATGCAACGGTCATCGATGACAATGGCAAGCCTACCGGCGTCATCAGCATGAATAGCCTGATCCAGGCCATGGTTACGCCGATTAGTCACCTGACCGCGCAGGCAGCCGCGGAGTAGGCGCAGCACCGCCGCCCTTTTATCTCCCCCCTTGAGAGGGGGAGATCATCGGCATTGACTGTCGACGTGTACTTGCCATCTGAAAGCGTCCCAACTTCCACAAATTTCCCAAGAACTTATCCAACACCTTCCAACCTCGCTGATCCTGATGCGCAACGCACGCAAACACATCACGATCCGGCCATGTCGCTTCCCTTGCGCTCGGCGTCGCTCACGCCGCGCACCCTCGAAGCAGCTCTGGCGATAGTGGCACGATCGCCCGGCATGGGTGTAAGCGAAGGGCATGAGCAATGAGTGAACCTGCAGTTGAGATCGATACGAACGCTTCATCGCGGGATCATGGCAGGCGGGGCGGCCGGTCGCGGCCACGCAGCATTGAAAGCGGTGCATTTGACCAGCCGCCATTTCGCCAGCTGAAAATTCCATTTGCGCCAACAAAAATCATTTCCGACGACGAGCTGGAATCGATCCACGACGCGTCGTTGAAAGTGCTGCAGGAGATCGGTGTCGATGTCCTGCACGATGGTGCACGCGACATCATGAAAAAGGCCGGCGCCGATGTTACGCCCGGCACGATGCGTGTCCATTTCGACAAGGACATGATCCTTGAATATATCGGATATGCGCCTTCGGAATTCACACTGCATGCCCGCAATCCAGCCCACAATGTTCGCTTCGGCGGCAACAACCTGATTTTCGCCCAGATGGGATCGGCACCGAATTGCTCCGATACCGACAATGGCAGGCGGTCGGGCAACCAGGCGGACTTCCGGAATTTCCTGAAGCTAGCGCAGATGCACAACATCATTAACACGACCGGCGGCTACCCGGTCGAGCCGATAGACATTCATCCTTCGGTCCGTCATCTCGAATGCATCCGCGACCTCGCCACGCTGACCGACAAGCCGTTTCATATCTATTCTCTCGGCAAGGAACGCAATCAGGACGGCATCGAGATCGCCCGCCTTGCGCGCGGCATCAGCCACGAACAACTGCAAAACGAAGCGTCCTGCTACACGATCATCAACACCAATTCCCCGCTGAAACTCGATGTTCCGATGCTCGAAGGCATCATCCAGATGTCCAGTAACGGCCAGATTGTCATTGTGACACCGTTTACCCTCGCCGGCGCCATGGCGCCGGTTACCATCGCTGGTGCCCTCGTCCAGCAGAATGCCGAGGCGCTGGCTGGTATTTCCTTCACACAGATGGTCAAGAAGGGCGCGCCGGTCGGCTATGGCGGTTTTACCTCCAACGTCGATATGAAGTCGGGAGCCCCCGCCTTTGGTACACCTGAATATATGAAAGCGCAGCTGGTTGGCGGTCAGCTCGCCCGCCGCTATGGCATCCCCTACCGTACATCCAACGTTTGCGCAGCAAATACGGTGGATGCTCAGGCCGCCTATGAATCGGTGTTCTCGCTTTGGGGCGCCATCCAGGGCGGCGGCAATTTCATACTCCACTCTGCCGGTTGGCTCGAAGGAGGGCTCTGCTGTTCCTACGAGAAGATGATCCTCGATTTCGATCTCCTGCAGATGGTGGCGGAATTCCTGACGCCGCTCGATCTGTCCGAGGATGCATTGGGGCTCGACGCTATGCGTGATGTCGGCCCGGGCGGACATTTCTTCGGCACGGCGCACACGCAGTCGCGCTACAAGACAGCCTTCTATGCGCCTATCATTTCCGACTGGCGCAATTACGAAACCTGGCAGGAAGCTGGTTCACCGACAGCAATCGAGCGGGCCAACCGGATCTGGAAAGAACGCCTTGCCACCTATCAGAAACCGGCGATCGATCCTGCGATTGAAGAGCAAATCAATGCCTTTGTCGCCAAACGCAAGGCCGAAGGCGGCGCGCCAACGGATTTCTGATCACTTGAATCAAACTCTCAACACATTGAATCACATTTCCATACAAGAGGCATAAGACTATGAAATCGCACGTTAAAGCAGTTGTCATCGGCGGTGGCGTTGTCGGGTGCTCTGTGCTCTATCACCTTGCGCGCGCCGGCTGGACTGATGTCATGCTGATCGAACGGTCGGAATTGACGTCCGGCTCCTCCTGGCATGCTGCCGGCGGTTTCCATACACTGAATGGCGATCCAAACGTTGCAAAGCTGCAGGCCTATACGGTCAGCCTCTACAAGGAAATCGAGGAGCTTTCCGGCCAGTCCTGCGGCCTGCACCTGACCGGCGGTGTCATGATGGCGGATTCGCCGGAACGCATGGACTTTCTGCGTCTCGCCCATGCTCGCGGCCGCTACCTCGGCATGGACACCGAACTGATTACACCGTCTGAAGCCAAGGCAATGTTCCCGCTGATGGACGAGACCAACTTCGTTGGCGCCATGTGGGACCCGGTTGAAGGGCACCTCGATCCATCCGGCACAACCCACGCCTACGCCAAGGCTGCGCGCAAACTTGGCGCGGAAATCAGCCTGCGCAACCGGGTCGTCGAGCTGACGCAGGAAGTGGACGGGACGTGGAATGTCGTCACCGAGCAAGGCACGGTGAAAGCCGAGCATGTCGTCAATTGCGGTGGCCTGTGGGCTCGCGAAGTCGGGCGCATGGTCGGGCTTGAACTGCCGGTTCTCGCCATGGAGCACATGTATCTCCTCACCGAAGACGTTCCTGAAGTCATGGAGTTCAACAAGTCCACCGGACGTGAACTCATTGGCGTCATGGATTTCAAAGGCGAGATCTACACACGCCAGGAGCGAAACGGCATCCTCCTCGGCACCTACGAGAAGGCGGCAAAGCCATGGTCGCCAGTCAACACGCCATGGGATTTCGGCCATGAGCTCCTGCCGCCGGATATCGACCGTATCGCCCCTTCCCTCGAGGTCGGCTTCAAGCATTTTCCTGGCATCGAAAAGGCTGGCATCAAGCAGATCATCAACGGACCTTTTACCTTCGCGCCAGACGGCAATCCGCTTGTCGGTCCAGTTCCGGGCCTCACCAATTACTGGACCGCCTGCGCCGTCATGGCCGGGTTCAGCCAGGGTGGTGGTGTTGGCCTCGCGCTTTCCAACTGGATGGTGCACGGCGAGCCAGGCTTCGACGTCTGGGGTATGGATGTCGCTCGCTTCGGCGAATGGGCAACCCTGCGCTATACCAATGCCAAGGTGCGCGAAAACTATTCGCGCCGTTTCTCCATCCGTTTCCCCAACGAGGAACTGCCTGCCGCTCGTGCGCAGCAGACCACGCCCCTCTACGACACAATGCTCGCACAGAATGCGGTGATGGGCGATTCGTGGGGCCTTGAAACCCCGCTCTGGTTCGCACCCAAGGGTATCGAACCACGCGACATCGTTTCTTATCACCGTTCCAACGATTTCGAGCATATCGGCAATGAAGTTCGCGCCACGCGCGAAAACGTCGGTGTTACGGAAATCGCCAATTTTGCCAAGTATGAAGTGACGGGCGCTGGCGCAGAGGCTTTCCTCTCTCGCCTGATGACCAACACCATGCCGAAGACCGGGCGCCTTGTTCTGACGCCCATGCTGAACGAGGAAGGCAAGCTCATCGGCGATTTCACCATCGCCAAGGCTGCCAATGACAGGTTCCTGATCTGGGGATCTTCCGCAGCTCAGCGCTACCACATGCGCTGGTTCCAGAAACAGCAGCCAAAGGACGGTTCGGTAAGAATCCATCGCTTCGATCAGACCCTTGTCGGCTTGGCCATCGCGGGACCGAAATCCCGAGACCTGCTCGCCAAGCTTGTTGATGAAGATGTGTCAAATGCCGCTTTCCGCTTCATGGATTTCCGCGAAATGGCCGTTGGCGGCGCGCCGTGCAAGGTCAACCGCATCTCCTATACGGGCGATCTTGGCTATGAGATCTGGATGGAGCCCGCTTATCAGCGCCTCGTTTACAAGGCCATCAAGGACGCCGGCGCAGAATTTAACATCGTCGATTTCGGCATGCGCGCCCTGCTCGCAATGCGACTCGAGAAGAATTTCCCGACATGGTTTCGCGAATTGCGTCCGATCTACGGACCTTACGAAGGTTCAATGGATCGCTTCATCAAGCTCTCCAAGAATGATTTCATCGGACGGGAGGCAGCGGCCAGGGAAAAAGCTGAGCTCGACGCAGGAACCAGTTCGAAACTGCGCCGCGTTTCGTTTCTGATCGACGTGCCCCATGGCGAGGGCGCCGCCGACGTGATGGGCGATGAGCCGATCTGGGCGAAAACCTCGAAGGACTACGGCATCGTGCGGGCTGGCCATGGCGTCGGCGCACCGCGCTTCGATGCGACCGGAGAGGTCGTTGCCAATGCGGGCGACAAGGGCGCCGTACGGGGCGAGTGGCGCGTCGTCGGCTGGGTTACATCCGGCGGCTACGCTCACTATGTCGGCCATTCCATGGCTCAAGGCTATGTGCCTGCGGAGCTCGCAACCAATGAAAGCCAGGGACTGTTCGAAGTGGAGATTCTCGGCATTCGCCGGGCAGCCCGTATCAACATCGAGCCGCCATTTGATCCGTCAGGCGAAAAGATGCGCGGGTAGCTCCAGGGAAGAGATAAAGGGCAGGCCCTTGCGCCTGCCCGTCCAGCCAACGACAACCAGCGCGCTCGCAGCTTCATCAAAGCGCTGTGCGAAAGCCCACGACTTGCAATCAATGGCTGCCATATCGGCCCGGCCGGATGCAACGGCTTCGATTGACTCGCGGTGGCCGCCAGTTTCAACGAGGCTGACGAAGAGGGCCAGCGTTTCGCCCTGTGTTTCCAGATCCCGCCTAAGCGCCAAATAACCGGACATCGAATCGTGGCTGTTGACGGCGAGCCGCTTCTGCCGCATCAGATCGATCGGAAGCCTGGCTTTGCCGTCGATAGGCGCTGCAACGGGCGTCCCCTCGCCGCGCCGTGCCACAAGCGCGCTTGAATAAAGTTCCCCGCCGCCACCTTCGATACCGGAATAGTCGTCCTGCCCGGCAAGATGAACCTGCCTTCCAAGGCCCAACTCCATCGGCCCCCAACAGGTTTGCGTAATCAGCAGATCGGGGTGACGCCAGAGCGTCGGCAGATCAAGCTCGTCAGGCGGAAGCGTGGCCGGGTCCGGCGCGATGACGTTGCCCGCTGCGTCCTTGATGCCACCGGGAACCGGGGGAAGATCAGCATTGCGGCGCATAAGGACTTCGGGCGCGTCATAGCCCTTCGCACGAAGGGCATCGCGCATGACAACCCATTGCGCGTCAACTTCAGCGCGCAACTCAGGCCAGTCATACATCGGCAAAGCCGCCACAAGTGTCATGTCGTATGCTTACTCTGTCGGCGGCTCGGCGGGAATAGGAACGGTTGAACCACCCTGGAGGTTGATACCGTGGCGGCGCGGGCGGAAAGCGCGACCTGGCGCTGGCTCACGCCGCAGGACCGGGTGAACCACCTCCTGCTTTTTCCGGAAGGCGTAGGCTCGCAGGATCTCGAAATAGTTGCGGAAGACATAGCCGTCATTCATGCGCTGCCACTCCTCGCGCTGCTCGCGATAGAGTTGCGGCAGATGATACCAGGGCGCTGTCGGGCGTTTATGATGGACGAAATGCAAATTGTTGTTGAGGAAGATCAGCGCCAAGGGCGATTTCTCGACGATAACTGTTCGCCCGTCCGGGCGTTCTGACCACTGATGTTCGCAATAGCTGCGGATCGAGATGATCGACAATCCCCAATAAACGGCCGTCAGCGCATAAATCCAGAGCGGAATACCGAACGCAAACCACAGCGCAGCGAGCGTAGGAATAAGTCCAAGTCCATGCAAGAGCCAGGCGGTGCGTGTCTTTCGGTCACCTCCAGCAACGAGTTTGATCTCGCTGAAAACGAAGCCAACGACCATCAGCGTGGGGCCAATGACAAACCGGCCGACAAGCGAATTATTCCAACCCAGCAATACCTTGACGAACGAAGGCAATTTCTCCCAATCGCCAGACGCTCGGTAATAGCTTTCCGGGTCATCATAGGGATCCGTCAGCCGCTCGTCCGCATGGTGCTTGAGATGCAGATGTTTGTAGCGGCGATAGGGAAACACGAGACCAATCGGCAGTGAAACCAGGACTTCATTGATCGCGCCGTTGCGTGTCGGATGGCCGTGCAAGGCTTCATGTTGCAGCGACGAATGCAACGCCACTGCAACGGCCATCAAGGCCAAAGCAAGGACCGGCATGACGGAATAAATGTAATAGCCGGAGGTAAACCAAAGTCCGTAGCAGACGATCATCAGGCCAATGGTTGGCCACTCAACGCCGAGGCGCTTTCGCTGAGTTGAGGACGTCGGTACTTCGGTATGTCTTTCTGATTCCATGTTTTTCATGGTCTCATTGTCAGGAACTGTCAGCAATGCTATTTTTGTGAGAAAGTGTTGATTTTGCGCACCAAATGGCGCAAATGTTGCGTAAAGTGAACAAGGCAGCACAAAAATGGACAAACGCGATCTTTCCCGCCTGTTTCAGGAGCGCGTCAAAAGCCTGCTCACGCGCAGCGGCGAGAACCAGTCGTCATTCGCCGCCTCCGTCGGAATTGACCGGTCTGCGCTCTCGCAGCTTTTGTCAGGGCAATCCACGCGGCTTCCCCGCGTCGAGACGCTGCTCAACATTGCAGAGCGCCATTCCGTCTCGCTCGACTGGCTGCTTGGCCTCAGCCAGGATGAGGGGATTACCGGCGAACTGCGCCCAAGTCTCGAAATCGAGCAAGGGTTTGACAATCAGACGTTGCTGGTCAAATGGCATGCGGAGGCAACCGGCACGAAGATACGCTATGTGCCCGCCCGCATACCCGATCTTTTGCGCACACAAGGTGTAATTGCCTACGAGACTTCCTTGGTTCACCGCGACCCGGCAACGCAGATGAGCGAGACCGCGTTCCGTCTGGACTATAATCGCCAGCCGGGCACTGACATGGAAGCCTGCATGCCATTTCAGACTCTCCGGGATTTTGCAGCCGGCTGCAGCATCTGGACTGATCTTCCGCGGAAGACACGCAGCGAGCAGCTTCAACACATGGCATCGTTGCTCGACGAGTTGTATCCGTCCTTTCGGCTCTATCTATTTGACGGGCGAGAACGCTACTCGGTCCCCTACACCGTTTTCGGTCCTTACCGCGCTGCGATATTTGTCGGGGAGATGTATCTCGTCCTCTATACGACCGAAGCCGTTCTGACCATGCAGCGGCATTTTGACGGGCTTATCCGTGTCGCCAAGGTCAACGCGCATGAGGTTGCATCTTATGTCTCGTCACTGAAAGTTGTTTGAGCCTGCGTCAATGCTTGTCGCAATTGATGATTGACCACATATAAAGACTTCCTTATATCGTTATCTATTCGATCCCAAAGGAATATGCGCCATGACCATTGCAAACCCACTCGCTGATCTCATCGCCGAAAAAGGCGTTTTGCTGGCCGACGGCGCAACCGGTACGAACCTGTTTGCCACCGGACTGGAAGCGGGTGAAGCGCCCGAGCTCTGGAACGAAGCGCAGCCTGAGAAGATCATCGCGCTGCACCAGGGCTTTGTCGACGCCGGGGCAGATATCATCCTCACCAATTCCTTCGGTGGTACGCGGCATCGTCTGAAACTGCACCATGCGCAGGATCGTGTGTTCGAGCTCAACAAGAAGGCGGCAGAACTTGCCCGCAGCGTCGCCGACAAGGCGTCTCGCAAGGTTATCGTGGCCGGCTCCGTCGGTCCAACCGGTGAACTATTGGTGCCACTTGGCGCGCTGACGGAAGAAGATGCTGTCGCCGCCTTCACGGAACAGCTGGAAGGCCTAAAAGCCGGCGGCGTCGACGTTGCGTGGATCGAAACCATGTCGGCGCCTGGTGAAATCCGTGCAGCTGCTGAGGCCGCAGTCAAGGTAGGCCTGCCCTATGTCTATACGGGTTCGTTCGACACGGCTGGCAAAACGATGATGGGCTTGCCACCTAAAGACATCCATGGTGTCGTCGATGGCCTCGGTGAAAAGCCGGTCGCCGTTGGCGCCAATTGCGGCGTCGGTGCCTCGGATATTCTCGCATCGCTGCTTGACATGAGTGAAGCCGACCCATCAGCGACCATCGTGATCAAGGGTAATTGCGGCATTCCGGAGTTTCGCGGTTCGGAGATCTTCTATTCGGGCACACCTGACTTGATGGCAAATTACGCGCACCTCGCCATCAATGGTGGCGCAAGGATCATTGGCGGTTGCTGCGGCACGTCATTCGAGCATCTGGCAGCAATGCGCAAGGCACTCGACAGCCACACCCATGGACCGCGTCCAACGGTCGAAACGATTGTTGAAACCATTGGTCCAATGCGCAACAAGCTTGCTGCCCACGCGGACAACACGCCGAAGCGCGAACGCCGCGGACGGCGTGCATAAATAATCCGGCCAGAACCAGCGGTTTGCTCCGCGGGTTCTGGCCGACACAATCCTTGGGGATCTCAGAGGTCCTCGATCTCGCGGCGGACCCTTTTCAGGATTTCGCGCAGCTGATCGGCCTTTTCTGCCGTCAGCGAGCCACTGCGAAGCTTCGAGCGAAGCGCGAAGCTCAATGCATGCATCTCCTCGCCCAGAGCGGCACCGCGTATCTCGCCTGAGGCATTGTCGAGTTGGGCGTTGATTTTATCTAGCTCCGCCCGGTTCTCGTCGAGATAGGCAAGCCCCTGATCTGTAATCGTATACAGCCGCTTGTTGCCGGTTGTGGTGGAGGTGACAAGATCGGTTTCCTCCATCATCTGCAACATCGGGTAGATCGCACCGGCACTCGGGCTGTAGGCGCCTTGGAACCTTGTCTCCAGCGCCTTGATGACGTCGTAGCCGTGACGCGGCTCTTTCGCGATCAAACCGAGGACGACAAGGCGCAATGCGCCAGGATCGAACATGCGTGGACCGCGCCCGCCAAATGGGCCGCCTCGATGCCGCCCGAATGGACCGCCGCGTCCGCGTCCGCCAAAGCGGCCGCCACCCTCATGCGAACCTGACATTGTCTCAACGCGCGACCAGTGATCGCCGCCATGGCTGTGATATTTTCTGCAATAATCGTACATGGAAATGATGTCTCCTAGATATATCTTTCATAAGTCATATCTATGCAAAGATATATCTTTAATCAAGACAACGATATATCTTTTGATGATATGCGTGCCTAAGCATTTGAAATAGCCTCGGTATTTTTGCACCGGAGAGGTGCTTCAGCCTTTCGCGAACGCATCCATATGAAACCGCATCTGTGGCACACTGTAGGCATGCTCCCGTCCTACGGGACAGGCGCGGCGCGCCAGGCAACCGCCACGCAGACACGCTTCCCCCTCTCCAGAGGCAAGATGGTCAAGACAACGGACAACTTCATATTCGTCATCGCAAAACGTATTCACTGGGCAGGTCGAAATGCACGGCTTGTCCTGGCAATCATCGCAGGGATAGCGCTGCGGACTGCTGCTGGGAAAGTCGAGAACGCGATCAAACAACAGCGCCCCGCGAAATGCCTGCCAAAGCCCGTATTGCGGATGGATCAATATTCCGAGCGGTGACGCGCGTAGTCCCTCGGCGCACGTCGCCCATTGCTGAAACGGCAGATAGGGCTTGTCGGAGGGAAACGCCGCTATCGCACCGAATTTCACAGCAACAGCGTTTAGAATTTCCTTGGACCATATATCGAGCGGATCTTGCACGCCCGGATGGTGCTGTTGCCATCGCGCGAAGTGCGGCCAGATGGATGAACCGAAATGGCCGACCAGCACAACGCTTTGGGGGACCAGGCCATCGATCGGGTGCGGCGCAGTTCCTTCATCAAAAACAAAGCCGCCGCGCGGAACCAAACCATGAGGTTCCAGCACGACGGCGATTTGATCAAGGATCGGATCGGCAATGTTCATACCGCATCTGAACCCTTTACAGCGGAGGCCCAGACTTCTTTGTGGATCAGATTGGCCACTTTAGCCCGGCCATCCTCGGGCTTCTTTCAAGTGAAGGCGTCAGGCATCGAAGCCTTCTTCTTCGCGATGAACTCCTTGAGCGATTCGTCGATCGCCGGATCGAGATAGGGTCCCTCGTAGCTCTCCAGCCAGCGGCGGGCGAGCTCGTTGGCGCGCTGATCCGCACGTTTCTCGCCTTCGGCCAGCCATTGCTCGTAGGAATTGTTATCGGCAATGTTCGAGCGATAGAATGCCGTCTGGAAGTTCGCCTGGGTGTGATCGCAACCAAGATAGTGGCTTCCGGGCCCGACTTGACGAATCGCGTCCATCGCCTGGCCGTTCTCCGAGAGGTCCACACCCTCGGCAAATTTCTGCGCCATGCCGAGTTGATCGATATCCATCATGAACTTTTCATAGGACGAAACCAGACCACCCTCCAGCCATCCCGCCGAATGGAGAACGAAGTTCGTGCCGGCAAGCAGCGTCGAGTTGAGTGTATTTGCGCTTTCATAGGCCGCCTGTGCATCGGAAACTTTCGATGCACACAGCGAACCGCCAGTGCGGAAAGGCAATCCAAGGCGGCGCGCCAATTGTGCCGCGCCGTAGGAAACCAGCGATGGTTCGGGTGTGCCAAAGGTCGGCGCGCCCGACTGCATCGAAATCGAAGACGCGAACGTGCCGAAAATGACGGGAGCGCCGGGACGAATCAACTGTGTGAACGAAGCACCGGCAAGAACTTCGGCAAGAACCTGGGTCAGCGTGCCTGCCACGGTAACGGGGCTCATTGCACCGGCAAGAATGAACGGTGTGACGATGCATGCCTGATTGTTGCGTGCATAGACCTTCAATGCACCCACCATGGTCTCATCGAAGACCATGGGTGAATTCGCATTGATGAGGCTGGTCAAAACCGTATTGTGATCGAGAAAATTCTCGCCGAACACCAGCTTGCACATGGATATCGTGTCTTCCGCGCGTTCTGGCGCCGTAACCGATCCCATGAATGGTTTGTCGGAATATTTGATGTGGGCATAGACCATATCAAGATGACGCTTGTTCACCGGCACGTCGACCGGCTCGCACACCGTGCCGCCGGAATGGTGAATGGACGGCGCCATATAGGCAAGTTTGACGAAATTGTTGAAGTCTTCGATCGTCGCGTAACGGCGATTTCCGTCAAGGTCGCGCACGAAGGGCGGACCGTAAACTGGCGCAAAGACTGTCGCATTGCCGCCAATCTGCACAGAACGCTCAGGATTACGCGCATGCTGCGTGTAGATTGACGGCGCCGTCTTCAGAAGGGAACGGGGAAGCCCTTTCGGGAAATGCACCCGCTCGCCTTTGACGTCTGCCCCCGCCTCTTTCCACAGAGCCAGAGCCTCCGCATCGTCACGGAATTCAATGCCGATCTCTTCCAGAACTGTATCCGCATTCGCCTCGATCAACGCCAGACCATCTTCGTCCAGCACTTCATAGGTGCGAATTTTGCGTGTGATATAGGTGAGTGACTTGCCGGGACCACCACCGGAACGGGCTGCACGACGTGCTGCAGCACCTGCACCAGCACCACGTCCGCGACGTCCACTGCTTGTCTCCGCTTCCGCGGGTGCATCGACTGGCGTTTCCTCAATCATTTCTTCTCTCCTTGCGCTACGCAAGCGCAGACTTTTCTTCAATCATGCCAAATCCTAACCGCGACACCCGTAAGGGCGTTCCCGTGTGCGGCACGCAATGGCGCATCGGAGACAAACATCCGGTCGTTTTCGTCATTTACAAGGTCGCATTTAAGCAATGCGTTTTCAGCAACTTGCCCGATATGTTAAACGAATGCCAGTTATGATACTGACCTGTGCATAACGCTTGAAAGGAAGCAGACCCATGGCCGATGATGAAATCATTCTTTCGGAGCTTTCGGACGATGAACTCGTCGAGCAAATGCATGATGATCTGTATGACGGATTGAAGGAAGAAATCGAGGAAGGCACCCGGATTCTCCTCGAACGCGGCTGGGTACCTTACAAGGTCCTGACCGAAGCTCTGGTTGAGGGCATGCGTATCGTCGGCGAAGATTTCCGCGACGGCATTCTCTTCGTACCTGAAGTGCTGCTTTCAGCCAACGCCATGAAGGCCGGCATGTTCATTCTGCGCCCCCTACTCGCAGCAACCGGCGCGCCCAAGCAAGGCAAGCTTGTCATCGGAACGGTCAAGGGCGACATTCACGACATCGGCAAGAATCTCGTCGGGATGATGATGGAAGGCGCTGGCTTTGATGTCATCGATCTTGGCATCAACAATCCGGTCGAAAACTATCTGGCAGCCATCGAAGAGCATCAGCCTGACATCCTCGGCATGTCGGCGCTTCTTACGACAACGATGCCCTACATGAAGGTCGTCATCGACACGATGAAGGAAAAGGGCATTCGCGACGATTACGTCGTGCTTGTTGGCGGCGCGCCGTTGAACGAGGAATTCGGGAAGGCCGTTGGTGCCGACGCATATTGCCGCGACGCTGCGGTGGCAGTCGAGACCGCCAAGGCTTTCATGAAGCGCAAACACAATCAGCTTTCCGGGGTCTGATAGATGAAAAACGGCCGCATCAGAATGCGGCCGTTTTTCAGAATTGAGATAAAGTATGATCCGATGCTGGTGGATTCAAACCAGACAGAACGGATTAATTGGCAGCTTTTGCCACTCTGTGGCCAGCGCTCTGAGTTGCATTGACCGTATTGGCCGTATCGGCGCCGATACCGCGGATGGTATTTGCGCAGCCGGCGAGAGCAACAACAGCAAGTACAGCGGCAATCGGAGCAATATGTGATAGTTTCATGGACTGTGTCTCCCGTTCTGCTAAAATTAAATCCAACGCTCGCATAACGCGATGGAGCAAAATCAGTTCCATGAATGTTAGCCAAAAGTCAATGAAATCAACAGAGACCGTACGGGTGATTGCGTGCGGCATGATTGCGCGCGAAATCCTGGCGATACGCGAACAATTTGGGCTTGATCACATCCAGCTGAAATGTTTGCCTGCGATTTATCATCACTACCCGGACAAGATTGCGCCTTCGGTGGATCGCGCGATTGTCAGAGCCAAGGCTGAAGGCATCACCCGCATCTTTGTCGGATATGCCGATTGTGGCACCGGCGGAATGCTTGACCGTGTCTGTGCGAAACATGGTGTTGACCGCATCGCCGGTCCTCATTGCTTTTCCTTCTACGCTGGAAACGAGGCGTTCGCGACGCAGTGGGACGACGACATGACGTCGTTTTTCATGACCGACTTCCTTGCCCGGCATTTCGAAGCATTCATGGTCAAGCCGTTGGGCCTGGATCGTCACCCTGAATTGCGCGACATGTATTTCGGCAACTACACCAAGATGATCTACATGGCGCAAACGGACGATCCTGAACTAAGCGCCAAAGCCGAAGCGGCGGCTGCATTTCTGGGCCTCGCCTATGAACGTCGCCTCACAGGCTACGGCGATCTTGTTCCGGCGTTGACGTCAGCTGCCGCTCACTAGCTCCACGCGCGACATCAAGTGAACGGTTTCTTTGTTCATTTGCAGCAAATCAAATCAATAAAGGAGTGATGCCACGATGTTTCGCGCCACGATCGCAATCATTTTCTGCCTTGTTTGGGCAAATCATGCTCAGGCGGACGGCGCAATCACGCAACTGATTACCAAGTCAGATCAAGCCCGGCTCGACAAATATGAGAACACCAAGGCCAAGGCAGTCGATGAGGCGCGAAAGGGCGGAGCGGCAGCAGATGTGCAACAGCTCGACTCGATTCTGTCGAAACCCAATCTCGCCTTCGACGAGGGCTTCAATATGGTCGGCGTTTGGAAGTGCCGAACAACGAAACTTGGTAATGAACCGCCTTTGACAGTTTATGGCTGGTTCAATTGCCGCGTCACCGACGATGGGTCGGGTTGGATGCTGGAAAAGACAAGTGGCTCACAGCGCACAAAAGGGCGTTTTTACACAGACAATGACAAGCGTCTCACCTATCTGGGTGTTGGCTACATTGCGGGCGAAAAACCTCATGCCTACAGCGCTGGGCCTGACAATGATCAGGTCGGCTACGCATACCGTACTGGCAAGAACGAGTTCCGAATCGAATTTCCCGCCCCTGCTCGCGAGTCCCTCATGGACGTCCTTGAATTGAGGCGCTGAGACACTTTCGTCATTGCAATGTCACCAATGTGCCGCCATATGCGTCAAAACGTGAACAATCGACGAGAAGATGGCAGCCATCGACGCAGATCATGAAATAAAGCCGGATGAGGCGACTACTCATTCAACAGCCGACAATGACCCGCGTTCCCTGTCGAAGGTCTTCGAGGATCTGTCGCTGACTGTCACAGCACCCGTTTCATTCACGGAGCTCGAGGACGCCTTTACCGATCGCAGTTTTGCTGCGTTGCTCACGTTTTTCGCCATTTTGAATCTTCTCCCCCTGCCGCCGGGCACAGGCGTCGTTACCGGAATTCCCCTTGTTCTTGTGTCTGTCCAGATGGTGATGGGACGGGAATCAGTGTGGCTCCCGGCCTTTATGCGCGACAAGACGATCGCACCGGATCGGTTCCGCCAAATATCCGACAAGGTCGTTCCTTGGCTGCAATGGCTAGAGCGCTTTATTCGGCCGCGCAACTGGCCGTTCGGTCGCAAACAGGGCGATCGCTGGTTGGGCGCATTTACGACCATACTCGGCATGTCAGTGGTACTGCCCATGCCGCTTTCCAATTGGCTGCCCGCTTTGGCAACCGCCATCATCGGTATTGCGCTGTGCGAGCGTGACGGCAGACTGATGCTCGCGGGACTGATCCTTGGTGTGGTCTCGATCAGCATTGTTTTCGGCTTTGCCTTCATTGCAGCAAGCGTTGTTGCCTATGCCGCGAGCTTTTGGCCTTTCTGAATCGGCTGTCGCAAAAGCACTAATGAAGCACGTCGCATTTGAGTGCACGCGCGTCGTGAGATAGCAAGCTTAACCCCTGATATTCCGGCAAAAGGGTCCTCATCGGAGGATGAATTGCATGGCTGATCTTATTGTCGTTTATTGGCGGGACATTCCCGCTCAAGTGACCGTCAAGAAGGGACGTCAGGCGGCCAAGCGTGAGCTTCCCCTTCGCTTTACCGAGGCCATCGACATGTGTGCGATGCGCATTGGCGCCAAGGATTCCGATGCCTATCTGGCGGAATGGCGCCGCGGCACTCCGGTGCCTGTGAGTGACGATCTGGATACCGAGGCTGATGCAGCCTTGGCGCGAATTGACAACGAATATGACCGGGAACGCCTTGTGGCGCTTGTAAAGGCAGGTGGACATGACAATTCATGAATTGAGAGCGAAGCCAATGACAAAGATCGCAGCATCCATCGAAGTGGCGGCACGCCAGGCTATTGAATCGCAGGATTTGCCTGGTCTGTTCCCGGCCGGTACCCGCGTCTACATCACGGATATGGGCACCGACAGCGTGGATACGCTCACGGCAGCGGCCAAGCGCGTTCATGATCTTGGCTACAAGCCGGTCCCGCACTTTGCCTCGCGCCGCCTGTCGACCAAGGCGGCGCTTGAAGCCCGCATCCGCCGCGCCGCGCAAGAAGCTGGCGTGACCGATGTTCTCGTCATCGGCGGCGGTCTCGAGCGCCAGGCAGGTGAGTTTTCATCGACGATGGAAGTGCTGGAGACAGGTTTCTTCGACAAATATGGCATCACCGAAATGGGCGTCGCAGGCCATCCTGAAGGCAGCCCGGAGTTTTCCGAAGCCGTCGCAATCGAAGCACTGCGGCTGAAGAAGAATTTCGGCGAGCGCACCGGCGCAAAGCTGCGCGTTGTTACCCAGTTCGGTTTCGATGCCGATCGCTTCATCCGTTATTCGGAATCGCTGCGCGAACATGGTGTGGATATGCCGGTGCATCTCGGCGTCGCCGGCCCCGCGAAGATCACCACCCTGATCAAATATGCCGCCATGTGCGGTGTCGGCAATTCGATCAGCTTCCTGAAGAAGAACGCCCTGTCGCTGACGGCGCTCGCTACCAGCCATTCCCCGGAAGGCGTTGTCGGTCCGATCGAGCAGCACGCTATCGCCAATCCGGCATCAGCCATCAAGCAGATCCACATCTTCCCGTTTGGCGGCCTGAAAAAGTCATCAGAATGGCTTGTCGACCGTGGCTCCTGGACGGTACACAACGCATCCCATACATCTGCAAACGCAGCAGCCAGCTGAGGTAATTTGAATGACCCGCACGATCGTTGCCTCGGCGACCAAAGAAATCATCATCGGATTTGATCAGCCGTTCTGCGTAATCGGCGAAAGGATCAATCCGACTGGCCGCAAAAAGCTCGCCGCGGAGATGATCGAAGGTAATTTCGATACCGTCATCAAGGACGCGCTGGAGCAGGTAGCTGCCGGTGCGACCATGCTGGACGTCAATGCTGGTGTTACGGCCGTTGATCCCAACGCTACAGAGCCGGGCCTGTTGGTCCAGACGCTGGAAATCGTCCAGAATCTGGTCGACGTTCCGCTGTCCATCGACAGTTCGGTCACCGCCGCCATCGAGGCTGCCTTGAAAGTTGCCAAGGGGCGTCCGCTCGTCAACTCGGTGACCGGCGAGGAGGAAAAGCTCGAAGCCATTCTTCCGTTGATCAAGAAATACAATGTGCCGGTCGTCGCCATCTCCAACGATGAAACCGGTATTTCCATGGACCCCGATGTCCGATTTGCCGTTGCCAAGAAGATCGTCCAACGCGCCGCCGATTTCGGAATTCCGGCCCATGACATCGTTGTCGATCCTCTGGTCATGCCGATTGGCGCGCTGGGCGATGCCGGACGCCAGGTTTTCGCGTTGCTGCGCCGCCTGCGTGAGGAGTTGAAGGTCAACACCACCTGCGGCCTGTCCAATATCTCGTTCGGCCTGCCGCACCGCCACGGAATCAATGCCGGCTTTATTCCGATGGTGATTGGCGCGGGTATGACGTCCGCGATCATGAACCCCTGCCGCCCGCAGGAAATGGAGGCGGTCCACGCCGCCAACGTTCTCAACGGTACGGACGCCAATTGCGCCTACTGGATCAAGAAATATCGCGATCACCAGCCGGCCGCGGCAGGAGCAGCGCCCGCTGTATCCGTCCCTGCCGATTCCGCTGGCGGCGGCCGCCGTCGTGGCGGTCGCGAGGCGCGGCGCGGCGCCGCAGGCTGACGGTTTGCGTTACGCAAACTGACCAGCATAGAAAGGCGGTGGGCAGCTAAACTGCCCCTCGCCTTGTAAGTTTGGAGTATTGATCGTGAACGCACCCGTCAAAGCACCAGAGGCATCGGCAAAGGAGGCGCTCGTTCTCTTCATGCCGTCGGGCAAGCGTGGGCGTTTTCCTGTCGGCACTCCGGTACTGGAGGCTGCGCGCACCCTCGGCGTCTATGTCGAAAGTGTTTGCGGCGGCCGCGGCATTTGCGGACGCTGTCAGGTCGAGGTGCAGCAAGGCCGGTTTGCCAAGCATGGCATCACCTCCTCCAATGATCACATTTCAGAATTCGGCCCAAAGGAACAGCGTTACGCGGAAAAGCGCAACCTGAAGGAGGGCAGACGTCTTTCCTGCTCGGCGACCATCCTTGGCGATCTGGTCGTCGACGTTCCCCAGGACGTACAAGTCAACGCGCAGGTCGTGCGCAAGGCTGCCGACACCCGCATCATCGAGCGCAATCCGGCGATCCATATGTGCTATGTCGAGGTAGAAGAGCCTGACATGCACAAGCCACTCGGCGATCTCGATCGCCTGAAGGCCGCGCTCGAAAAGGAATGGGGCGTCCGCAATCTGGAAGTCGATGCCCATATCCTGCCGAACGTGCAGAAGATTTTGCGCAAGGGCGGATGGAGCGTGACCGCCGCCATTTATCACGATGAGGAAACCTCGCGGCCAGCGATGATCGGCCTGTGGCCTGGGCTCAAGAATGAAGCTTATGGCATCGCTTGCGATATCGGATCGACGACCATCGCCATGCATTTGTCGTCTCTGCTCTCGGTACGCACCATCGCGTCGGCAGGCACTTCCAATCCGCAGATCCGCTTCGGCGAAGATCTGATGAGCCGTGTCTCTTATGTCATGATGAACCCGGATGGCCGGGAAGGCATGACGCAGGCCGTGCGCGAAGCCATAAATGGGCTGATCGACAAGGTTTGCGCTGAGGGCGGCGTTGCCCGCGAAGACATTCTCGATGCCGTCTTTGTTGGCAATCCCATCATGCATCACCTGTTCCTTGGGATCGATCCGACGGAGCTCGGCGGCGCGCCTTTTGCGCTGGCCGTCTCTGGCGCGGTGCACCTGAAGTCGTCAGATATCGGCTTGCCGATGAACGCCGGAACGCGGGTCTATATGCTGCCCTGCATCGCAGGGCATGTCGGTGCTGATGCCGCTGCGGCGACGTTGGCTGAAGGCCCGCATCGCCAGGACGAGATGATGCTGCTCGTCGATGTCGGCACCAATGCCGAAATCGTTCTGGGCAACAGGCACCGCACTGTTGCTGCCTCATCTCCGACCGGCCCTGCCTTCGAGGGTGCAGAGATTTCCGGCGGCCAACGCGCCGCTCCCGGTGCAATCGAACGCGTGCGTATCGATCCGGTAACACTGGAGCCGCGTTTCCGCGTTATCGGAACGGAACAATGGTCCGACGAGACGGGATTTGCTGAAGCCGTGCAAGCCAGTGGCATCACCGGCATTTGTGGCTCCGCCATCATCGAGGTCATTGCCGAAATGTACCTTTCCGGGATCATTTCCGAAGACGGCGTTGTCGATGGAAGCCTTGCCGCCAAATCGCCGCGCGTTATGGCCAACGGGCGTACATTCTCCTACCTTCTGCATGAAGGTTCGCCGACAATCACCATCACCCAGAACGACGTTCGAGCAATCCAATTGGCAAAGGCCGCACTCTATGCCGGCGTCAAGCTGTTGATGGACAAGCTTGGGATCGATCATGTCGATCAGATCCGGTTTGCGGGCGCCTTTGGGTCCTTCATCGACCCGAAATATGCGATGGTCCTGGGCCTGATCCCCGATTGCGAATTGAACAATGTCAAAGCTGTTGGCAATGCCGCCGGTACAGGTGCGCGCATGGCACTGCTTAATCGCAACTATCGCCGCGAAATTGAAGACACCGTCACCCGCATCGAGAAGATCGAGACGGCGCTGGAACCCAAATTCCAGGAACATTTCGTCTATGCCATGGCGATGCCGAACAAGATCGACCCGTTTCCGAAGCTGTCGCAGGCGGTTACCCTGCCGCAGCGCAAGAATGTCAGCGAGGATGGTATCGCCGGCGATGCAACACCGAGACGCCGCTCCCGCGAGGACCGCGCAGCGCGGCGCAATCGCGAATAGCTTTGTCCGACAGTCAATTTCCGCTATCAAACATCCACGATCATTTGATTCCGGAAATAGCTTGCCATGATAGCCTGCTTTGACATTGGCGGATCTGCCATCAAGGGCGCAATCGCCTATTCGCCCGAAGATATAAGACCGCTGCCGAAGGTCCCGACGCCGCTGCATGACTTCGATGCCTTTGCTGCCGCGATTGACAAGATTGCTGCCGATGGCGGCGCTGATCCGGAGAATCTTATATCTATCTCGATTGCCGGTGTGGTCGATTCCGACACCGGCGGGATCACCTGTGCCAATATTCCGTGCATCCACGGTCGAACGCTTGTCGCTGATCTTAGCAAAAAGCTGCGCAGACCCGTTCTCGTCGCCAATGATGCCGATTGCTTTGCACTTTCTGAAGCCGTTGTGGGTGCGGGACGCGGTCATCGCATCGTCTTTGGCGTTATCCTTGGCACCGGCGTAGGCGGGGGCATCGTCATCAACGGCAAGATTCACGAAGGCGCTGGCGGTTTCGCCGGCGAATGGGGTCATGGACCGGTTTCAGCGACCCTCGCCGGAAATCCGCCGGTAGTCATACCTCGCTACCCCTGCGGCTGCGGCCAAGTCGGGTGCGTCGATGCCGTTGGCGCCGCGCGCGGCATGGAGAAGCTGCACGCCCACCTGCATGGCGTGAAGCTGCCAAGCACCGAGATTATCGCCGCATGGAATGCCGGCGATGCCGCAGCCGAGAGAACCATCGAATGCTATATCGACATTGTCAGTGGACCGCTTGCGATGACAATCAATGTTGTCGGTGCATCGATCGTCCCGGTCGGCGGCGGGCTCGCCAATTCGGTCGCCCTCATCCAGCGATTGGATGAAGCTGTTCGCGGGCGAATCTTGCGGAAGACCGACAAACCACTGGTCATCCCGGCAGAACTCAAGATCGAGCCGGGCCTGATCGGCGCCGGCGTCCTGGGTTTGATGGAAGCAACCAAATGAGTATCTTGCTGGAAGTCTGTGTTGATAGCTCTGCGGGGCTGACCGCCGCTATCAATGGCGGTGCGGACCGCGTCGAACTGTGTTCAGCGCTCGAATTGGGCGGTCTCACTCCAACATCGGGATTGATCGGACAGGCCGCTGTTGCGCCCATACCGATCTACGCCATGATCCGTCCCCGTCCAGGCAATTTCGTCGTTACGGAGGCTGACATCGACGCGATGCTGCGCGAGATTGATGTCGTTCGCAACACTGGGCTGGCCGGCGTGGTTTTTGGCGCCAATCTCGCAAATGGTGAACTCGATTACACGACACTGCAGCGCCTGATGCGCCAGTGTCAGGGGCTTGGCGTCACACTGCACCGGGCCTTCGACCTTGTCCCTGATCTCGACGAGGCGGTCACCATGGCCGTCGAACTTGGATTTGAACGCATCTTGACATCGGGCCGGTCATTGACCGCGCTTGCAGGTATCGACGATCTGGAAAAGACCTTCGAGCTTGCCGCCGGCAGGATCAAGATTATGCCCGGGTCGGGTATCAATATCGGCAATGCGAACGTGTTGCTGGATCGCATTCCGTTCGGTGAAATACATTCGTCCTGTGCAGCTCCGCTTGCCCCTGTCAGCGAAGCGGCAATGCGGCTCGGCTTCGAAGCCGCCTCGCAAAAGCAGACGAGTGTGGACCTTGTCAGAGCATTGAAAAACTACTGTCTCAGCCGGTACGCCTAGAGTCGGCCCGTCCGCTCATAACCTTCGAAATAAACCCGCAAATGCTGGGCAACCGCTTTGACATGCGCGCCCGCATTCTTGGCGACCAGCATGCCGAGTTTGGATTCGCCAAGCGGCGGGAGACCATGCTCTGGGCCGAGCTGCACCATGTTGTCGTCCAGCAGGAATTTCGAGAAAGGCGCAACAGCGAGGTCGGCGATAATGGCAGCGCGCTGGCCCATTGTATGCGCACTCATATAGGCAACGCGGTAGTCCCTGCCGGCACTTTCCAGCGCGCTGATCGCATTGGCGCGCCAGATGCATCCCTCTTCCCACATGGAAAGCGGTAGCGGATTGCGTTCGTGGGCCGTGCCGCACTTGGCACCCGCCCAGATGATGTCTTCGGTCATCAGGATTTCGATTTCATCGACCTTGGCCAGTGTCTCATTCACATTGACCAGCGTGACATCCAGTCTCTGCTCGTCCAGGCGCTTGCGCAGACTGTTGCTCTGATCGATAACCACATCGACAGTCACATCCGGATGCGATTCCGCAAACCGCTTGAGCACAAACGGCAAGACCCGTTCGCCAATATCATCCGGCGCACCAAGGCGCACAACGCCGGAAACCGTCGGCGCAATGAACTTGGCCACCGTTTCACGGTTAAGCGCCAGCATGCGCCGGGCATAGCCGAGCAGTACCTCACCGCTCGGCGTCAACTTTACCGAACGTGCGTCGCGCTCGAGCAGCACATGCCCCAGTGTTTCTTCAAGTTTCTTGATCTGCATGGACACGGCGGAGGGCGTGCGAAACACCGCATTGGCGGCGCTCGAAAAGCTCCCCGTCTCGGCAATCATCGCGAAGGTACGCAACACATCGAGATCGAGGATAGGGATGGGATGGTGCATCGGTGCTGACATGGCGTCGTATCCTCCATCAATTTTTCTGAAACATAGCATTCCATAATTTCGTTTGATTGAACATCAATTTGAGACGATAGTCAAGATCAAGAAACGGACGCGACTGAAGCCGTCCACACGAGAGGAGTAGGAAAATGAGCACATGTGATGAGTTCTATCAGAGCGATAACCGCGGATTTGCAGAGCGTATCACCTCGTATGCAGTCGATCGTGTGAATCGTCTGGTCCAGGCGATCACTCACGCCCGCGAAGTTTTCATTCGGGAGCGCCGCTTGCGGGAAACGGAAATAGCCCTTCATGGGCTGCCGGAAGACATCCGTTGCGACATTGGCTGGCCAGATCTGTACGAACGCCAGGTCAGTGAATGCAACAAGCTGAAATCGCAGCACTAAATCATGAATCAGACAACCCGAGGGAGCAGATAACGCCCTGTCTGCTCCCTTTACCATATGTGATACCTGCGCGTTTGCGACACAGGGTCGACCTCTTCCATTTAGAATAATTCTATGGTTCTATCTGAAAAAAAGCTCTAAAGACCACGCCCGTTATTTGAAGATGCACCTTCATTTGCGACATGGCCTTGAAGCCAAGATACGGGAACATAGAATCATCATGGATCATGTCGGTCTCAACAAGCGGTCTTTCGTTTTTTTCCTCGTCCCCAACTTCTCGATGATCGCATTTGCGACAGCCATCGAACCGCTGCGCATTGCCAACCGCATGCTGGGATACGAAGCCTATCGTTGGCGTCTCGCTTCAGTGGACGCAAAGCCTGTCACTGCATCCAATGGCGTTGAATGCGCTACCACTTCCTCGCTGGAGGACGAACGCCGGTATCTTACCGGTGAAGAGCGCCCCTCGATGGTGTTCGTCTGTTCCGGCGTGCATGTGGAGAAATTTCAGAACAAATCGGTCTTCGCTTGGCTGCGCGAGGAGTTCAACCGCGGCGTTGCCGTCGGTGGCCTGTGCACGGGCGCACATATTCTCGCCGCCGCCGGCCTGCTCTCGGGCAAACGCTGTGCAATTCACTGGGAAAATCTGCCGGGCTTTGCCGAGTCCTTTCCAAAGGCCGATGTCTATGCCGACCTTTTTGAAGTGGATGGCAATATCTACACCTGCGCTGGCGGCACGGCCGCGCTGGACATGATGCTGAAGCTGATCGGCGATGATTTCGGTGACAACATCGTCAACCGTGTCTGCGAGCAGGCATTGACAGACCGCGTTCGCAGCCCCCACGACCGCCAGCGCCTGCCGCTGCGCGCGCGCCTCGGTGTCCAGAACTCCAAGGTACTGACCATCATCGAACTGATGGAAGCGCGTCTGTCCGAACCCCTTTCGTTAATCGAGATTGCCGATCATGTCGGTCTGTCACGCCGTCAGATCGAGCGTCTGTTCCGCCAGGAAATGGGGCGGTCCCCTGCCCGCTACTATCTGGAAATCCGTCTTGACCGTGCCCGCCATCTGCTGATCCAGTCGTCCATGCCGATCGTGGAAGTGGCGGTTGCTTGCGGGTTTGTCTCAGCATCGCATTTCTCGAAATGCTACCGCGAACTCTACGGCCGGTCGCCGCAACAGGAGCGCGCTGACCGCAAGCAATTGATGGCTGCATAAACCGAGCGACTTAACGAGATTCCCAATCCTGCATCCGCCGCTGCCATATCCGCTCGCCGGATAGGCAATCATATTCTGGCTTGTTCTGGGCAAGGATAACGGGCAAGTTTTCCGCCGCCACCCAATCCACTTTGTGAACGACGGGGCCGTCCCCTGCGAGTTCCAGGACAAGCTTGCGGCGAACAGCTTCCGGGAACTGATCCCAGGAACTGACCGGGATCATGAAAGCGCCAGGTCCTCCGATAACGCAACTGCTGTAGTAAATATCAAGGTCGGCAACTGCCCAGTCGGAATAGAAGTCGCCACGAGTCATGAGCGGCAGGCCGTTGATGGTGATGCCCTTTGCGACCGCCTCATTGCGTGCGTCTGCGACCGGGCGTCCATTGTTGTTAGCGCCATCTCCGGAAATATCGATGACTTTCCGCATTCCCTTGAACCCATTGTTGTCGAACAACGAGCTGCTGAAATCGATTGCCCCGGAAATTGAAGTCCGGCTTTGTGTCGACGGAATGGGCTGATCAAGCGCTGCCGCGAGTTTTTCGCCGGATTCAGCTCCATCGACCAGCGTCCAGGGTATGATGATCCGCTGTACCGTCGACCCGGCCCACTCCACATAGGTAATCGCCACGCGCCCGTTTACACCTTCGCGGATGGCCTCGATTACGTCCTTGCGGCGGAATGCAGCAATATAGCCCTCGCGCTGGATCTTTTGCTCGAACGGTTCCATGGAACGAGACGCATCCACAGCCAGTACAAGCTCCACATCGACATCGATTTCAGCAGAATATGCGCGCGCCGGATAGCTGGCCAATACTGCCGCCAGTAACAGAAAACTGCAGGGAGCCTTCCTTCGCAATGACATAGGGGAAGTGTAACGCAAAACACTGAAACGCAAAGCGACTTCAATCTCGTTCACGTTCTGTTGAATGCAAAGCAAAATGGCGCCTGAAGTGGCGCCATTCCTGCAAATTCAGTTCGCCGAAGCAGCTTAAGCCTTCAGACGCTCGTTTTCCGTATCGAATGGCGACTCCGGAATTACCGTCGCCTTGTGCGCCTTGCCGAGGATCTTGATCTCGAGTTCTGTACCGAGAGCAGAATACTCCGGCTTCACCATGGCAAGGGCAAGGCTCTTGCCGAGACGCCAGCCGTAGCCGCCATGCGTCGCGCGGCCAACGAGGTCACCCTTGACGTAGATCGGCTCACTGCCGCGGGCATCCGCATCGGCAACGCCGGGAACATGCACTTCCAAAGTCACGAAGTTCCACTTCAAGCCCTGCTCGCGCGCCTTGACAACAGCGTCACGACCAATGAATTCACCTTTGTTCGGATGAACGAAACGGTCAAGACCGCTCTCGAAGGCATTGTATTCAATTGACAATTCGCGCGGGATCAGGCGATAGGATTTTTCCACCGCCATCGCTGTCATCGCGCGGATACCGAACGGCTTGATACCAAATTCCGCACCGGCCTCCAGCAGCAGATCATAGATCGCATTCTGCTGTTCAATCGGATGATGCAGCTCCCAGCCCAATTCGCCAACGAAATTGACGCGAAGAGCATGTGCCGTTGCCATCCCGACGCTGATTTCCTTGCCGGAGAGCCAGGGGAACGCCTCATTGGAAAGGTCGGCGCGCGTGAGCTTCTCCAGGACCTGACGGCTCTTGGGTCCTGCGAGAACAAGAACGCCGTACATCTGCGTGATTGGGCGCAGCATAACCGAACCATCCGTTGGCAGAAGCTTGTAGAGATAGTCGTGGTCGTGGTTCTCGTAGGCACCGGCAGAGACGAGATAGAACTTGCCGGGAGCCCATTCATATACCGTGAATTCGGAGCGAACGCCGCCGAGCTTGGTCAGCAGATGGCAAAGGGCAATGCGTCCCTGCTTCTTCGGAATGCGATTCGCAAGGATAGAATCCAGCCAGGCGCGAGCACCGGGACCTGAAACCTCCATCTTGGCAAAAGCCGACATATCAAGAAGACCGACATTGCTCGTCACATTCTTGATCTCGTGGCCGACGTGATCAAAATAGTTCGAACGTCGGAACGACCAGAGCTCCTTGACCCTGCCTTCGGCATCGGGTTTCGGATGGTTGTGGTTCATCAGCACATCCGGCTTGTCGAGCTTGGCGACATCGAGTCCGTAGCCCTTGGGCGCAAACCAGTTGGCACGCTCCCAGCCATAGACGGTACCGAATACGGCACCCAGTTCCTTCTGCCGGTCATAGGATGGCGAGCGCTTCAGGGGACGTGCCGCACCGCGTTCTTCATCTGGATAGTGAACCGAGAAGACTTCGGCATAAGCTTCTTCATTCTTCTCCTTAAGGTAACCTTCGGTCGCGTAAGGACCAAAACGGCGCGGATCGACGCCCATCATGTCGATGGAAGGCTCGCCCTCGACGATCCATTCCGCCAGCTGCCAGCCAGCGCCGCCAGCGGCGGTAACGCCGAAGGAGTGGCCTTCGTTCAGCCAGAAATTCTTCAGGCGTGGAGCAGGTCCGATGATCGGCGAACCGTCCGGGGTATAGGCGATCGCGCCATTATAGACCTTCTTGATACCGACTTCGCCAAATGCCGGAACACGGGCAATGGCCGTCTCAATGTGCGGCTCAAGGCGGTCGAGATCTTCCTGGAACAGTTCGTACTCGCTTTCATCGGAGGGACCGTCGACGTAGCAGACCGGCGCGCCTTTTTCGTATGGTCCGAGCAGCAGACCGCCATTCTCTTCGCGCATATACCAGGAACTATCACTTTCACGCAGGACGCCCATTTCCGGCAGGCCCTTGGCCTTCCGCTCGACAATGGCAGGATGCGGCTCAGTCACGATATACTGGTGCTCGACCGGAATGACAGGTACATCGAGGCCAACCATCTTGCCGGTCTTGCGGGCAAAGTTACCCGTTGCAGAAACAACATGTTCCGCCGTTATGTCGCCCTTGTCGGTCTTCACCAACCATTGGCCGGAAGGCAATTGTTCGATACCAAGGACAGTCGTGTAACGGTAGATCGTTGCGCCGCGATCGCGCGCACCCTTTGCAAGAGCCTGCGTCAGATCGGCGGGCTGGATATAGCCATCCTCGGGATGCTGGATTGCGCCAAGTATGCCGTCCATCTCCGCCAGAGGCCAGATTTCCTTGACCTGCTCCGGGGTAAGCAATTTGACTGGAACACCGATCGTCTCGGCAACGCCAGCATAATACATATATTCGTCCCAACGGTCCTTGGTGCGAGCGAGACGGATATTGCTGCAATTGGTGAAGCCGACATTCATGCCGGTTTCCTTTTGCAGTTCCTGATAGAACTTGACTGAATATTTGTGGATCTGGCCGACCGAATAACTCATGTTAAACAGTGGCAAAAGCCCAGCGGCGTGCCAGGTCGAACCGGATGTCAGCTCTTTGCGCTCAATCAGGACAACGTCGCTCCAACCCTTCTTGGCCAGATGGTAGAGTGTCGAAACACCCACCACACCACCGCCGATAACGACTACACGCGCCTCAGTCTTCATTTCACTCTATCCTTTGGTATCGATCGATGGTCACAACAGCTTTCGCTGATTTTTGTGCACTATGCCGCTCTCCATGTCTATCGCTAAGGCCTGTTTGCGACATGACCAAAACACGCCGCGACGCGCGGCAAACTGACAGCGTTTTGCTGGAAAGATACAGAAAATTCCGGGGCAATTTAACGCAATGTGGAGGGTTGACGGCCTAAAGATAGTCTTCACGCGTCGATGAACCTGAACCCAAAGAAGAATGTCAGATCTTTCCAGCGGCTTCACCAAACCTAAGTTTCTGATCGGCTCGCCGCTAATTTTGCTGGCGCTTGTGCTGCTGGTTCTCTGTGTTCTGTTATCCCTGCCTCTGATTATACCAATCGGCCCGATGTACTGGGATACTTATATCCACCTCGACGCGGTCCAGCGGATCAAACTTGGTCAAATCCCGGCAGTGGATTTTCTCGCCCCGGTTGGGGCATTGGAATACTACCAATTCTATTGGTTGCAGACGCTGTTCCCTGGCGGTCAGTCCACCTTGCTGGCCCAATGGTCTGTGTTAATCCCCGCGGCGCCTTTGATGGCCGTCATCATTGCAACGATCGACACGCGCATCCACCACAAACAATCCCTGAAGTCATGTACCGTTGCCCGGCACGAGAAATATTGCCTATCGGCGATGGACTTAGCGGGAAAGTAAAAATGAAGGGTGAACCGGATCAGGCTTGCCCGAAAAACAATATCGACAGTGAATGAAAAATTAAAACCGACTGAAATTCATCCAGCCGGTCGATAAGCTTGTTTAGTTGTCGTAGATGTTGACGCTATTTGATTGAAACCTTGCCGCCTTTGATCTCGACGGTCTCACCGCCAGTCAGGGCTTCACGGTCGCCATTCGGGAAGGTGACAAAGCAACCACTCGAGCAGAATTCGACCGTTTCACCGGCACCGACCTGTAATTCAGTTTTGCTTGAGCCTTCCGTCACGACGATGGTCTGGGCGTCCGCGTCATTATTCTTGACGCTGGCAGCAAAAGCCGAACCAGCCGAGATAGCACTCAGAAGAGCGGCAACTGCAAATCTGTTCATGTCTTACCCGGTGTCTCCACCGCCCCTGTTATCAAGGGCCCGACCTGCCCTTTTCATGAACAGTTATAACGGGATCAAACTGAACGGCAACTGAACGCTTCGTTGTTTTTTTCACCAGAGGAAACAGAGCATAGCCACTGCTTATGACTTTGCTTTTTTTACTTCTGCCGCCAGTTCGGCCTTCACCCGCTTGGTCAGCAGTTCGACAATTGAGTCTGCATCTTCGAGATGAAGGTTGACGTCGCGCTGCGGATAAGGAATCTCAATACCCTCCTCGGCAAAGCGATCAATAAGAGTGAACCGGATATCGTTCTGCACGGTGCCCGAATTGGAGAGATCTGCGAGGTGCACGCGCATTTCAAATTCCATTGTGGACTCGACGATCGCCTTGAACGCCACGAACGGTTCCGGATTCTTCAACACCAGCGGATGGCCGCGCGCTATGTCCATCAGGATGGCGTGCACCCGGCGCGGATCGACCTTGTGCGAAACCCCGATCGGAATGTCGACACGCCCCAATTTATTGCGATGAGTCCAGTTCCCCACATTGCCATTGATGAAGGAAGAATTCGGAATGATGATCGATTGACGCTGGAACGTCTCGACTTCCGTTGCGCGCACGCTGATCTTCTTGACGATGCCGCCGACGCCACCGGTCTCGATCCAGTCGCCGACCTTGAATGGACGTTCCGCAAGCAGGATAAGACCGGAAACAAAGTTCGAGACGATTGCCTGCATACCGAAACCGATGCCGAGCGATAGACCACCGGCAACAAGCGCGAGGCTGGAAAGATTGATACCTGCAGCGGAAATGCCAATGACGCCAGCAATGCCAAGTCCCAAATAGCCGACGGCGGTGCGGATTGAATTGCGCACACCAGAATCGAGTTTGCCGCGTGCCATGACCCGCGTGTCGAGCCAACCTTGGAACCACCGGGTAAAGAAATAGAACAGCGCGAACAGCAGCACGCCGACGGCCATTTGCACCAATGAAATATTGACGGAACCGATCTGAAAGCCAGTGGCAATAGTCAGGAACCATGCCACCATCTCACTCCACTGGAATCCCCAAAGTAGCAGGATGACCGGAATACCAAGGAGAACGACGAAGATATTGATGACGATGCTCGCCACGAGGCCAAGCTGGTCCAGCGTCGTCTCATCTATACCGAAACGTGTCTGGATTGCGCGTCCGAGTTTCGTCCCCGCCAGCGCATTCTCATCCGATACGGCCCGAGCCGTCAGAAAGCCGAGATACATCGTGACGACCACAGCGCCATTGATGACGATCTGCTGCGATACGAAGCGCGCAAATCCGATATAGCCAAGCAGAGCCGCGATGATCGGAACAAGCCCGATCGTGTAGAGGAATATGCGCATGGCCCTGGGCCAAGGCTTGATCTTCCCGGTCTCCTCATCTTCCAGCGGCTTGAGCAGAGCCATGGCAATAATGAGCAGCCCCACCAGAACAGTAGCCACAAGACTCTTGGCAACGGTCAACGACAATGGCGATATCGCGATCTGGTTGATCGTATCAGCGATATAATCGAGCCCGGTGATGGTGGCAGTAGCCGTGATCAATACCATGAGGATGCGCCCTGGTCGCGGTGCCACGCGCACCAGGCGCCAGTTCGGGGCACCAGGGCAAATCACGGCCTGTGCCAGCGCGTGAACAAAATAGACAATGCCGATCACGCAAAAGAGCATGTAGAACAGTGACGCAATGTCCGGTCGCATCACATTGAAATAGCCGAGGAAAAGGTAGGTCGTTGCGAGGAATACAACCACCGTCAGTGATCGCATCAATGTCGACCAGAACGCCACGGCAAGCCGACTGAGGTATGAAGGTGACTCGATCGAAGCGTCGCGCAGATAAAGGTGGCCAAGCGTTCTTTGTCCGCCAAACAACAGGACGAGAGCGGCAATCGCCGCAAAGAACGTGGCTGCCAGCATCGATTGCCATTTGAAGGAAATGACGAAACGCCACCAGGATGAAACCAGTTGGTTCATCGTCCGCAATTCCTGGCCATAGGCGTCGACGACTTCACTCCCGAGCGAGTAGTTGATGTCAACGCGTTGCGAAAGCGTGTTTGTAAACAACTCTCGCCTTGCATCGCCGGTGGCATCGATCATTTTGTTGACCTGGATCAACAGGTCTTCAGTCTCCCCGAGGACAGCGTTGATTTCGGCTTTCTCAGTCGTCAACCGAGTCCGTTCATCCGTTACAACCTGAGCTTCGGGTGGCTGTCCCTGCGCCGGCGGAGGCCCTAGCTGCTCGAGACGCGAATTGATTTCGGTGATACGCGGCCGGAAGGATACACCAATCTCCAATAGCTTTTTCGCCGTGGCTTCGAGATTGAGACGAAGATCAGCCAGGGCCGCGTCGGTATCTGCCTTTTCCATCTTCTGCTGATAGTCAGCAATTTGCTTCTTCAAAGCGTCAATTGCCGGCCTTTGTTCGCCAACAATACTCGACACGGTAGCTGGCGCCGCCGGCGACGACTGTGCCTGCGCGGCTGCGATATCTAACGGAACGGCCCAGAAAAGCACGGCGGCAATCGTCAGAATAAACTGCCGAAAGAAATAAGAAATCACTGGTTCATATCCATTTATGAATCGTCTTCACTGTGGATTTGCCTGTTCATCTCGGCACAATCAAGGCTCTTTGCATTTTCCATGCCCAAACTGGTCGGCGGAGCGATAGTGCTCGCCGCTATCGTGGTGACCGAATTGTTGATCTGACACTAGCATAATATTCGGGACAATATGATTCATGGGGATAGACAGCTTTCTAAATAACATCACTGCCCGCCTTCTATTTGCACCTGTCTTGACCAATTCCAACACAATCTGTTGACTGGCCCTGCAGGAAGCGAACCACCGAACTTACCGTATTTGCCAGTGAAACGATTCGCCTCGAGACAATGAGACCATGATCATCAAATGCCCATATTGCGGACCACGTGACGTCATTGAGTTTACCTATCAGGGCGACGCGACCCGAAAACGACCAGAGCCGGCATCGGCTGATCGTGATGTGTGGAACGCCTATGTTTATGAGCGGACAAATCCAAGTGGCTCGCATCGCGAGTTCTGGCTGCATAACGGCGGCTGCCGCCAGCACCTCGTCATCACGCGCGACATGACGACCCACGCCATTTCGTCAGTTGCATTCGCGCGGGACGCACGAACCTCAGTGAAAGCCGGTGAACACGCATGACCAGTTCGCGGCTTTCCACGGGCGGACGCATCGATCGGGCCAAGTCAGTAAGATTCACGTTCGATGGCAAGGCCTATAGCGGTCACCCAGGCGATACACTTGCCTCGGCGCTGCTTGCCAATGGCATCACACTTTTCGGCCGCTCCTTCAAGTATCACCGTCCGCGCGGTGTTTTCGCCGCCGGCAGCGATGAACCCAATGCGCTCGTTACCGTTTTATCCGGCAATGTGCGCGAGCCCAATGTCCGTGCGACAGAGCTCGACATCTATGACGGTCTCGTTACACTGAGCCAAAACCGCTTTCCGTCACTTGACCATGATTTCATGGCCATCAACCAGTTGGCGGGATCACTTTTCTCAGCTGGTTTCTATTACAAGACATTTATGGGCCCTGCGGTTGGCCCGTTCAGGGGCACACGCTTCTGGATGTTCTGCGAGCAATTCATCCGCCGTGCCGCAGGCCTTGGCAGGGCAGGAACCGCCCCCGACCCCGACCGCTATGAGCGCATGAATGCCTTTTGCGATGTTCTTGTCGTCGGCAGTGGCCCGGCTGGCCTGATCGCGGCGGAAGCAGCTGCAAGTACCGGTGCCCGGGTCATTATCGCCGAAGAGAGGCCGGTCGCAGGCGGCTCGCTGCTCGCATCGGGCGAGCTCATTGACGGGCGCAACCCCGGGGTCTGGGCGCGAGAGAAGGCCGCGGCCCTCGCAAACCTGCCGAATGTCCGGTTCCTGACGAGAACCTCCATCTGGGGCTATTATGACGGCAATGTGCTGACGGCAGTGGAACACGTGTCCGACTTCAAGCCAAACCGGACAAAGGGTCAGCCACGCCAGCGCCACTGGGTCATTCGTACAGGCAAAACCGTTCTGGCGACCGGCGCATTTGAACGGCCGATCGTATTTCCCGGCAATGACTGTCCGGGTGTGATGCTCGCCGATGCTGTGCGCCGCTATGCAATCGAATATGGCGTGGCATCGGGGAACAACGTTACCCTCTTCACCAATAATGACAGCGCCTATGATGCCGCCCGTGCCTTGTCGCTCGCGGGCGTCAACATCGCAGCGATTATTGACGTACGTTCCGATGTCTCAGGCACTTGCCGGGATATTGCCAATGTTGCAGGTGCTGAGCTGCTTCTAGGTCATGCGGTCACGGGCACACATGCAGGCAAGACACTAAGCTCAGTCACCGTTCAGCATTTCAATGCCGAGACTGGCCGGGTTTCCGGTGCGCCGCGCGAAATCCGGACGGATTGCCTCGGGGTTTCCGGTGGCTGGTCCCCTGCCATTCACCTTGCCAGCCAAGCGGGCGGCAAGCCCGAATGGGACGAGGATTTGCAGGCCTTCCTGCCGCCGGAGCCGAACCAGAACTGGGTAGCTACGGGCGCGGCTGCGGGCTACATGGACACGATCAGCGTGCTATCCGACGCGGCAACGAAAGGTTCCGCGAAGAGCCGGCTGGTTCTCCCTCCGGTCGAAGCACCAATGCTGGACGCCTCTCCTGCCCGGGTCTTCGAAATCGAGCCTTCGGCCAAATCGCAGAAAGCATTCGTCGATTTTCAGCACGATGTCACGGCCGATGATATCCGCCTCGCCTACCGCGAAGGCTTTCACTCGGTCGAACATTTGAAGCGCTACACCACTCTTGGCATGGCCACTGATCAGGGCAAGACGTCTAATGTTCCAGGTCTCGCCATCATGGCGGACGTGCGCGGCATATCGATCCCCGAAGCTGGGACGACGCGGTTTCGTCCACCCTTTACACCCGTATCCCTCGGCACACTTGCGGGTGAACGCTATGGCGATCTGCGCCCCCATCGATTGACCCCAATGCACGACTGGCACCTGGAAAACGGCGCCAAGACTTACGAGGCTGGTCTTTGGCATCGTCCGATGATCTATGGCAGCCATGGCGAAACCATCGAACAGGCTTATATCCGTGAAGCGCACGCTGTTCGGGAGAGCGTCGGCATCGTCGACGTTTCCACCCTTGGCAAGATCGACATCCAGGGTCCGGATGCAGCTGAATTGCTGGACCGCGTCTACACCAACATGTTCTCAACTCTGCCCGTTGGCAAGGCACGCTATGGCCTGATGCTGCGAGAGGATGGCATTGCCTTTGACGATGGCACCACCTGGCGTCTCGGCGAAACGCAGTTTCTGATGACGACGACAACGGCCAATGCCGGAACTGTCATGCAGCATCTGGAATATTATCTCGATTGTATCTGGCCGGAACTGCGTGTGCATCTGACATCGGTCACCGACGTCTGGGCAGGATCAGCCATTTCCGGACCGAAATCCCGCGCTGTGCTTGAAGCTTGCGTAACAGGCACCAAGGTCGACAATACGACCTTGCCCTTTATGGGTATCGTTCATGGCAAGATCGATGGCATACCAGTCATGATCTGCCGCCTCTCCTTCTCAGGCGAACTCGCATACGAAGTCTATTGTGGTGCCGGATTTGGTACGAAGGTCTGGGAAGCTCTGCTCTCTGCCGGCAAGCCTTTCGAAATCATGCCATACGGACTCGAGGCGCTCGGCACATTGCGTATCGAGAAAGGCCATGTCACCGGCGCTGAAATCGACGGCCGGACAACGGCGCACGATCTGCATCTTGACTGGATGCTGTCGAAGAAGAAACCGTTTATCGGGTCCGCCATGATCAACCGCGAGGGGCTTACCGACGACAATCGGCTATCGCTTGTCGGGTTGATATCGCTTGACAATCAATCGATCAATGGCGGCAGCCACATCGTGACTGACCCCGTTCCACGCGAACCAGCCGACAGTTTCGGTCATGTCACCGCAGCATGCTATTCGCCCGCCCTTGGCAAGTATGTTGCATTGGCGCTGGTCAAGCACGGAACGTCCATGATCGGCAACCGCGCCTTCGCTACAGACTTGCTGCGCGACAAGCATTGCGCGGTGGAGATTGTCAGCCATCATATGTTTGATCCAGAAGGGAGCCGGATGCATGGCTGATATCCAATCGCCTCTCGGTAAAACATACATCGCCGGCAATCATGGGAACTCCGCTGCAGGCATTGGCGTAACGTTGCGCGAGCGCAAGAATCTTTCGATCATTCAGGTCACAGCCTGGGCCGATACGATACCGACTGTGCTGACCGCGATCGGCAGCGCCACCGGCCTCGTCCTTCAGAACAAGCCCGGCCTTGGCCGCGTCGCCGGCGAGAAATCGGTCTTTGGTTTTGCGCCAGGCCGCTATTTCGTCGTTGGCGCCACACCTGATCTTGAATCCCGGTTGCGTTCCGCCATTTCGCTCGAACTCGGGACGATCGTCGATCTCACCCATGGCCGGACCGTCATCCGCATCAGCGGATCGCAATCGGAATGGGTCTTGTCAAAGCTCTTCGCCATCGATTTTTCCGAGCATGCATTTCCCGTCGCATATGGGCGAGCGACATTGCATCACGACATCCACACCAATATCCAGCGGATCGATGACGAGACCTTCGATCTATACGTCTTCCGCACCTTCGCCCGTTCGTTCTGGCAAACGCTGGGCCACGCCGCCGAGGAAGTCGGCTACCGCGTCGAATAGATCAGTTCTGCAGAGTGCTCTTCGCGGCTTTGCCAGCTACATAGACTTCGGCGATGCTCCTGTCATCGCCCATGGTCTGCATCAGGAACAGCTCTTCCACCAACGTTTCGACCGTCTCCATGCGAATGCGCATGGCAGGCGTGGCGCGCGCATCAAGCACGACACAGTCCGCCTCGGCCCCCGGCACAAATGAGCCAATGATACCTTCCACAGACAGTGCTCGCGCATTGCCAAGTGTTACCTGATAGAACGAACGCAGCGGGTGATAACGCTGACCCTGAATGTTCAGGATCTTGTAACCCTCATCCAGCGTACGCAGCATGGAGTAGGACGTGCCGCCTCCGATATCGGTTGCAATCGCATTTCGAACCGGCGGATCGGATGCACGCAGCCTCGCTAGATCGAACAAGCCGCTGCCGATAAACAGGTTTGAGGTCGGACAGAACACTGCGACCGAGCCGCTGTTCGCGATCGAACCGATTTCAGCATCAGTCAGATGAATGCAGTGGCCAAGCAGCGTCTTTGGCCCGAGCAAGCCGTAATGCTCATAAACCTGCGTATAGTCCCTGCTCCATGGAAACAGCTCTGCAACAAAGGCGATTTCGGCGGTGTTTTCGCACAGATGCGTCTGCACGTGCAGGTCTGGATGTTCGCGCACCAGCGCCCCGCTCATCTCAAGCTGCTCCGGCGTCGATGTCGGCGCAAAGCGCGGCGTGATCGCATAAAGCTGGCGGCCCTTGCCATGCCATTCGCCAATCAGAGCCTTGCTGTCGTCGTAGCCCGATTGCGCCGTGTCGAGCAAACCGGGCGGCGCGTTCCGGTCCATCATCACCTTGCCAGCGACCATTCGCATGTTACGCCGGTGCGATTCC
This sequence comes from Phyllobacterium sp., assembly GCF_037994405.1. Taxonomy (GTDB): domain Bacteria; phylum Pseudomonadota; class Alphaproteobacteria; order Rhizobiales; family Rhizobiaceae; genus Phyllobacterium. Next base: position 35,894 of record NZ_JBBNAN010000448.1, read on the forward strand.
GTGAAGAATGCCTGGACGGACGCCTTGTGCACAGAGCAATAGGCAGCTGCTGTCGTGGTTCCGTGCCGGATCAACTCGTCGAACAGGGCAGATGCGATACGCTCCGGATGCCCCTGATTGGAAAACTTCTGTTCCTCGACAAACGTGTATTTGTTGAGCCATTCCATCAGTGCGCCGGCATAGGATCCGATGACCTGCATCTGGGGGAAGTGAATATGGCAGTCGATGAATCCCGGCATGATCAGATGCGGGCGATGGTCGACGACCTCGACATTGCGGCCTTCGCCTGCCCGCAACTGGGCATAACTACCTAGTGCAGCGATCTTGCCATCGCGGATCAGCAGCCCGCCATCCTCGATATAGGTAAGCGCATCCGGGTCCACGTCGCCTGCCAATGGCTCGTCATGGAAGGTCAGGACGCGACCGCGCAACAAAAGCTCAGTCATTGCATCGCCTTTCCTGCTGTTGCCCCACGATACCACGAGACAATCTGCGCACGCTCCGCGTCGGTGATGTGCGTAAGGTTTCCGGGCGGCATGGCGCGGCTGGCGCCCGCCTGAACATAGATTTGGCTCGCATGTGTGGCGATCAGTTCATCCGTATCGAGACGGATACCTTTGGGCGGCATCATCATCCCTTCCCAGGAAGGTTCCGCTGCGTGGCACATGGAACAGCGCCCCATCACGGTATCGCGGACTTGCTGAAAATTTGCTGCCGCGAGGAAGGGTTCGGTGGCACGGGAAACCTTTTCCGCGCCGGTCAGAACTTTGGGGACCGTCGAAAGCCAGATGATAATGATGAATAGGATAGTGCTGGCCAGCCAGGTCCAATGCGGATTGCCCGTCCCCGCGTGCCGCGAATTGAAGTAATGGCGGATAAGCACGCCAATGATGAATATCAGCGCGGCAATGATCCAGTTGAATTGCGTCGAGGTCGCAAGCGGATAGTGGTTCGACAGCATCAGAAATATGACCGGGAGCGTCAGATAATTATTGTGTGTCGAGCGCTGCTTGGCCTGCTTCCCCAATTTGGGATCGGGTATTTTTCCGGCGATCAGGTCGGCGACGACCTTCTTCTGGTTGGGAATGATCAGCAAAAAGACATTGGCGGACATGATCGTCGCGGTGAACGCCCCGAGATGCAGAAATGCCGCCCGTCCGGTGAAAAGGTGGGTGTAGCCCCAGGCCATGAAAACGGTCACAGCATAGAGGATCAACATCAGCGCCGTATCATTGGACGCAAGCGGTGATTTGCACAGGAAATCATAGATCAGCCAGCCGACCGAAATCGATGCGAGCGAGATCAAAATGGCGACGGGCGCCGACACGTCCAGCACGTTTCGGTCGATCAGATAAAGATCTGCGCCCGCGTAATAGACAATGCAAAGCAGCACAAACCCGGACAACCAGGTGAAATAGGACTCCCATTTGAACCAGGTGAGATGTTCCGGCATATGCGCCGGCGCCACCATATATTTCTGGATGTGGTAGAAGCCGCCGCCGTGGACCTGCCATTCCTCACCATTGACTCCCTGCGGAAGATTGCCATGACGTCGCAGCCCGAGATCGAGGGCGATGAAATAGAAGGATGATCCGATCCACGCGATTGCCGTGATCACATGCAGCCATCGTGCGGCAAAGTTCAGCCATTCCCAGAAAATCAGATAATCCATCGGGGCCCCATGCGAGATTTTCGTACTCACAATGGGATTGTTCGCCAATCGATGCAACTACTTCGAATCGTGGAAGATAATGCCGAGCGTATGGCGCTTGCCGCTGCGCAGACGACTGACGCCATGGCGCATGTTCACCCGGTAGTAGCCGCGCGTGCCCTTCACCGGACGCTGGCTGACGGGAAAGATCACCGCGTCACCTTGCTGAAGGGGCACGATTTCGGCGCGTGACTGCATACGTGGCCGTTGCTCTGTCAGCACAAATTCTCCACCGCTGAAGTCTTCCCCAGGTCTGGACAGCAGAAACGCCACTTGCAGAGGAAAGACGTGCACGCCGTAGATATCCTGGTGAAGGCAATTATAGTCACCCTCGCCATATTCTAGGAGCAGTGGCGTTGGCCGATCCTGTCCGGCAGCGTGGCACCGTTCAATAAACGCATCGTGCCTGTCCGGATAACGGACATCGATCCCCATTAACTCATTCCAGCGGTTGGCGATCTTCGCCAGCGGCGGATAAAGCGATTGGCGCAGATTGTTGACGACGTCCGGCAATGGATAGCTGAAATATTTATACTCACCCCGTCCAAACCCATGCCGCGCCATGACGATGCGTTTGCGAAACAGGCTGTCGTCGGGATAACCCGCGGCGAGCCTTTCGCAATCGGCCGTGGACAACACGTTCTTCAAAATGGCGCAGCCGAAATTGTCCAACTCCGTCTCGATCGTGCTCCACGGGATTGTTGCTGTGCTGGTGATTGTGTCTGCCATCGTGACATCTCCATTTTCGAACAAGAGTGCCAATCTGGCTGTTTCGTTCCACCCGTTTCCTGCAAAACGACATATTTTCCGATCATCAGAGCTCTTGCACGACGATTTTAGGTGACTCAGCTTCTCAGACTTCATAAATAGAGTCGCAGCGAGGTGTTTAGCACCGCGAGGGTTTTTTTATTGGATGTTGGTATGGGCCTTTACGGAAATAGGGGAAAAGGAAAGCGTAGCGCTGCTCCGCTCCTGATTTCTATTTTCTGGCTCGTGTCAACAATTGGCGCAGCGTTGGGCACTGCCTACGCGACGAGCCCTGAAGCCAGTATTGCGGCAAGAGAGGTTGGGGCGCCCAATCGACACACGACGCGCCTTGCCCATGAAGTCGACAATCAGTCAACGCCTGTCGAGAGGCCAATGCGCGTTACCGCGCTGGAAGCTCTGCATCTGAAAATCAAGAGCGGCCTGAGGTCCGATAGCGGCCCGCAGGACGCATTGCTGCCTCCTGAACCCGTACTGGTTGTCGCGAACGCGCGGAAAGCACTTTCCATTCAGGTTAGTTCTAGTTTCACACTAGACCACAATTCAGTTTTCAGCGCCCGCGCACCACCGTTGCCCGCAGCCTGACATCACCGTTTCCGCTCAGGAGACGACGAAAACTAACTCCGGCGGCCGCCAGGTAGACTCGTAAACCAGTTCTCCGCAGCGCGCTCGCACCTCACAACGGAACACAGATATGCGTACTTCGAGATGGGTTCTCTGGACCTATATTTTTATCATTCTTGCGGGCATTGTTCTTGCACTCCCGAACCTGTTCACCAAGGCACAGCTAGACGCGATGCCGAGCTGGTTTCCAAAGAAACAGGTAGCACTCGGTCTTGATCTTCGCGGCGGATCTTATCTGGTTCTGGAAGTTGATGCTGCAGCTCTCAAAAAAGATCGCATAAGGTCGATGCTGGATGATGCGCGCGGCCATCTGCGCACGGCAAAAATCCAGCCGCAATCCATACGCGTTGCGGGCGATAGCGTTGTTATCACCCTCGCCGATCCCGCACAACGTGACGCCGCAGTTGCTGCCCTGCGCGAGTTAACCACCCAGGTTGCACAGGTTGGCTTTGCGGCACCGGTCAGCGATATCGATATCTCCACGACGGACAATCAGATCCGCCTGACACTCACCGAAGCTGGCATGAAGGACAAACTCGACAATGCCTTGCAGCAAAGTCTTGAAATCGTCCGCCGCCGCGTCGATCAGGTTGGCGTCGCCGAACCTTCCATCCAGCGTGTAGGCTCGGACCGTATCGTCGTCCAGCTTCCAGGTCTCCAGGACCCAAGTCAGCTTCGCGCTTTGCTTGGCAGCACCGCCAAGATGACGTTCCACATGGTTGCGGACCGCAACGCGGGTGCAACTCCGCAGCCGGGTGTCACGATCCTGCCCGATGTGAAGAATCCCAGCATCACCTATCCAGTTGAAGACCGGGTAGCCATCAGTGGTGAGCGCTTGACGGATGCGCGCGCCGCCTTCGATCAGCAGACCAATCAGCCGATCATTTCCTTCCGCTTCGACAATGTCGGTGCGCGCCAGTTTGCTGACATCACCAGCCAGAATGTCGGGCGACCCTTCGCCATCGTCCTCGACGGCAAGGTTCTGACCGCTCCGGTTATTCAGGTACCTATCACCGGCGGCTCCGGCCAGATCACAGGCAACTTCACCGTTCAGGATACAGTCACCACCGCTGCCCTGCTGCGCGCCGGTGCCCTGCCCGCCCCGCTCACCGTAATTGAGGAACGTACCGTTGGTCCGGACCTTGGCGGCGACGTAATCAAGATGGGCCTGTTGACCGGTTTCGTTGGCTTCGCATTGGTTGTAGCCTTTATTTTCATCCTCTATAGCGGCTGGGGCCTCATCGCCAACCTTGCCCTCGCCCTCAATGTCGCGCTGACATTTGGCATACTCAGCCTGCTTGGAGCGACGCTGACCTTGCCTGGCATCGCCGCTATCATCCTCGGTATCGGCTTCGCGGTAGATGCGAATATTCTTATCAACGAGCGTATCCGTGAAGAAGCGCGCAAGGGCATCGGAGCGATGGCCGCAGTCGACCGCGGCTTCAGGCTTGCCTACTCGACGATCGTCGATGCGAACGCCACGCACCTCATCGCAACATTCCTGCTCTTCCTGTTCGGCACGGGACCGGTGCGCGGGTTTGCCATCACTATGATCATCGGTGCGCTTGTCTCGATGTTCACTGCCGTTACCGTCGTTCGCATCATCATGATCGCGATCGTGCGCCGCCGCAAAATGAAGACGATCCGTATCGAGCACCTGTTCAAGCTCGTTCCGGAAAACACCAACATCTCGTTCATGAATGCCCGTTTCTTCGGCATCGGTGTTTCGATCTTCCTGTCGATCGCGTCTGTCGTCCTGTTCATCCACCCAGGCCTCAACTACGGCATCGACTTCAAGGGCGGTATCCAGGTGGACGTGACCACCTCGAAGCCGGCTGACCTCGCCACGATGCGTTCAACTCTGGAAGGCCTCGGCCTCGGTGAAGTCGCCCTGCAACAGGCTGGCGGTGACAACCGGGTGCTCATCCGCGTACAGCGGCAGGAAGGCGGCGAAGAGGCGCAGACTGTCGCCGTAACAAAGGTCAAGGCAGCCGTTCAGCAGCTCGATCCAGGTGTCAAGATTGAAAGTTCGGAAGTCGTCGGGCC
>NZ_JBBNAN010000449.1:0-53152 GCF_037994405.1 Phyllobacterium sp.
AGGTGGTGCTATTTCGCCAGGAACTTTTCGATGCGTTCGATGGCGCGGAGGATGTTCTCCTCCGAATTGGCGTAGGAAAGGCGGACATAGCCTTCACCAAGTATGCCGAAATCCGGTCCGCCAATCAGCGCGACGCCCGCTTCGTCGAGCAGTGCCGCGGCAAGCTGCTTGGCCGGCCAGCCGGTTTCCTTGACGTTCGGGAAGGCATAGAAGGCGCCCTTCGGCGTGGTACAACTGATGCCCGGGAGACTGTTGAGCCCATCGACGACGATCTTGCGGCGATTATCGAAAGCCTTGCACATCTTTACCACATCGTCCTGCGGACCATCGATGGCAGCGATGCCCGCGAACTGGCTCGGCGCGTTGACGCAGGACCAGCAATTGACCGCGAGCTTGCGCACCTTGTCATAGAGCTGATCAGGCCAGATCGACCAGCCCATGCGCCAGCCGGTCATCGCCCAGGTCTTCGACCAGCCATTCAGCACGATGAGCCGGTCGCGAATCTCCGGGAAGGTGAGGAGCGAACAATGTTCCTCGCCGTCATAGGTCATGACGTCGTAGATTTCGTCGGACATGATGGCGACGTGCGGATGCGCTTCGAGGCCCTTCACCAGCTTTTCGATCTCGGCTTTGGGCGTTACGCCGCCGGTCGGATTAGCGGGTGAATTGAGGATCAGGAGCCGCGTCTTCGGCGTGATCAGGGCAAGTGTCTCTTCGGCGCAGAAGGCGAACCCGTTCTCCTCGCGGATCGGTACGGGAATGGGCTTCGCGCCGGTGAATTCGATCATCGAGCGATAGATCGGGAAGCCCGGATCCGGATAGAGGATTTCCGCCCCTGGCTCGCCGAAGATCAGAATAGCGGCGAACATCGTCACCTTGCCACCGGGTACGATCATGACGTTTTCCGGCGAGACCTCAACGCCAGTGGTGGTGAGTGCGCGCCGTGCCACCGCTTCGCGCGCAGCGAGCAGGCCGGTTGCCGGCGTATAGCCGTGATGGCCGTCCCTCAATGCCTTGATCGCGGCCTCGACGATATGGGCGGGTGTCTTGAAGTCAGGCTGGCCGATGCCGAGATTGATGATGTCCTTGCCTTGCGCGGCGAGGGCAGTAGCGCGGGCGAGAACCGCAAAGGCATTCTCCTCGCCGATACGGTCGAACCCGGAAATAGTCCGCAGCATTTTCTTGTCTCACATACAATTTTCAACTTCTGCTTTGTGCGTGGAGTACAGTAACAAGTCAAATACTCTGACGCTAAAGGCCCGCAATATCATGACCGATTTGACAAACTGGACGCCGCGCCCATTACCTGTCCGCGAACCGCTCGAGGGGCACTATGTGCGCCTGGAGCCGCTTGACGCGGCAAAGCATGGCGAGGAGCTCTACGAGGCCTCATCGGTCGCGGATGCTGGCGATCGGTTCCGCTTCCTCTTCGAAAATCCGGCCGACGACCGCGAAGCGTTTACGACGTGGCTGGAAAAGGTCGAAGCGAGCAAGGACCCGCTCTTCTTCGCCGTCATCGACAAGGCGAGCGGCAAGGTGGCCGGGCGCCAGACACTGATGCGCATCGATCCGGCGTTTGGTGTGATCGAGATCGGCAATATCTACTGGGGTCCGCTGATTTCGCGCAAGCCGGCAGCCACGGAAGCACAGTTTCTCTTCATGCAATACGCCTTCGATGGCCTTGGCTACCGGCGTTATGAATGGAAATGCAACAATGCCAATGAGCCATCGAAGCGGGCAGCAGAGCGGTTCGGCTTCACGTTCGAAGGCATTTTCCGCCAGCATATGGTGCAAAAGGGCAAGAACCGCGACACCGCCTGGTATTCTGTCATCGACAGTGAATGGCCGGCGCTGAAGGCCGCCTATCGGGCCTGGCTGTCGCCGGGCAATTTCGATGCAGACGGCAAGCAGATCAAGCGGCTGGAGGCGTTTCGGGCTGTAAAATAGTGGTGCGTGGTTCGACTCACCACGAGGGAAGTGGTTTGTTTGCAAGCAGGATCAGGAACCTCGGCGTTTCTTGGCTCCCTGCAAAACTCTACCTCCCTCATGGTGAGTCCCGTCGAACCACGCACTCCTTTACTGCCCCCACCCTTGCATTAAAACACAAGGAAGCTACAACGCACTGAAATGCGTTGGAAAAGGGCTTGTGAAGCGCGATGGATCCGAAAACCCGCAATGCGGCGATAGCGGCCGCCTGTATCATGTTCGGCTTCGGAATTGTCGCCTACTGGATGCCGACGATGATGCTGGCGCTCGGCGAACGCTCTACACTCGCGGCGGGTATCTTTGCCGTGGTATTTGTTGCGGGGTTCTTCTTTGTTTTTTGGCTGCGGGCCAGAAAACAGCATGAGGATGACCGGTCCTAAAACCGCATCGAGGCGGTCAGGAGCAAAGCGCCGAACAGCACAATGAACAGCGCGCCGCCGATCTCGATGATGTTTTGAACACGGCCTGAAAGCGCCGACGCGCCGGAAACCTTAAGCGCCACATTCTTCGCTGTGACTGCGAGGGTTGCCAGTGTCGCGACGGTGATGAACGTGCCGAGTGCCATGGCGAAGACGGAGAGCACGCCGCCGAGGATGAGGCCGTTCAGCAGCGAGAAGGTCAGGACAATCAGCGCGCCCGAACAGGGGCGCAGGCCTACCGCAACGATTGCCGCCCATGCGGTCTTCCAGTTGAATTCTCCGGCAAGCATCGCTGGATCGGGCGCATGCGAATGGCCGCAGGTCGCGCAGATTTCCCCCTCAGCGTGATGGTGATGACCATCATGGCCATGGTCATGGTGGTAATGGCCGTGGCTGCGAGCGGCGTGGGAATGCGCGTGCGAGTGATCGTGATGATCGTGACCATGATGATCATGGTGGTCATGCGCGTGATCGTGATCATGCAGAGCGCCATGCTTTTCGGGCACGAGATGCGCCACGCGCGGGCGGAAAAGCAGTGGCACCTTGCGCCACAGCAATGACAGGCCAAACGCGATGATCAGGACAAAGCTCGCCATTTCCATGTAATGGGCGGCGTCGTCCATCGAGACTGTCGAGCCGCGCAGCACCAGAAAGGTGAGGCCGATGATGAAAAGCGCGGTCAGCGCCTGCAGCATCGACGATGCAAAGGAGAGAAGGACGCCGCGTTTCAGTGTCGTCTCGTTGGCCAGCATATAGGAGGATATCACCGCCTTGCCATGGCCTGGACCGACCGCATGCAAAATGCCGTAGAGGAAAGACAGCCCGACGAGGATCGACGCCTGCCATGGGTCTTCGCGCATGCCTTTGAGCGCGTGCGTCATGGCCAGGTAGAAATTGCGCTGCTGGACATTGATCCACAGGATGAGTTCGGCGAATGGACCCGTGGGCTGCATGGCAACTTCATTCGAGCCGATGCCCAGAGACGATGTCTGCGCCAGCGCATGGCTGCCGAGGAATGCCACAAGGGCCAAAGCGCCAAACAAGGTCCGTTTTCGCATCATCTCACCCTTTCTTGGCGCATTCGATTTCGAGCCGGGTCGCGAAGATTTTCGACATGTTGGTGCCGGTCGGGTCATTGAAGAAAGCATCGGTCAGCGTCGCCTTGTTATCGGCAATTGCCTGGTCCGGGTCAGGGCGCACGACCTTCTGCGTGCAGCCGGCTGGCAGGCCGTTAACATGGATATCGGTATCATTCACGTAGTCGATGGCCGTGTAGAAGGTCGGGTCATAGACGCCAAAACTGGTCTTCTTGCCGAGTTTCAGCGGCTGTTTCGGTGTGCTTTCGAAGATGATCAGCAATTGATTGTTCTGGAAGTCGGCCAAGAGATGTGCAGGCGCTGCCATGGCGATGTTCTTGCCATCGAGAGTAACGGTCTGAAAATAATCGTACTCGGAGATGGACTCGTTGATAGTACTGGCGAGATCCGCCAGTTCCTTTTCATCGAGTTTCATATCGGCGTTCTTGTCGAACTCGACCAGAACCGTCGAGGAGAAGAGATCGTCGAAACGCCAGACATGGCCGAGTTTTTCGACCGTTCCATCGGGCTTGATGGTGATATCGAGCCGTGCTTCAGCAAAGACATGCGGATGCACATAGGCGGGCGTGGCGAAGATCAACCCAGCCGCAAGCGCGCCGATGAAGACCGCGAATCTCTGGTGCATAGATGACCCTTTGTAAGTTGCCGAACAGGACATCCCGAACTTGGCGAAATTGGGACGGTATAGCATTATGCGTTGCGCCGGTTGTCCTTGAACCACTTGGCCAGGTAGTCGACAAGAACCCGCACCTTGGCCGGAAGGTACCGGCGATGCGGATAGACCGCGTAGATGCCGGCATCGCGAGGCACGAATTCTTCGAGAACGCCGACAAGCCTGCCGCTGTCGATATCGGCCTGGGCGATGAAATCCGGGATCAGCGCAAACCCTAGCCCGGCAAGCGCCGCGCGCCGTCCCGAAAGGGGGCTGTTGATTTCGATTGGACCGGCGACCTGCACGGATAGTGGCGCCCCGTCATTATTATGAAACTGCCAGGCATTGCGCGTGCGATTGTTGGTGTCGATGATGCAGGGGAGGCCTGCCAGCTGTTCGGGCCGCGCCGGCTTGCCCACGCGCTCTATCAGCTCCGGCGAGCCGCAGACGATGACGTGAAAGGGTGCAATGCGCTTGGCAATGAGAGACGAGTCCTGCATGCGGGTGATGCGGATGGCGAGATCGAAGCCTTCTTCGACAAGATCGACAAAGCGATCGTCCAGCCGCACGTCGAGAACGATATCCGGCTGTTCGGCGCAGAAATCGACAAGGCACTGACCGATATCCGCATCGGCGAAGGTGCGTGGCGCCGATATCTTGATACGGCCCTTGATGTCGCTGCTCGATTCGCGCACCGCTTCCTGCAGGCTTTCGACTTCGCGCAGGATCTCACTGGCGCGCTGATAATAGGTGTGCCCTGCTTCGGTCAGCGAGAATTGCCGCGTGGTGCGGTTGAGCAGAAGCGCACCGAGTTCGTCTTCCAACTCACGCACATATTTGGACAACAGTGCCTTGGACCGCCCGATCTTGCGCGCCGCCGCCGAGAAACCTTCTGCCTCGACCACGTCGATAAAAGCGCGCATCCGGGTGAGCGTGTCCATCAGGTGGCCTTTTCCAATATGGTGCGCCCAAGCCGGATCAGTGCGTTATCGCTACCCTTCGGGCCGAGCAGGGAAATACCGAAAGGTGCGCCATGCACCTGCCCGAGCGGCAGGGTGATTTGCGGAAAACCCGACAGGCCGGAAAGGCAGAACAGTCGCACGCAGCGTTCGCGATAGGCTTGCAAATCGCCAAACGAGGCGGTGACAAGCGGCGCAGCGCCTGGGACTGTCGGCATGACCATGACACCGTCATCCTTCAACAAATCCGCCAACTCGCTACGAAACAGGTCACGCCGCTTCGTCTGCAAATTATAGGTTTCGATGTCGATGGTCGAACCATAATCAAAGCGCTCCTTGACGGCAGGACCCAAGTTCCGTTCTCTTGCCGAAATCCAGGTGCCATGTGCCGCCCAGGCTTCATAACCCTGGATCTGTCTCAGGCAGAGATAGAGATCGTCCATCGATGCTGTCGCCTGGCGGGCCGAACGCGCCTGACCGAGTTGCGCGCATACGGCCGCATACATCGCCCTGTAGGCCGCGTCTTCCGCCTCGCCGAGCAACAGGTGTTCGAGCAGGGGAATGAAGAGCGGGCGATTGAGCTTGAAGTCGGAACTATCCGGGCCGAGCAGGACCGCGCCGACCTTCTCGTAAAGCGCGATATCCCTGGCGAACCACCCGAAAGTGTCGAGGGAAGGGGCGAGCGGAATCGTTGCTTCAAGGGTGATGCGTCCATGCGAGGTGCGTAGCCCGACAAGTCCGCAAAAGCTTGCCGGTGCGCGGATGGAGCCGCCGGTATCAGAACCAACCGCTATTGTGGCGAGATCGCCAGCAACGGCAGCGGCAGAGCCGGAGGACGAGCCTCCGGTAACGCGGTCCGGCGCTGCCGGATTGACCGGGTGCGGGAAGTGTGTGTTCTGGCCCATCATGGAGAAGGCGAGTTCGTCGGTCTGGGTCTTGCCAATGAAGCGGGCGCCGGCGTCGAGCAGGCTTTGCACCGCTGGGGCGGTCTTCGTCGCAGCGGATGATTCGCGCGCCTTTTGCGGATTACCACCGCCGGTGACGAGGCCAGCCACATCAAATATGTCCTTGACTGCCAAGGTCTCGCCGGTCAGCGGGCCGCTACCCGAAGCAATGACGGGCAAAGGCAGATTCAACAGCGCGTTCAGAGGGGGAATTGTGCTCATCGTTCAACGATTCTAGGTCATTTATCCCCTGTTGTTCAATGAATAAAAAATTTCGCGCTGCCCCATTATTTTCATTGATTGGACACATCTTTCCACTTATATGGCCCTTGCCCAAAGTCGCACGTGCCCATGGGTGTCCGCCGATCTTCATTATGGTGAGGAAACGGTATGGTACCTGGAACTAACCCCTCCAGTCAGTTTAACGGCCAACTGTTAAGCTGAGGACATCTGAAGCAACGACGGTGCGGGCCTTTCTGGTGTCTTCCGGCTGTCCATAAGCCGGGATTACTGAAGAGGCACACCTTCATTGCCGGTAGTGCGGATGGGTTCATCCAAGCCAAGGCAGACAAAGCGGATTTACGCTGACTTTAGCGTCGATCCATCGCCGCATGAATCTTTCCCGTGGTTCCAGCATCTCCAAAGGCTGGCCTCGCGCTGGACCGACTCATGCACTTTGTCCCTGCGGTCCATCGGGCGTGTCCCATGAAAACCGCGACTTGCACAAGGCGGCCGGAAGTGCCGCTACGGATTGGAGACCCAAGATGGCTACACAGCGCATCCTCGACTTCATCAATACACGACGCCCGAACGGCCCCTGCATGGTGCTTGATCTCGAGGTGGTTCGGGAAAATTTCCATAATTTCGAGATGGCGTTGCCGGAATCGAAGATCTTCTATGCGGTGAAGGCCAATCCTGCGCCGGAAATCCTGCGCCTGCTCGCCTCGCTTGGCTCGAGCTTCGACACGGCATCGGTTGCCGAAGTTGAAATGGCGCTCGACGCCGGCGCAACGGCTGATCGCATCTCGTTCGGCAACACCATCAAGAAGGAGCGTGACATTGCGCGTGCCTTCGAACTCGGCATTCGGCTCTTTGCTGTCGATTGCGTCGAGGAAGTCGAGAAGGTCGCCCGTGCGGCTCCCGGCTCGCGCGTGTTCTGCCGCGTCCTGACCGACGGTGCCGGGGCCGAATGGCCGCTGTCGCGCAAGTTCGGCTGCGTGCCGGCAATGGCGGTCGACGTGCTGCGTGCCGCGCAGAAGCTTGGCCTGGAATCCTATGGTGTCTCGTTCCATGTCGGTTCGCAGCAGACGGATCTCTCCGCCTGGGACCGTGCGCTTGGCGATGCGAAGCAGGTCTTCGATACGCTTGCCCAGGAAGGCATCACGCTGAAGATGGTCAATATGGGCGGCGGGTTCCCGACCCGCTACCTGAAGGACGTGCCGACTGCACAGGCCTACGGCCAGGCGATCTTCCAGGCACTGAGCAAGCATTTCGGCAACCGTCTGCCCGAGACCATCATCGAGCCGGGCCGTGGCATGGTCGGCAATGCCGGTGTGATCAAGGCGGAAGTCGTGCTCGTGTCGAAGAAGGCCGACAATGACAATGTGCGCTGGGTCTATCTCGACATCGGCAAGTTCGGCGGTCTCGCCGAGACGATGGACGAGGCTATCCGCTACCAGATCACCACGCCGCGCGATGGCGATCACAGCGCGCCCTGCGTTCTTGCAGGCCCGACCTGCGACAGCGCCGACGTGATGTACGAGAAGAACCCCTATCCGCTCCCCATCTCGCTGACCATTGGCGATGAGGTGCTGATCGAGGGAACTGGCGCCTACACCACGACCTACTCGGCGGTTGCTTTCAACGGGTTTGAACCACTCCGATCATACGTAATTTAACATCTGGCACCTCTATACCCTCCCCTTGTGGGCAGGGACGGACCGCAGGTCCGCGGAGGGGTCTTTCGGGCGTACGTTGAGCATTTCAAAAGGCCCACCCTGCTGCTTCGCAGCCTGCCTCCCCAAAAAGGGGAGGGTATGGGAAACAGCCTTACGATCGAAGATTGGTCAAGACAATGAGCGCAGTAGACTTCATCGAACAAAACCTGCATCCGGACGGATCGCGGGCTTTTGCCATCCTCAACGAAACCGCGCAGGACGAACGGGCGCGGGAGGCCTTGCTGGACCGCGCCATGGGCGAGGGCCGCCGCCGCAAGTCATCGGAAAAGCTGCGGCGCGGCCGGCTGCCCTCCGAGGGTCTTGCCTTCGTGGCCCGTGGTCAGGACGGCACGTTGCTGGGCACGGTGCGGCTGTGGGACATCCAGGCCGGGCATGACGCAGCGGGCAAGCCGGTACGGGCTCTTTTGCTCGGACCTTTGGCCGTCGAACCGGCGCTCAAGGGGCAGGGCATTGGCGTCGCGCTGATGCGCCATGCGACGGCGGAGGCCGCGCGTCTTGGTCACGGTGCGGTCATCCTGGTTGGTGATCTGGAATATTACGAGCGCTTCGGTTTTACCGGCGCGAAGACCACCGACCTTGCCATGCCAGGTCCCGTGGAGCGCAGGCGGTTCCTGGCGCTGGAACTGAAGGCGGGCCATCTTGACGGTGCGCATGGATTGCTGACGCCAAGAGGGCGGCGGTCATCGCGGGCGATGAAGATCCTGCCCGTCTCCCTGCGGTTTTCAATGTAGATAAAAGAACCGGCCCGAACGGGCCGGTTTTGTTTAACGCACGTTCTCGCCAACGAAGCGCTCGATTGCTGCGACTTCGCTCTGCTGGATTTCATGACCACCGGAATGCCAGACAAGATTGGTCGCGGCACCCTGCAAGGTCAGATAATCTGCAAAGGATTGAGTCAGGTCGGGCGGACAGATCGGGTCCCGTTGTCCTGCAGTGATCAAAACGCGCTTGCCTGCAAGGCCAGGTTGTGGTGCCGGTTTCCAGGGTATCAATGGATGCAGCAGAACCGCGGCATCGAACAGGTCCGGTTTTGTCAGCATCACCGAAGCCAGAATATTGGCGCCGTTGGAATAGCCGAGGCCCATCGCATTCGAGGCCTTCGCGCTTTGCTTGTGGGTCTGGATGAAATCAGCCATGGCGCTGGTGCGTTCGGCGAGATCATCCATATCATAGACGCCCTCGCCGGTACGGCGAAAGAAGCGCGCTGCGCCGTGTTCTAAGACGTCGCCGCGCGGCGATACGATGCCGGCCTGCGGCAGCAACCGCCGGCCGAAATCGAAGAACTGATTTTCGTCGCCGCCGGTGCCATGAAAGACGAACAGCAGCGGGCTACCCGGCTGGTCAGCCTTGTGGATGCGATATTGATAAGACATGTCTAACCTCTCCGACGCGGATGTCTTTGTCCGCACCTCCATTGGTTGCGTTTGCATGTCTGGCATATGTTGCGAGGGTGGGCATTGTTAAACCCGCCTCCCGCTTGATAGATTGTCGCCGCCCTGTAGACAGTCGCGGCAGCATGCATCCTGTCTGTTGACGCTATCAACCCACATCCGACCAAGGACCGTGGAAGTCACCTTCCTCGTCCAGCCGCTTGAAGCCGTGCGCCCCAAAGAAATCGCGCTGGGCCTGGATAAGGTTGGCGGTGCCACGCGCCTGGCGGTAACCGTCGAAATAATTGAGCGCGGCCGAAAGCGCCGGGGTCGGCAGCCCGGCGAGGGCAGCTTCGGCGACGATCTTGCGCAATGACTTCGAACCGGTCTTCATCCGCTCGACGAAGGCTGGCACGAGGAGCAGGTTCTTGCCTTCGCTACCTTCAAAGGCGGCTGCGATCTGGTCGAGGAATTGCGAGCGGATGATGCAGCCGGCGCGCCAGATGCGCGCCGTTGTGGCGAGCGGGATATTCCAACCGTGTTCCTTCGATGCGCTTGCCATGACGTCAAAGCCCTGCGCATAGGCGGCGATCTTGCCGGCGAGGAGACCTTGTTCCAGCGCATCGATGAAAGCTGCGCTTGCATCGGAAAGCCTGGATGTCGCGTGATCGCCATAAGCTTTCGAAGCCTCGCCGCGTTCCTTGACGAGTGATGAGATCGAGCGTGCGGCGACGGCAGCTTCGATGGCGGTTGCCGGAATCCCGAGCATCTGCGCCTCGATCGCGGCCCAGCGCCCTGTGCCCTTCTGGCCGGCGCTGTCGAGAATGACATCGACCGCAGGCCTGCCAGTCTTGTTGTCGGTTGCCTGCAGCACCTTGGCGGTGATTTCGATGAGATAGGAGTTCAGTGGACCTGCATTCCACTTTTCAAAAATCCTGCCGATTGCTTCGGGCGCGAGGCCGAGACCGTCGCGCAGCACGCCATAAACTTCGGCGATCATCTGCATGTCGGCATATTCGATGCCGTTGTGGATGGTCTTGACGAAATGGCCAGCACCATCGGGTCCGAGCAGGGCGGAGCAGGGATAGCCTTCATATTTCGCCGAAATGGCGGTCAGGACCGGTTCGATGCGCGCATAGGATTCAGGTGTGCCGCCGACCATGATCGACGGGCCGTGGCGCGCACCTTCCTCGCCGCCGGAGACACCCATACCGACGAAGGTCGGATCATTGGGCCCGAGTTCGGCGAGGCGCCGTACGGTGTCGTGGAAATTGGCGTTGCCGGCGTCGATAATGATGTCATCCTTGGCAAGAAACGGCTTCAGCGCCGTAATCTGTTCGTCGACGGCTTCACCGGCCTTGACCATCAGGATGATCGGGCGTGGCGGACGGATGTTTTTTGCCAAATCTTCGAGCGTCTCGCACGGTATGATCCTGTCTTTCAGGCTGCCAGCTTCTTCGTAGAACTCATGGGTCTTTGCCACCGTCCTGTTGAAAACCGCGACGCGATAACCGTTTTCAGCGATATTGAGCGCCAGATTGGCGCCCATGACGCCAAGGCCGATCAATCCGATGTCAGCTTGCTGCATGATTTTGGTCCTTGCTTACTTCGATGCATATTCGCTGTGTGCGAGCCCTTGGAGACCTCTTCAGTCCGGGAAGAGCATTTGTATATCAATGAGCATCGGCGGCAATGGCTAGAGCAAATTTTGTCTATTTGGAGCCGGTTCTGTTTCGCGGATGGCGAGACAACCCACGCGGAAGGTGGCGAGGCCGATGCATTTCCATCGGACGAAGCCGCTTGACAAAGTGGTTGGCCGCCCGCCGGAAACCCAGCCGTTGGTTTGCATTGGCAAACCAACAAGCTGTCAAACCCGCTGGTCGAATTGACCGCATTTCGAGAGAAATGCGCTTCGACCGGTGGGCCGGGTGAATTCGGGCCAAATCCAGCGAGCTTTGCCTTCATCCGATGCAAAAGACATCGGCCTCGCCAAACCCCTTGTCCTTGTCCACCAATTCCCTCCGGCAGAACGACTGCAAATAGGCAAAACTTGCTTTGCACACGCTAAATATCCCGCAGCTTTTCCATCTCACGGATGCGGTTGGCGCTGCCTTTCTCCAGCTTGCGTGTAACTTCGGCGATAAGTGTTTCGGCTACGAGGAAGAGCGTTGCGGACGAGTCCCACGGCGAGGGGACGGCAGTTCGCCCGGCAATAACGTGGCGGGCAAATCGGGCGATGGGCGAAAGCCACTGATCGGTGATCAGGACGATCTCGACGCCGCGCGCCTGTGCCTTTTCAGCAAACCGGATGAGGCTTTCCTGGTAGCGGCGGATATCGAAGATGACGAGCACATCCTTCTTGCCCATGTCGATCAACTGGTCGCGCCAATGGCTTTCCTGCCCGGTGAGATGGGTAACGCCCGGCCGGGTGATCTTGAGGTGCGCCGCCATGTATCTTGCAATCGGATCTGTAAAACGGCCACCAAGAAGATAGATGCGCGCACGGTTGCGGCTAATGGCATCCGTAACATCGTCAAGCTGCTGCACGGAGAGGTGCTGGAAGGTTTCGCGAATGTTCTCAATGGCAGCTTCCATGAGAGGAAAAACAGGCCCACCTTTCGCGGTCTGGATCGCGGCCGCCCGGTTCCATGGCGATTGCACCTGCGCAGCGAGTTCCTCTTGCAGCGCACTCTGGAATTCCGGGTAGCTCTGGAAGCCAAGGCGGGAAACAAAGCGCAGAATCGTTGGTGAACTGACGCCGGCCTGAGTCGAAAACTCGGCAACTGTGCGCAAACCGATCAGTGGGTAGTTGCCAATCAGCGTCTGTGCGGCCTTGCGTTCCGATGCCGACATGGCGTCGATTTTCTCAGCAATCAGCTCGGAAATGCTGGTGTTCATCGATGGTTCCCGTCTCTGTCATGGCCGAATTCTGCGAAATGCGATTTTCGGATTTGACAATTTTAATTGTTGTGTATCAAATCATACGAGAGCGGAAATAAAAATACAAAATGTAATGTAAAGTACAGTTTGCCGAAGAGGGCAAGAAATGGGCCAGACAATCCCCAAAGGGGTGCCGCAGGCAGTGCAGCATGACTGGCGTCCTGTCCGGGTATCGAACCCTGATGGGCGTGGCCCGTATGTCATTCTTTGCGACCATGCATCCAATCATGTACCGGCACCTTTTGGCACGCTGGGGCTTCAGCCGGGCGATCTGCAGAGGCACATTGCCTGGGACCCGGGTGCCCTGGGTGTCAGTCAGGTCATGAGCCAACAGTTGGATGCGCCATTGGTCGAATCCTGCGTGTCGCGCCTTATCATCGATTGCAATCGGCCGCTCGACGCGCCAGACCTTGTCCCGTCGTTGAGTGAAGCCACGACGATTCCCGCTAATGTCGGTTTGGACGAGGCAGCAAAGCAGCAGCGTATCGCGCTATCGCATCGGCCCTATCACGCTGCCATCGAAAAGTTGGCGCAGGAACGGCCCGGCAAGGGCCTTCCTGACCCAATCTATGTGGCGGTTCATTCCTACACACCTGTTTATCGCGGCCTAGAGCGCCCCTGGCATATCGGTATCATTCACGATGATGATGACAGGGTTGCGGCGCCTTTGATCGCAGGCCTGCAGGCGTTGAATCAATTTAACGTCGGCATCAACGAACCCTATTCACCGGCGGACCGTGTCTATTACACGTTGGAGCGGCACGCATCTGCCTTTGGATTGCCGGCGGTAATGATCGAGATTCGAAACGATCTCATTACAACGCCAAAAGAAGAGATGGCATGGGCTGAAAAACTCTCAAGCCTCCTCAAGGACATCATACAAAACCCGCTTTCGGGAAAAGCGGGACTATCAAAAAGGGAAACGGCAAACAGGAATTAGAGGGCTTGTTGCTCTCACGGGCGGTTGGAATCTGACGTTGCAATTCTTTCAAGAATAACAGGGGAACGTGATGACACACCAAGATTATACCGAAACAGACAAATCGGAGGACGTGCAGGTCCTCCATAGCATGGGTTATGCCCAGGAACTCGAGCGGCGCCTCAGCCGCTTTTCTAACTTCGCAGTTTCATTCTCGATCATCTGCATCCTGTCCGGCGGCATCAACTCGCTGGCGCAGGCAACAGCGGGCGCCGGCGGCATCGGCATCGGCATCGGCTGGCTGGTCGGCTGCTTCGTATCACTGACATTCGCAGTTGCCATGTCACAGATCAGTTCTGCCTATCCGACCGCGGGCGGCCTCTATCACTGGGGTTCCATCCTCGGCAATCGCGGCACGGGCTGGGTAACGGCCTGGCTCAATTTGCTCGGCCTGATCACCGTGCTCGGTGCCATCAATGTTGGCACCTGGACGTTCTTCGTCGGTGCTTTTGGCCCGGCCCTTGGCATCGAAAACACACTCACGACACAAACGATCTTCCTGATCATCATCACCGGTGCTCAGGCGCTCATCAACCATCTCGGCATCAAGCTGACAGCCAAACTCACGGATTTTTCCGGTTACCTGATCTTCTTTGGCTCTATTCTCATTGCTGTCGTCTGCCTGTTCGCAGCCGAAACGTGGGATTTCAGCCGGCTGTTCACCTTCCACAATTATTCCGGCGAGGCGGGCGGAAATGTCTGGCCGGCCGTTTCGAACTGGTGGGTGTTCGCGCTTGGCCTCTTGCTGCCGATCTATACGATCACCGGCTATGACGCTTCGGCCCATACGTCGGAAGAAACTCTGAAGGCAGCTCATTCCGTACCGCGCGCCATGGTCATGTCTGTGGTGTGGTCGGCAATCTTCGGATATCTGTTCCTCGCCGCATTTGTGCTGATGATCCCGAACATGGACGAGGCTGCCAAGCAGGGCTGGAACGTGTTCTTCTGGGCGTTCGACCAACGGGTCGGCACGGGCCTCAAGGAATTTGTCTATCTGGTTGTGTTCCTGGCACAGCTGCTTTGCGGTCTCGCGACCGTGACTTCGGCATCACGCATGATCTTCGCCTTCTCGCGTGATGGTGGGCTACCTGGATCATCGGCACTGGCCAAGGTCAGCCCTACTTACCGCACACCGGTGGCTGCCATCTGGACATCGGCCGTTCTGTCGGTGTTGTTCGTCTGGGGCTCTTCAGTGGTATCGGTTGCAGGTACCTCGGCCTATACGATCGTCGTGTCCTGCACGGTCATTTTCCTGTTCCTCTCCTTTACTGTGCCAATCGTGCTTGGCCTGCTCGCTTGGGGCACACCGAAATGGGACAGGATGGGTCCGTGGAACATGGGGCGCGGTGTTTTCACACTCTTTGCCATCCTGTCGATCCTGTCGATGATCCTGATCTTTGTCATCGGCATCCAGCCGCCGAATGACTGGGCGCTTTACATCACGGTCGGGTTCTTCATCCTGACGGCGATCATCTGGTTCGGCTTCGAGAAGCGCCGCTTCCAGGGTCCGCCGCTCGGCGACATCATCGCCAAGCGCCAGGCGGTAATTGCCGCTGCGGAAAAGGCGGTCGGCGAAACATCCTGATTTTAGAACCAGGGGCGACCGGGCTTTGGCGGGTCGCCCCTTTTATTTTGCCCTAGATCGACATTTTGCTTGAGGAAAAAATATGCCCGGACATTGGAGTTTCGACGAATTAAAGCGCCATGTTACCAATGGCGAGATTGATACGGTGCTGGCCTGCTTCGTCGACATGCAGGGCCGCTTGATCGGCAAGCGGTTCCACGCTTCCTACTTCGTTGAATCCGCGCATGACGAGACGCATGGCTGCAACTACCTGCTTGCCAACGATATCGATATGGAGCCGGTGCCGGGGTACAAGGCCGCGAGCTGGAAGCAGGGCTATGGCGATTTTGTCATCAAGCCGGATCTTTCGACGATCCGCCATATCCCCTGGCTGGAAAAATGCGCGCTGGTTCTGTGCGACATTCTCGATCATCACCATCACGAGGACCTGGCGCATTCGCCGCGCAGCATTTTGAAGCGCCAGCTCGCCCGGCTGAAGGAGCGCGGTTATCTTGCCTATTTTGCTTCAGAGCTCGAGTTCTACCTTTTCGACGAGACCTATGAGAGTGCCCGTGCAAAGCACTGGACGGGCATGGCGACGGCGTCGCCCTATATCCAGGATTATGTGATCCAGATGACCACCAAGGAAGACGCGGTGATGCGCGCCATCCGCAACGGGCTCTTCGATGCAGGTATTCCGGTGGAGAATTCCAAGGGCGAGTGGGGCCCCGGGCAGGAAGAGATTAATGTGCGCTATGCCGAGGCGCTGGAAATGGCCGACCGGCATGTGATCATGAAAAATGGCTGCAAGGAGATCGCCACCCAGATGGGCAAGGCGATCACCTTCATGGCGAAATATGACTACTCGCGGGCCGGAAGCTCCAGCCATGTCCACAATTCGCTGTGGAGCGCGGACGGCAGGACACCGCTGTTCTACGACAAGAAGGCTGAACACACGATGTCACCGCTAATGCGGCAGTGGGTGGCGGGACAGCTGAAATATGCCGACGATTTCACTTATTTTCTTGCGCCCTATATCAATTCCTACAAGCGCTTTCAGGCGGGCACTTTTGCACCGACGAAGAATGTGTGGAGCCTCGACAACCGCACTGCAGGCTTTCGCCTGTGTGGCGAGGGGACGAAGGGTATCCGGATCGAATGCCGCATCGGCGGTGCCGATCTCAACCCCTATCTCGCCTTCGCCGGACTCATCGCTTCAGGTCTTGCTGGTATCGATGAGAAGCTGGAACTCGCCAAGCCGTTCCAGGGTGATGCCTATGGTGGCGCTCGCCTGAGGGAAATCCCGAAGACATTGCGGGATGCTACCGATACGCTCGCGCGCTCGAAGATGCTGAAAGAGGCGTTGGGTGAAGATGTCGTTGAGCATTACTTACACACCGCCAAATGGGAACAGTTCGAATATGACCGTCGGGTAACCGACTGGGAGTTGCATCGCGGCTTCGAACGGTATTGAAGAAAGTGGAATGCAGGAATACCCCTCGCTGCTGCTGCGCAGCCTCCCTCCCCCTTGTGGGGAGGGACGGAGCGAAGCGATGGGGAGGGGTCTTTGAATCAAATGAGTGAGGTTTTGCCATGACCGAGACGGTCAAACTGATTACCCCGATCGACGGCTCTGTTTATGCGGAACGTCCCATCGCAACCGACAAGGCCATCGATGCCGCTGTGGAATCTGCAAAGCAGGTGCAGGCAGACTGGGCGCAGACAAGCATTGCCGAGCGCGGCCGCCTGTGCCTGGCGGCGCTCGATGCGCTCCTTGCCATGAATGACGAGATCGTGTCGGAAATCGCCTGGCAGATGGGCCGGCCGGTGCGTTATGGCGGCGAGAAGGGCGGTGTCGAAGAACGCACGCGCTACATGGTCAGGATTGCCGAACAGGCACTCGCACCTGTCGTCGAGAACGACAAGCCCGGTTTCCGCCGTTATATCAAACATGCGCCGCTTGGCGTGGTCATGGTCATCGCACCGTGGAACTATCCATATCTTACAGCTGTCAACACGATCATCCCGGCGCTGATGGCAGGCAACAGCGTGATCCTGAAGCACGCGGCTCAGACGCTGCTTGTTGGTGAGCGCTTTGCGCAGGCGTTCGAGAAGGCGGGTCTGCCGAAAGGCGTGTTCCAGAACATCGTTCTCAGTCATGCCCAGACGGAAAAACTTCTGGGTTCTGGCCGTATCGATCACGTCAATTTCACCGGCTCCGTTGGCGGCGGCCGCGCCATCGAAAAGGCGGCGGCCGGGACATTCATGACATTGGGACTGGAGCTTGGCGGCAAAGATCCGGCCTATGTGCTGCCGGACGTCAATCTCGACCACGCAGTTGCCAATCTCGTCGATGGCGCTTTCTTCAATTCGGGCCAATGCTGCTGCGGTATCGAGCGTATTTATGTGCATGAAAAGGTCTACGACCGCTTCGTCGACGGCTTCATCGATCTCACCAAGCAGTATGTGGTCGGCAACCCGCTGGATGCGGCAACGACGATGGGACCCATGGCGCAGACGCGCTTTGCCGATCTGGTACGCGAGCAGAAGGCCGAAGCCCTGCGCAAGGGTGCCAAGGCGCATGTCAATATGAGCGTTGCCAATGACAAGGTCGGCTCGCCCTACCTTGCACCGGAAGTATTAACCGGCGTCGACCACCAGATGAGTGTCATGCGCGAAGAGAGCTTCGGCCCGATCGTCGGCATCATGAAGGTGCGCAATGACGAGGAAGCCGTCGCGCTGATGAATGACAGCCAGTACGGGCTGACGGCGTCACTTTGGACCACTGATACGGATCACGCGGCGGCCATCGGCGACCGGGTCGAGACGGGCACTGTGTTCATGAACCGTTGCGACTACATCGACCCGGCGCTGGTATGGACCGGTGTCAAGGAGACGGGCAAAGGGGCGGCCATGTCGGCCATCGGTTACGGCAATTTGACCCGGCCGAAATCCTATCACCTGCGTGAAGCAATATAAGTTCTCTGTTTTCTGAAAGAGCATGACATGAGCAAACTCATTTCCAAATGGAACTATCCGACCACTGTCCGCTTTGGTGCAGGGCGCATCAAGGAACTGCCGGAGGTTCTGGAGGCGACGGGGATCAAGAAGCCCTTGTTCGTCACGGATCCTGGCCTCGCCAAGCTGCCAGTGGTGGCGAGCACCTTGAAAATCCTCGACGATGCGAAGGTGCGTTACGGCGTGTTTTCGGACGTCAAGCCAAACCCGGTCGATTCCAATCTGACTGCGGGCATCGCGGTGTTCAAGAAGGGCAAGCATGATGGCGTCATCGCTTTTGGCGGCGGCTCGGCGCTCGATCTCGGCAAGCTCATCGCATTCCAGGCGGGGCAGACGCGGCCGGTCTGGGATTTCGAGGATGTGGGCGACTGGTGGACACGCGCCAACAGCGATGCGATCGCGCCAATCGTTGCCGTGCCGACAACGGCGGGAACGGGCTCCGAAGTCGGGCGCGCCGGTGTCATCACCAATGAGGAAACGCATACGAAGAAGGTGATCTTCCATCCGAAGCTGTTGCCGGCGGTGGTAATTGCCGATCCCGAGCTTTCGGTTGGCATGCCGGCATTCATCACTGCCGGGACCGGCATGGATGCGCTGGCGCATTGCCTCGAGGCCTATTGCGCTCCGGGGTATCACCCGATGGCGGACGGCATCGCGGTTGAAGGCATCCGGCTGGTGTTCGAGAACCTGCCGAAGGCCTTTACCAATGGCAAGGACCTGACTGCGAGGGCGCATATGATGAGCGCTGCAGCGATGGGTGCAGCAGCTTTCCAAAAGGGCCTCGGCGCGATCCATTCGCTATCGCATCCGATCGGTGCGCTCTACGACACGCATCACGGCATGACCAATGCGGTGTTCATGCCCTATGTGCTGGCGTTCAACCGCGATGCGGTGGAGGAGCGAATTGCCCGCCTAGCCAGCTATATCGGCATCAAGGGTGGCTTCGACGGGTTCGCAAAGTCGGTGCTGAAGCTGCGCAAGGAACTGAAGGTGCCGCACACTCTGCCGGGTCTGATCAAGGACCTGAACATGACCAAGAAGCAGAAAGAACTGATTGCCGACATGGCCATTGTCGATCCAACGGCTGGCGGCAATCCGGTCAAACTGACGAAGAAAGCAGCGTTGAAGCTGCTGGACGAGGCGATTGCGGGTTAGTTGTCGGGCAACCCCTTGAGCGTCAAACTGAAATGGGGCGCTGGAAACAGCGTCCCATCTGCTTTGAATCGCACGCGTTGTGTGACTTTGGTAGCGATTATCTCCACCGACATTCGTGCTACTCTTAGGGCATGCCAATCCGGAGGATACCGTGAACGAACCTGCCAACGGCGCTGCTAAAGCAATTGCATTTCAATACTTGTTCCACGGCGCGATGATGGCATTGGCTTTTGGCATGAGTTTCTATCTGCTTGACGACGGTCGAAGCCTCGCCTTTGTAAAAGCGCTGGCGACAGCGCTCTATTTGCTGGCGGGTCGTGGCGTAGCTGGCCTTTGCCCCATCGACCCTAGCAATCACTTCTTCTCAGGCCCATATCTTGGACGGCTATTCCTCGACGCGGCATTGCTTTCGGGCTGGCTTGTGATCTTCCTGTGGAACCCCGCCCAATCACTCGGGAGCGTGATCATTAGTTTCGTGACGTTTGCGCCGATCTATGTTGCCATTACGATTCTGTCGCGTTGGCTCAGGTCTGCTTTGCCCTAATGCCCCAGAACCAGCAGGTCCTTCGCGGCAAGGCTGACCTTGACGTCTTCACCGGGTTCTGGCGGAGGGGCGCTCGGATTGTTGAAGGTGTCGAAAGACACGGTGTTTTCGCCGAGCGATGCGCGGATGCGGATGACCGATCCCAGGAAATGCACGCTGTTGATCTTGCC
Organism: Phyllobacterium sp.; assembly: GCF_037994405.1. GTDB lineage: Bacteria > Pseudomonadota > Alphaproteobacteria > Rhizobiales > Rhizobiaceae > Phyllobacterium. The sequence goes on from NZ_JBBNAN010000449.1 coordinate 19,756, forward strand.
ATCGAGCGTGGTTTCACGCTTGTCGGTGGCTTCACCGAGGCTGACGGCTTCCGGGCGGACAGCGAGTGAAATCTTGTCGCCAGTCTTGTGGCCGTTGAGGCGAGTCCGGTCGATCGCGATATCCTTGCCATCGATGCTGATGACGCCCGATGCTGCATCGCGCACCGTGGCGTCCAGCGTGTTGAGGGTACCGACGAAGGAGGCCACGAAACGCGAGGCGGGCTGATTGTAGATCTCGAAGGGTGCGCCGACCTGCTCGGCATTGCCTTCATACATCACGACGATGCGATCGGAGATCGAAAGGGCTTCTTCCTGGTCATGCGTGACGAAGATCGTGGTGATGCCAAGCTTACGCTGGATCGCCCGGATTTCCTCGCGCAGGGAAACACGGATTTTGGCATCAAGAGCCGAGAGCGGTTCATCCAGCAGGAGAACCTGCGGCTTGGTGGCAAGTGCACGCGCGAGCGCCACGCGCTGCTGCTGGCCGCCCGAGAGCTGGTAGGGGAACCTTTCGGCAAGGTGGTCGAGTTTGATCAGCGACAGCATTTCATGCACGGTCGCGTTGATCTCGGCTTGCGCCTTCTTGGCAACCTTCAGACCGAAGGCGACATTCTGCGCGACTGTCATATTGGGAAAGAGCGCATAGGCCTGGAACACCATGCCGATATTGCGCTGGTTCGGCTTCAGATTGACGACATCCTTGCCGCCAATGCTGATCGTGCCGGAGGTCGGTGTTTCAAAGCCTGCAACCATGCGCAGGACCGTGGTCTTGCCGCAACCGCTTGGTCCAAGAAAGGATATGAATTCGCCCTTCTGGATGTCCAGATTGAAATCATGAACGACGGTGGTTGCTCCGAAACTCTTTTTCAAATGGCTGATGCTGAGAAAGGACATGAGTGAGGTTCCGGCTTATCGCTTGGTCGCGGCGAGGGACTTGTTGAAACGGGTAACGATCTGGATGAGGCCCATGCAGACCCATGTGATGGCAAAGGCGATCACGGAGAGTGCTGCCGGTTCGTAGGCACGATTGGCCCCGAGCAACTGCAGGAACGGGCCAAATGCCGGTCGATTGAGCAGCGCCGCCATGGTGAATTCGCCAATGACGATGGCGAAAGTCAGGAAGGCGCCGGACAGGACTGCGACGAGCACATTCGGGAGAATGATGCGCGACATGATGGTGATGCGGCTCGCTCCGAGGCTTTCAGCGGCTTCGGTCATTGTGCGGATATCGATCGCGCCAAGGCCGGTGTCGACGGCGCGGTACATATAGGGCAAGGCGAGCGTCGTGTATCCGAGGCAGAGCAGGATATTCGTTCCCATTGCCGATCCAGTCAGGGGCAGGATCGAAGATGTGTTGTAGAGGCGGATATAGCCAAACACGATGACAATTGCAGGAATAACGAGCGGCAGCAGCGTGATGAATTCTATAAATGGCCGCCAGCCAGGTAGCCTCAATCGCACCCAATAGGCAGTCGGAACGACGAGAACGATCCCGACGATGATTGTTGCGATTGCCATGACGACGGAAAAGGTGAACGTCGCCTGAAATCCCGGATCGCTTAACACTACCCAATACGCATCGAACGAATAGGTGCCGCGACGCATGCGCAGCGAAAACTCGAGCAGGCCAAGCAGCGGCAAGATGAAGTAGAGAATGCCGAAGGCGAGGGCAATCCAGGACCAGAAACGATTTGTTTTCATTTGAGCCACCGCTCGCTGCGGGCACGCATCCAGATGTAAATGCCGTTGGAAACGCCGGTGATGACGATCATGCCGAAGGCCAGGGCATAGCCAAGCTGCGGATCCTGCAACACATCGCCGCGGATCTGCGCGTAGAGGACGATCGGCACGATGCTGAGTGACGAGCCGGTCAGCGCATACGCTGTCGCGATCGCGCCGAAGGAATTGGCGAAAAGCAGGAGAATGGTACCGAGCAGCGCAGGCCACAGAATTGGGAAAGCAACCATGCGCCAGTATTGAGGGCCGGTCGCGCCAAGAATGAGTGCTGCTTCCTTCCATTCACGCTTCAACCCGTCGAGGGCAGGGGCGATGATGAGGACCATCAACGGGATCTGAAAGTACAGATAGGTGAGCGTCAGGCCCCAGAAGCTGAGCAGATTGAAGCCATGGGCATAGAGGTTGAAGCCGAAAATGTTGATCAGCAGGTAGGTGACGAGGCCAGTACGCCCAAGCGTGAACAGGAAGGCATAAGCAAGCGGAACGCCGGCGAAATTCGACGCGACGCCGGAAAAGGTCATCAGCGGTGAGCGGATCCAGCTTGGTAGTCCGCCAAGGGTGACGGCGGCGGCGATACAAAAGCCGATCGCTGCGCCCAATAGAGCGGATGCCAGGGAGATCTTGATCGATATCCAGTAGGCGTCGCGGATCGATGGCTGGAAGAGATTGACCATATTGGCCAGGGTGAGATTGCCCTGCGCGTCCTGAAAGGCGCCTGCCACAAGATAAATCGTTGGCAGCACCAGGAACATCACGGCAAAAATCATGAATGGCATGACGCCAAGCCAGTCGAGCGACAGGCGCTTGCGCTCCGGCGTGATAGCCGGACTTGCGGGACCAGTTTCTGAAATCACACTCATTTGTGTCTTCGAGACCGCTTCTTGGGTTCCAACTCGTTGCCGTCGCACAATTGTGAGACAAGCAACCCGACTATAGATTTATCCAGATCGCGCCTGCACAAAATAGCACGTTGCGTCATGGAAAACAGGAATCCCCGCGGATAGCTCCGCGGGGATGCAATAGTCAGAAATTACTTGACGTTGGCGCCGACGACCTTGTCCCAACCCTTGGTGATGGCTTCCTTGGCGGCCGCCTGCTCGTCAAGAGTAGGGAAGAATGCCTTTTCATAGGCTGCCGCAGGCGGAAGCTTGTCGAGGACTTCTTTCGGTACCTTGTTGTTCTTCACCAGATCCTGGAAACGTGCCGGGTGGCAATAGCCTTTCAGATAGCCGATCTGCCCCTCGTCGGAATAGAGATACTCCATCCAGAGCTTGGCGGCATTCGGATGCGGCGCATATGCGCTGATGGCCTGAACATAGACACCGGCAAGGACGCCGGAGGCAGGCACTACCACTTCAACCGGCGGATTGCCCTTAAGTGTATCGCGACCGGCCAGGGCGTTGTAATCCCAGGTGATGATGATAGGCGTCGCACCCTGCGCAAGCGTGCCGGACTTGCCGATAACCGGGACGAAATTGCCAGCCTTGTTGAGTTCGGCAAAATATTTCAGGCCGGCTTCGCCGCCTGTCGTGCCAGGCTTGGCACCGGTCGATGCGCCAGCAGCAGACACAGCAAGAATAGCCTGGTTCGATGCGCGCGGGTCGCCGGCCAGCGCAACGCTGTTGGCATATTCCGGCTTGAGCAGGTCAGCCCAGTCCTTCGGGATGTTCTTGACGATATCCTTGTTCACTTCAAGCGCCATGACGCCGTAGTAATCGCCATACCAATGGCCGTCAGCATCCTTCAACGCCGCCGGGATCGAATCCCAGGTGGAAACCTTATAGGGCAACGTCAGACCGTCTTTCTTGGCATCTGGGCCAAACGAAAGACCAACATCGATAACGTCAGGCGCCTGTGGCCCCTTATTATCCTTGTTCGCCTTGATTGCCTCAACTTCGTCCTTCGAACCGGCGTCCGGGTTCAACTCGTTGACTTCGAGGCCATATTTGGCTTTGAAGCCTGCAATAATGTCGCCGTAACCGCACCAGTCATGCGGCAGCGCGATAGTTGTGAGCGAGCCTTCCTTCTTCGCAGCAGCGACGAGTTCCGCCGGTGCATCGGCGAATGAAATTGTTGTGCCCGCGAACAGCAGAGCTGTCGACAGCGCGAGCGCGCGTTTTGAGTAACCAACCATTTTTAACACCCCTGTTTAAGCGATACGTCATTGGCTCTGTTTCGACGTTCAGCCTCCCGATATAGGTGTCTCGTGTCAGTTGGATGACAGACCGATGACATGGCCGTGAACGTTGTTTTCCTGAGCAGTGAACGGGAGTGAACCACTTTTTTCGTGGCTTAGCAATTCAGCCAAAGGGTAAATTTCTGGCGTAACCCCTTGATGTTTAAATTGGTTCATCAACGACAAAAATATTCGCAGTTGCGGCAATTAGCCGGATAATGAGCGTCGCTTTAATCTGGTTGCGACATTGCCGCTAGAAGCCAGCGCTTGACCAGTGAAAAATTACCTTAGGGGGCTAAGCTTATTCTTGCCAAATCCTCGCTTGGCCGGCGGCCGGCCAGAGCGAATCCTCAATGTCCGCCGCCGCCACCGGGAGCCGGAGCGCCTGGCTTGCGCATCATGATGGCAAAGACTGCAAGCGAGGCAAACAGCATGGTCAGGATGTAGAAAACATCCATGAACGATAGCAGCGACGCTTGCTGGTGCACCATGCCAGAGACTTTGCTGAGCGCGGTGGTTGGACCATCAAGACCATTGGAAGTGAAATTCCTGGTCATCGTCGCTATGAGGTCTTCTGCTTCGGGATTGCCCCAGTGGACGTTCTCGGAAAGCTGCGCATAGTGGATCGCGCCGCGATCGGTCAGGATCTGGTTGATCACGGCGAGGCCAACCGCGCCGCCGAGATTACGCATGAGATTAAAGAGGCCTGAGGCATTCTTGAGCCGGGCTGGTGGTAGCGTTCCAAGCGCCAGATTATTGATCGGCACCATACATAGCATCAGCGAGCAGCCGCGCAAGATCTGCGGGATCAGCAATTCATAGAAATCCCAGTCTGCCGTCAGATGGGTCATGGTCCAAGTGCCTGCGGCGAAGCCGAGAAAACCGGTCATGATCATGATGCGTGGGTCCATCCGGCCGGAGAGGAAGCCGGCTACCGGGGCGGTCATGAACATGGCAAGGCCGCTGACAAAGAGCGCTTCACCGATCATCAGGGCGTCGTAGCCACGGATCCGGCCAAGATAGACCGGATAGATATACGTTAGACCATAAAGGCCGATGCCGAGGACAAAGGAGAAAGCCGAACCGAAGGCAAAGTTCAGATTCTTGAACGCAAACAGATCGACGATCGGCTGTTCCGCCGTGAAGGCACGGTAGAAGAACACCACTGCACCAATGACCATGACAATGCTGCAATAATAGACAGCATGATCCTGCAACCAATCGTTGCGCGGACCTTCTTCCAGCACATATTCAAGCGAGCCGAGGAACGCGGCCATGGCAGCGAGACCCCACCAGTCGAACTTGTTGAGCAATGAGCGGTCGCCCTTGTCAAAATCGATGAGGTTCCAGGCGGCAATCGCCACTGCAATACCAGGGATGACGTTGACGAGGAAGAGCCAGTGCCAGGAGAAGGCGTTGCTCAGATAGCCGCCGACTGTCGGTCCGATGGTCGGTGCAAGGGTAGCAACCAGACCGATCATCGGGGAAACGATGGAGCGCTTTGACGGCGGAAAGATCGTGAAGGCAGCCGCAAACACGCTTGGGATCATACCGCCGCCGATGAAACCCTGAATGGCGCGGTAGACGATCATCTGGTCGATATTCGTTGCCGTAGCGCAGAGGATACTGGCTGCGGTGAAGCCCGCGGCGGAAACCGAGAACAGAATACGGGTCGATACCAGCCGGCCGAGGAAGCCCGAGAGCGGGATCATGATGACTTCGGCGATCAGATAGGACGTCTGAACCCAGGAAATCTCGTCGGAACTTGCGCTCAGGCCTGCTTGAATCTCTGCGAGCGACGCCGAGACGATCTGGATATCGAGAATGGCCATGAACATGCCGAACACCATCGCCAGGAAGGCGATGGCTTTCTTCGGATCGATATGCTCGTCCGGAACAGCAGGTGCTCCAGCATGACCAACAGTGGTGGCGTTCGACATGATCTTCGGCCTATCCGGAGGGTGTTGTTACTAGGTTGCTGGGCTTGTGCGCGTATCGACGTCGACGACCACGCTCAGACCGGCCTGCAGCTTACCGCTTGCCAGCACATCGGCGGGCAGGGCGATGCGAACGGGCACGCGCTGCACGACCTTGGTGAAGTTGCCGGTAGCGTTTTCCGGCGGAAGCAGGGAGAAGACTGCGCCGGACGCAGGAGCCACCGAGGCGACGGTGCCTTCGAACGTATCACCGGACAGGGCATCAACCCGGACCTTGACTTTCTGACCGACGACGATGTCACGCAGCTGCGTTTCCTTGTAATTCGCGTCGATATAGAGAGCGTTTACCGGAACGAGCGCGGCGAGACGCTGGCCGGGGCTGACGAGATCACCCTTCTTGGCGGCAAGATTGCCAATAACGCCGTCGACCGGAGCGCGGATGACAGTGAAGCCGAGGTCGCGCGCGGCCTTGTCCTTGGCGAGCTGCAGCGAAGCGATTGAGCTTTCGGTTTCCTTGTATTGGGCTTCAAGCACGCCGACATTGGCAACGGCAGTGGCAATCTGCGCGTCGGCAGATGCAATATTGGCCTTTGCCTGATCAAGGGCGGCAGTCGCATCGTCAAGCTGGGACTGCGAGGCGAAGCGTGTCGCATGCAGCTGGTTAGCGCGGACTGATGCGGCCTGTGCGTTGGTCAGTACGGCCTGGGCCGCCTGTTTGCCGGCTTGCGCCTGCTGCAGCGAAGCCTTGGCTGCTTCGGTCTGCGCCTTGATGCGGTCGAGCGACAGCTTTTGCGTCGCTATCTGGGCCTCGGCCTGATTCTCCGCGATCGTATAGTCGCCATTGTCGAGTGTAATCAATGGATCGCCGGCCTTGACGCGCTGGTTGGCAACCACATTGATCGTATCGATATAGCCCGTGACTTTCGGGGCAATCGCCGTGATGTCGCCCTGAACATAGGCGTCATCGGTCGAAACCATGAAGCGGCCGGTCGTCCACCAATCGTGACCGTACCAGGCGCCTGCGCCTACCGCTGCTATAATCAAAACAGGCAGCGCTAAGCGCTTTGCGGAGCGCTTGGGCGGGGCCGGTGTATTGGTTACAACATCGGGTTGCGGTGCTTCGACCTTTGCTGGTGCTTCAGCTTTTGAAGCAGGAGCCGGGGCTGGAAACTGACGGATCTCAGCTTCATTCGTTGCTTTCGACGCGGACATTTGATGGCTCTTTCTCAAGAAATTCACTCGGAAAAGTGATTGAACCAATCGGTTCGATCATTGACATAGCGCAAATGGGAGCGCATATCAAGTGGATCGAACCGATTGGTTCGAAAAAGAATCGAAAATGAGGAAATTAGGCTAAGATGTCATCTACGAAGCCAGCCGTTTCATCAACGACGGTGTCAGATGCAGATTTCATGACTGACGTGGAACGCCCCAGCCGCCTTGCGGCAGGACAGGATCCGGCCAAGCGCCAGCAGATACTCGAGGGTGCAAATCGCGTTTTTTCGCAGATGGGCTTCGATGCCGCGAGCATGAACGACATAACCCGTGAAGCTGGTGTGTCCAAAGGGACGATTTACGTCTACTTCGACAGCAAGGAAGAGCTCTTCATGGAGCTCTGCAACCATTATCGCGAAATCCTGTTCGCCGATATCTACCATGCGCTGGAAAGCGATGGGGATCTCCGCGATGCGCTGATCGAGTTCGGAACAGCCTTGGCGACGGTCGTTACGTCCGATGTCGTCATTCGTGCGCAACGCGTGGTGATCGGCGTTGCCGAGCGCATGCCGTCGATGAGCCGCGAGTTCTATGAGAGAGGTCCAAGACGCGGACAGGCTCTGATGCGAGCGCTCATCGAAAAACATGTGGCCGCGGGCACACTCGATATTGATGACACCGAACTTGCCACCTATCAGCTGGCGGATCTGTTCATGTCGGGCATGTTCAAGAAGCGCCTGTTTGGTTGCATGGCGACTGCTCCGTCGCAAGAACTTATCCGCAAGACGGTGACGTCGGGTGTTGATCTGTTCCTGAAAGCCTACAAGCACTGAGCCTTGGGCTCAGGCAGTCCCGCAGCTGGCGCAAACGCCGCGAATTTCGATCGTTGTCTTGGACTGCTTGAAGCCGTTGCTGCTGGTCCATTCGCGCACACGGGCGGTGATGACATCGTCGGAGAATTCCGAGACCTGTCCGCATTTCTCACAAATGGCAAAAGCGATCATGCCATGGCTGTGGCTATGGCTGTGCGGATGCGAACAGGCGACGAAGGCATTGATGCTTTCAAGCCGGTGGATCATGCCGTAGTCGAGCAATTTGTCGAGGGCTCGGTAGACCTGGAGCGGGGCACGGAAGCCATCGCCGCGCAGTTGGTCGAGGATTGTATAGGCGCTGAGCGGGCCATCAGCGCGAGCCAATGCATTGAAAACCAGGGATTGGTTTTTGGTCAGCTCCTGCGTCGATGTCATGCCTTATGCGCTCCTTGGTGACAGCCTAGAGATAGGAATTTTTTTCTTCTGACGCCAGTGGGTAGATCAGGTCGATGCAATTATGAATTGACGACCTGAATTTCCACTGTTCTCAAATTCGCCATTGTTGACTAATGTAATAACATCACATATCGAAATGGCAAGCTGCGACATGGCCAACCGCCCCGTCGCGTTTCCGGATGCGGATATTCGAATGACTGAATCATGCCTGACCTTTAACGATCTGACGCTTGGCTATCATCGCCACCCGGCCGTTCATCATTTGAGCGGAAGCATCAAACGTGGCTCATTAACAGCGGTCGTCGGTTCCAACGGTTCAGGCAAGTCGACACTCATGAAAGGTATTGTCGGTGTTCTGAAACCGATGTCCGGTTCGTGCACAGTCGAGAACGATGTTCGTATAGCCTATCTGCCGCAGCAGTCCGAGCTCGACCGGTCGTTTCCGGCGCGTGTAATCGATCTGGTATCGCTCGGCCTTTGGCCCAAGCGCGGCCTGCTTGGCCGCTTTACATCAGATGATCGCGAAAGAGTATCCAAGGCATTGATGAGCGTCGGGCTCGAAGGTTTTGAGAAGCGCCCGATCGACACGCTGTCCGGCGGACAATTGCAGCGCGCGCTGTTCGCAAGGGTGCTGGTCCAGGATGCGGATCTGATCCTGCTGGACGAACCGTTCAATGCGATCGACGCCAAGACGGTGAGCGATCTCATTGAGCTGATCAAGCGCTGGCATGGCGAAAAGCGCACGATCATGGTCGTTGTGCACGATCTGCATCTGGTGCGCGAGCATTTTCCCGAGACGCTGCTGCTGGCACGCAAGCCGATTGCCTGGGGCGAATCGCGCGAAACCTTACGCCCGGAGAATCTGCTGCATGCCCGGCAATTCCATGAGGCTTGGGAAGAAGGTGCGCCATGGTGCGAGGACGATCCGGCGCATGCCGCACATGACGATCACAGCCATGGTCATACGCATTCCCATCATCACCACGATGATCATGATCATAGCGGGCCAAAGGTGGCGTGATCCATGTATGATTTCCTGATCGCTCCCTTTGTCGACTACAGTTTCATGCAGCGCGCGCTTATCGGCTCGCTCGCTCTTGCTCTTGGCTCGTGTCCGGTCGGTGTTTTCCTGATGTTGCGGCGCATGAGCCTGACCGGCGACGCAATGGCCCATGCGATCTTGCCGGGGGCTGCGGTTGGGTTCCTGCTCTATGGGCTGCAGATCGTACCGATGACGATTGGCGGGTTGATCGCCGGTGTCATCGTGGCGCTCGGCGCCGGTGCCGTGTCGCGCTTCACGATCCAGAAGGAAGATGCCTCAATGGCAGCTTTCTATCTCATCTCGCTGGCTCTTGGCGTCCTGATCGTCTCGTTGCGCGGATCGAATGTCGATCTGATGCATGTGCTTTTCGGAACGGTTCTGGCGCTCAACAATGAGGCGCTGAGCCTGATCGGGATGATTTCTGCGATCAGTGTCATAACGTTGGCGATCTTCTGGCGCGGGCTCGTCGCGGAATGCCTTGATCCGCTGTTCCTGCGCTCGGTCAGCCGAATCGGAACGCCCGTCCATTTCATCTTTCTGGCGCTGGTGGTCATCAATCTTGTCGGCGGCTTCCAGGCGCTGGGGACGTTGCTCGCGGTCGGATTGATGATGCTGCCGGCTGCTGCCGCGCGTTTCTGGACATCCCGGGTCGGACCCATGTGTGGGCTGGCCATCATCATCGGTTGCGTCTCGTGTGCGGGCGGGCTGCTGATCTCCTACCACTTCTCTGTGCCGTCGGGACCAGCCATCATCCTTTCCGCCGGTGCAATTTACCTCTGCTCCATCCTCATCGGCTCACGTGGTGTTATCAACACCCGCCTGCGCCCGCATCGCCACAGAACAGCTTAGAAACAGAAGGAAGTCGCTATGATCAAGGTCATCAAACTCGCCATTGCGTTGAATGTTATACTATTACTTAGTGCCGGATATTCTGTCGCCTCGGCTGAAGGTCTGAAAGTGGTATCGAGCTTCACTGTTATTTCCGATTTTGCCAGGAATGTGGGCGGCGACAAGGTCTCCATCACGACGCTGGTAGGACCGGACGGCGACGCCCATGTCTACGAGCCAAAGCCTGCTGACGCGGCTGCGGTAGCCGCAGCCGATGTGGTGTTGGTCAACGGTCTGCATTTCGAGGGGTTCCTGCCGCGTCTTGTCGAGGCCAGCGCCACCAAGGCACCCATCGTCGAGCTAACCAAGGGCGTCGAGCCGATCAAGAGCGCCGAAGAAGATCATGACCACGGAGCCGCAGGTGCGGAAAAGCAAGAGCATGGCGCCTATGATCCCCACGCCTTCCAGTCCATCGCCAACGCCAAGATTTACGTAACGAACATCGTCGACGCCTTCTGCAATGCCGACGCAGCGAATTGCGATATCTATAAGACCAATGCCGCGGCCTACACAAAAAAACTCGATGCGACCGAAGCCGATGTAAAGGCGGCAATCGCCTCTATTCCGGAATCAAAGCGTCTGATCATTACTTCGCATGATGCGTTTGGCTATTTCCAGCATGAATATGGGCTGAAATTCCTCGCGCCTGAAGGTATCTCGACCGATGCCGAAGCATCGGCTGCCGATATCGTGGCCCTCATCAAGCAGATCAAGGAAGACAAGGCTTCGGCAATTTTTGTCGAGAACATCACCAATCCGCGCCTGATCGAGCAGATCGCCAGCGAAACCAAGCTGAATGTCGGCGGTACGCTGTTTTCGGATGCACTTTCGAAGCCGGAAGAAGGCGCTAGCACCTATATCGACATGATGCATCACAATATCGATACGTTCAAAAAGGCCATTCTCGGCAGCTGAACACCAAACCCAAGCAAAAGCGGAGCTATGGTTCCGCTTTTTTCATCAACAGTTTTGTAATGTTATTACATAAAAAGGCATCGTCATGCAAAACAAAGCCACAGTCAATCGACTGCCAGTCACCGTCCTTTCGGGCTTTCTCGGAGCGGGAAAAACCACGCTTGTCAATCATATTCTGAATAATCGTGAAGGCCGCCGCGTTGCTGTCATCGTCAATGACATGAGCGAGGTCAATATCGATGCGGCGCTGGTGCGCGATGGCAGCGCCAATCTCTCTTGCACCGACGAACAGCTTGTCGAAATGACCAATGGCTGCATCTGCTGCACGTTACGCGACGATCTCCTGAAGGAGGTCCGTGCGTTAGCGGAGCAGGGCAGGTTTGATCATCTGCTGATTGAATCGACGGGGATTTCCGAGCCCTTGCCGGTCGCCTCCACGTTCGACTTTCGTGACGAGAACGGGCACAGCCTTTCCGATGTATCGCGGCTTGATACAATGGTGACCGTCGTCGACGCCGCGAACCTCGTCAATGATTACGCATCGAGCGATTTCCAGAAAGATCGTGGCGAGTCGCTTGGCGATGCGGATAATCGCACACTCGTCGATCTTCTGGTCGATCAGATCGAGTTCGCGAACGTGATCATCCTCAACAAGATATCCGCTGCATCGCTCTACGATCGCGATCTGACGCGCAAGATCCTCCGTGCCTTGAACCCCGATGCAAAGGTCATCGAAACAGACTTCGCAAAGGTTGCATTGGATGAGGTTTTGAACACCGGCCTCTTCGATTTTGACAAGGCGCAGGAGCATCCGCTCTGGTACAAGGAGCTGAACGGCTTTGCCGATCATGTGCCTGAGACCGAGGAATATGGCGTGCGGTCCTTCGTCTATCGCGAGCGGCGGCCTTTCGATCCGCAAAAGTTTCAGGATTTCATCCAAAGAAACTGGACCGGCGTGATTCGGGCCAAGGGATTTTTCTGGCTGGCAACGCGGCCCGACCATGTGGGCGAGCTCAGCCAGGCGGGCGCTCTGGTTCGGACAGAAAAGCGTGGCCTGTGGTGGGCGTCAATTTCGAGGAGTCGCTGGCCTGATCATCCGGAATGGCAGGTTGCGATGAAGCCCTATCTCGATCCGGTCTGGGGCGACCGGCGGCAGGAACTGGCTTTCATCGGGGTTGATCCGATGAATGAAGCGGACCTGCGTGCGCAGCTCGATGCCTGCCTGGTCAATGCGACGGAGTTCACGCCGCACAAATGGGAAGACTTGTGCTATCCGTTTCCGAGTTGGGCACCGCAGGCAGCTTGAGCTGAACTTTCTTAGCCAGGGAGGCATTTCCTACCCTCCCCCTTGTGGGGAGGACAAGCGGAGCCGGGCCATGTCAGCCTCAAATAAAGGCAGCCGTTTGTGTCGGCGAGATGCGTACCTTGCCAATATTGCGGCCGTCCATCTCGACGATTTCATATTCAAGGTCGTCGACGGTCAGTCTCTCGCCTTCGGCCGGGATATGGCCGAGATTCCACAGGATATAGCCGGCGAGCGTCGTATAGCGGTCGCCCTCGTCCGTTAGATCGCGTTCGATCAGGCCACCGAGCCGGCGTATGTCGATATAGGCATCGACAACCATGCTGCCATCTTCCGAGCGTTCGAGAACAGGGCTTTCCTCGCCCTCTTCGGGAAAGTCGCCGGCAATGGCCTCGAGAACGTCGGTCGGCGTGACGACGCCTTCGAACGAACCATGTTCGTCGAGAACCACGCCCATCTGCACCGAGGAACCACGCAGCTGTTCCATCACACGCAGCACATTGGCATTTTCGTGCAGGATCAGCGGCTGGCGGGTCACCTTGTCCCAGTCGATCTTGCCACCGTCGAGAATAGCGAACAACAGATCCTTGGTCAGCGCGACGCCGACGAATTCATCGACTCGCCCGCGTGCCAGCACGACGCGGCTGTGGCTGAGTGTACGGATTTCAGCGAGCAGTTCCTCATTGGTCTCGTCAAGGTCAAGCCACTCGACCTCGTTACGCGGCGACATGATTGAGCGCACCGGGCGTTCGACCAGATCGAGCACGCCGCGGATCATTTCCTTTTCCTCTGGATGGAACACTTCGCCCGCCGCGCTGTGCTCGGCGATGACATCAAGCGTGTCGGAATGGGGTGCATCGCCGCGCCCTCCACCGAGCAGCCGCAGGACCGCGCCGGCAGTGCGATCGCGCAGATCCATTGTGGTGATGCGCTTCTCGCGATTATGCCGCCCGACCTGGTTGGCCGCTTCGACGAGTACCGAGAAGCCAATGGCTGCGTAGAGGTAACCCTTCGGGATGTGGAAGCCAAAACCTTCGACGATCAGGCTGAAACCGATCATCATCAGGAAGCCAAGGCAGAGAATGACGACAGTCGGATGCTTGTTGATGAAGGTCATCAAGGGTTTCGATGCCAGCATCATGACGCCGACAGCGATCACCACCGCGATCATCATGACCTCAAGATACTTCACCATGCCGACGGCAGTGATCACACTGTCGAGGGAGAAAACGGCATCAAGGACGACAATCTGAGCAATCACCTGCCAGAAGACCGCATGGGCCGCATTGCTTTCCTTGGCGGACAAATGGCCTTCCAGCCGTTCATGCAGCTCCATTGTGCCTTTGAACAACAGGAAGATGCCGCCGAGAATGAGGATAATGTCACGCCCGGCGAATTCGAGACCTGCGACGCTGAACAGGGGTGTGGTGAGCCTCACAACCCAGGATATGGAGACGAGCAGCAGGAGGCGCATGATTAACGCCAGCGAGAGGCCGACAAGGCGTGCTCGGTTACGCTGGTGCGGGGGCAGCTTGTCGGCGAGGATCGCGATGAAAACGAGATTGTCGATGCCAAGCACGATCTCAAGCACGACAAGCGTGGCAAGACCAATCCAGGCATTGGGGTCGGCAATCCAGTCCAGTGTCCAGTCCATTGGAGAGTCAGATCCTCTTAATGATGAAATCAGCGTGCGGCTTCACAAGCGGATACGCTTGCGAAAGACAGCGCAGACCCACCTGAAATGCAGGCAGAAGGGAGAACGGGAAACAGGGGGATTGGTTGCTGACGCTGCAGAGGCAGGGTCAGCATGCTTCGCAAGTCCGGACTTGGAGGCTCTTCAGATTGATCGTCCGGCATCGATGCGCGGTCAGTCCCTGTTTGACTGGCGGTCACGGTGAAATTGAAAGGTGCCAGATGCACCTATAATGGCAGTCCGGAGGGTACCGTTCAAGAGGCCAGCACAAGAAAGGCAATAGGCCAATCAATGTCACTCTATCCGGAGAATCCGCCGCCATCGAGGAACGCCTGTTCCTCTTCAGTCGTAGGGCGCCCCAGAATGATGTTGCGGTGGGGGAAACGGCCGAAGCGGCGGATAATATCATAGTGATGATCGGCATATTCGAGGTTGGCCGGGGCGCCCTCCCGGCAAAGTTCGACCGAGCGGCGCTGGTCGTCGACATTTTCCGAATGCATGAACGGCAGATAGAAGAAGGCGCGCAGTTGCGGCATGAATGACAGGTCGTGCCCCTTTTCCAGCGCTCGGCTGGCATAGATGCGGGCAAGGCCATCCGTTGCATACATGTGGCCGGTGTCGCGGAAGAAATTGCGTGGGAACTGGTCGAGCAGGATCATCAGTGCGAGCGCGCCGTCCGGTGTCTCCACCCAAGTCTCATGTTCGCGGCGCGCGGCGGCATAATGATCGTCGAGAAAGCGCTGGCGACAGGTCTCGTCGAACGCTTCGTCTTTGGCGAACCATTTGTCTGGACCGGCTTCGCGCCAGAAATCGACGATGGCGGCAATGTTCTCGCTCTCAGCCATGAGCTTTGCTCCCCCGTTTGTTCAATTTGCATCCGCGCGTTGCGGCGAAGGCAGGACGCTGGCGGTCTCTTCATTGAGCGCGCGGCCCGTCTGGCGCGGCTTGACCAGCGGCCCCGGTACCGGCGCGTTGCCCTTCATCAGGTCGCTGCCGGCCCGAATGCCGCCCGCGAGTTGCAGATCAAGCCGTTCGGCGTCACGCCGGCGCACGTCAGCTGCGATGTCGGCTGCTTCCTGCGGATCCACGCCAAGGCCGATCAAGGTGTTTTCGCCGAAGACCACTGCCGATTCGAATGTCTCGCGCATCTGATATTCCACACCGAGCTTGACGAGTTCGATTGTCGTGCCGCGATCATAGGCGCGCGCGTAGACCTGCACGAGCGGAAATTCGGACTTGACGAGAGCGGCGATGGTCAGAATGGTTTCAGCCTTGTCGACGCAGATGAGGACGGCCTGCGCCCGGCCAGCACCTGCCGCATGGAGAATGTCGAGGCGCGTGCCGTCGCCATAATAGACCTTGAAGCCGAACTGTGCCGCGGCCTGGATCATCTCGATGTCATTGTCGATGATGGAGATATCGACGCCGCGCAGCAGCAGGGGCTGACTTGATATCTGACCGAAACGGCCGAAACCGATGATCAGCACGCTGCCGGACAGGCCTTCGGCAATTTCGACACCCTCCAGCGCCTGCTCCTCTTTTGGCAGAAGGAGACGCAAGGCGAGAATGAACAGCGGCGTGAGCACCATCGAGAAGATGATGATAGCGGTCAGGATGGCATTGGCCTCGCCATCAAGAATGCCGACGGCGGTCGCGGTCGAATAGAGCACAAAGGCAAATTCACCGCCTTGCCCCATGATGACCGCTCGCTCGAGCGCTTCGCGATTGGAGGACTTGAGCAGCCGCGCCGCGATATAGATGCCGGCGCCCTTGACGATCTTGAAGGCGAGAACGTAGAACAGCACCGTATGCCAGTTCGCCGCGACAACGCTGAGGTCGAGCGACATGCCGACGGCAAGGAAGAACAGGCCAAGCAGAATGCCGCGGAATGGTTCGACATCGGCTTCGAGCTGATGGCGGAAGGTCGATTCAGACAGGAGCACGCCGGCGAGAAATGCGCCCATCGCCATCGAGAGGCCGCTGACCTGCATGACGAGCGCGGCACCCAGCACCACGAGAAGCGCGGCAGCCGTCATGACCTCACGGGCGCGCGACTGGGCGAGAAATCCGAACAGGGGATTGAGCAGGTACTTGCCCGCAAGGACAAGACCGACAATGGCGCCGATACCGATCCCCATATCGATCCAGTGCAGGCCGCCGGTCTCTGTCGTGCTCATCGGTGCAAGGAAGGCGACGAGGGCGAGGAGCGGAACAATCGCGAGATCCTCGAGCAGCAGGATCGACACGATGCGCTGGCCCTGCGGCGAAGCGATTTCGCCGCGCTCCTCTAGCAATTGCATGACGATGGCCGTTGATGTCAGGACGAAACCGGCGCCGGCCACGAACGACTGGGCAATCGGAAAGCCCGTCGCGATACCGACACTCGTCAAAAGCACGGCGCAGAGCCCGACCTGCAGTGCGCCAAGGCCGAAAATATCCTTGCGCAGACCCCAGAGCCTGGAAGGTTGCATTTCTAGTCCGATCAGGAACAGGAACATCACAATGCCGAGTTCCGCGACATGCAGGATCGTTTGCGGGTCGGTGAAGAATTTAAGGCCGAACGGACCGATCACGAGACCGGCCGCGAGATAGCCAAGGACAGAGCCGAGCCCCAGCCGTTTGAACAGCGGCACGGCGACGACCCCGGCGCCAAGCAGAACGACAACACTCAAAAGGTCGGGTCCGCTTACTTGCGCTGCCATTGTCGCTCCTGCCTATATTCGCTTGCTCTGATGTCAGAGGTAAAGCGGGAGGATGCTACAGGCAAGTCTATTCGGATGGGCGCGAGGGTTTGGTACGATTACGCCAAGTTCCAAATCCGCTTTGCGTTCGCTGAAAACAGCTTGGTCTTTTCACTGTCACTGCAGCCGGACAGCAGAGCGTGGGTTGCAGCAACCCAGGTGGCGAGACCACCGCCGAGCGTGCAGACCGGCCAGTCACTGCCCCAGACGAGGCGATCCCAGCCAAAACGTTCAATGACATGAAGCACGTAAGGTTCGAGGGTTTCGACCCGCCACGTCTGCGCATCAGCATAGGCGACGACACCGGATATCTTGGCAGTCACGTTTGGCCGCTTGGCGAGATCGGTGATCTTGCCACGCCAGTCGTCCAGGCCGTCGCCCTTGATATCGGGAACGCCACAATGGTCGAGTATAAACTGGACATCGGGGGCAAGGTCGGCGAGCGCGATGGCCTTGTCGATCTGCCTGGGCAGCACACAAAGGTCGAAGGTGTGGCGTGTACCTGCGAGCCGATTGATGTTCTCGCGGAACAGAGCGCTTTCCGACAGATCGTCCGGCATGACATGGAGCACGCGGCGAAATCCCTTTACAAAGGGATTGGCCTGCTGGCGCTCGAGGAAAGCGGCAAAGCCATCCTCTTCCGGACGGCAGGAGGCGATGGCGCCGGCGATCAGGTTACCCTCGCGAATTGCAAGGGTTGCGATGTAGTCCGACTCCGATTCAATATCGGAAGGCGCTACATCCACTTCCATGTGCAATGCCTGGGTGATGCCCGCGCGATGCGCTTGAAGCGCATATTCTTCATAGCGAAAGTCGCGGTTGAGGGCTACAACCCCCGACAGCCATGGATAGGACAGGGCTGACTGATCGATCAAATGTAGATGAGTGTCGATCATCGGCGTAAGTGACATGGTCGATCTTCCTCCGTTCAAGCTTGGCGAAGAACGCTCGAATGAATGACGTCGGCGCCGGCGAGTTGCGAGAGTTTTTGCGCAGTAGCAACGAGCATCTTGCGTGCATCATCGACACCCGGCGCATCAGGAATGTTGAGCAGCTGAATATAAGGACAGGTCAGTGCCGCAATGGCTCTTCCGTCAGGTCCAAGGACAGGTGCCGAGACGTTGAATACACCAGCGGTTTGCGCGCTAGGCATGATCTCATAGCCGCGTTCGCGGATCTGGTTCAGGCGCTCGCGGAAATCCGGCGGCTCCGCAACATCGTCGGCACGTTTTTCGGATTCGGCGATCATCAGGGCTCGTTCTTCGTCAGAGCGAAAAGCCAGCAGGACATGGCCGGACCCAGTGTTGAAAAGGCTGATATGTGAGCCCACCCGGATCGAAATGCCCCAATAGTCGGGCGCTTCCTGCTGGGCGATCACGACCGCTGCGCCGCGGTCAAAGACACTGAGCTGATTGGCCTGTTTCGAGAGGACGGCAAGGTCGCGCATCAACGGCGTCGCATAGGAGGCGAGGCGTCGAACAGGAGCGTGCAGTTGAGCCAGGCCGAACAGCTTCAATGTCAGTGAATAGCGGTCGCCTTCAAGCCGCGTGACATAGCCGCGGCGCACCAATCGGTCGAGCATGCGATAGAATTCATTGGGACTGCGGCCAAGAAACTTGGCGATTTCCGCCTGGGTCAGGCCGCCGTCGATACCGGAAAGAAGTTCCAGAATATCCAGTCCCTTATCGAGCGCCGGGGCGCGATACCGGTCGCTGTCGTCTTCTTCTGTCATGTGGATCTCCCCCTCAACGCGTATGCATATACGAAGATCATATTCGTAGGAAAGCAGTTTCCTTGCTTGACGGTCAAGTCTATTAATGTTTGTATATGAATGAAACGCCCATATGTGGGTATTCAAAATTGCGAGAACCAGGATCGGTGCTCGCCAAGGGGAGGAATTTTCAATGAAGAACCTGTTGGCCAGTGTTTCAGCTGGCGTGATTGCAATTCTCAGCGCGCAAGCTGCCTTTGCGGCAGATCTGCCGGGAAAATTCGAAGGCGTGACGATTGACGCCAAGCTTATTGGCGGCCAGCAATACGAGCCGCTCTACGAGCGCATCGGCGAATGGGAAAAACTTACCGGCGCCAAGGTCAATATCCTGTCGAAGAAGAATCACTTCGAACTCGACAAGGAGATCAAGTCGGACATTGCCTCGGGCAGCCTCAACTGGTGTGTCGGCTCGAATCATTCGTCCTTCGCCCCGCAATACCCGGGCATCTATACCGACCTGAACAAGATTATACCGGCCGAAGAGATTGCTGCGTTCGTCCCGACCAACATCAAATCGTCGACCCTTGATGGCAAGCTGATCATGCTGCCGCGCGCACAGTTCGACGTGTCGGCGCTTTATTATCAGAAGAGCCTCTATGAGGACGAGGGCAACAAGAAAGCCTTTAAGGAGAAGTACGGCTACGATCTGACCCCGCCGGACACCTGGCAGCAGGTCACCGACCAGGCGATGTTCTTCACCAAGGCGCCGGATTTCTACGGCACGCAGTTTGCCGGCAAGGAAGAGGCGATCAATGGCCGTTTCTATGAAATGGTGCTTGCGGAGGGCGGTGAATATATCGACGCTAAAGGCAAGCCCGCGTTCAATTCGGAAGCCGGTATCAAGGCGCTTGACTGGTTCGTCAATCTCTACAAGGCCAAGGCCGTTCCGGCTGGCACGACCAATTATCTCTGGGATGATCTTGGCCAGGGCTTCGCGTCAGGTTCCATCGCCATCAATCTGGACTGGCCGGGCTGGGCCAGCTTCTTCAATGATCCGAAATCGTCGAAGGTTGCCGGCAATGTCGGCGTGAAGGTCGCGCCGGCGGGCTCTTCAGGCAAGCGGACAGGCTGGTCCGGCCATCATGGCTTCTCGGTGACGGAAGCCTGCGCCCACAAGGATGCGGCCGCCTCCCTCGTCTGGTGGCTGACCAATGAGGACAGCCAGAAGCTCGAAGCCAAAGCCGGGCCTTTGCCAACGCGTACCGCCGTCTGGGCCTGGGACATCGAGCAGGCGAAGGGCGATCCCTACAAGACCGAAGTCCTCAACGCCTTCCAGGAAGAAGCGAAGAATGCATTCCCGGTTCCGCCGCTTGCCGAGTGGATCGAGATTTCCAATGCGGTCTATCCGGAGCTGCAGGCGGCCATTCTCGGCGACAAGACGTCGAAGGAGGCACTCGACACCGCCGCCAAAAAGGCGACCGAAATCCTGCAGGACGCCGGCAAGCTTTGATGGAATCGTCACCTCCTCCTCCCCTCCCCACAGTGGGGAGGGACGGACGGCAGGTCCGGGGAGAAGCATTTTTGTGACCAGCACGGCTGATCAATAAGAAATAAAACAGGTCCCCTCCCGGCTGCTCCGCGGCCTCCCTCCCCACAAGGGGAGGGTGGAGAGGCGGCAAAGCAGAGATCAAAGGCCAATATTTCAGATGAAATTTCCCAAGTTATCAGCGCCAACGCTCCTGCTGCTGCCCGCCATTGTCGTTCTTGCTGCGGTCATCGTGTTGCCGCTGGTGTTTTCGCTCTATTCCAGCTTCACGCCGTTCCGGCTGACCAAGCCTGAGTCGATCTGGGTCTTCATCGGCTTTCGCAATTATGTCAGTGTCTTGGCCAATCTCGAATTCTGGACTGCTTTCGGCCGGACGGTCCTGTTGTTGACCATCGCGCTGAACGCCGAAATGTTTCTCGGGCTGGGACTTGCCATGCTGGTCAACAAGGCGACGCGCGGCCAGCGCATCCTGCGCACGCTGATGATGTTTCCGATGATGTTCTCGCCGGTGCTTGTCGGCTTCCAGTTCAAGTTCCTGTTCAACGACAATATCGGCTTCGTCAACAATGCGCTGCAGTCACTGGGTCTCACGACAAGCGCCATCCCATGGCTCATCGATGGCAACCTGGCGCTGTTTTCGATCATCATTGCCGAAATCTGGTCGTCAACCGCCGTCTTCGCCATTCTGATCCTGGCCGGGCTGCTTGCCATGCCGCAGGAGCCCGTGGAAGCGGCGCGAGTTGACGGCTGCACGCCGTGGCAGACATTCCGCTACGTGACTTGGCCCTATCTGATGCCATTCGCCTTCATAGCCATGACGATCCGTTCGCTCGACGTGGCACGCGCCTATGACATCGTGAAGATCATGACCGATGGCGGGCCTGCCAAGCGAACCGAGCTTCTATGGACGCTGGTCGGAAGGACGGCCTATAGCGATGCACGCATGGGCCTTGCCAATGCGATGGCCTATATCTCCATCCTTTTGTCGATCCTGTTCACCGTATATTTCTTCAGAAAGCTTGCGGCCGCCCGCCAGCAAATCGGAGCGGAGTGGTAAGATGGACCAGAATAGTTCTCACCGTCTCAAACGCCGTGGCCTGAAAGTCCTGCACCTCATTGGACTATTCCTGGCGATGCTGGTCATCTGCCTGCCGGGTCTGTGGATTGTTCTCAGTTCGCTGCGGCCGACAGTCGAGATCATGGCAAAGCCGCCGGTGTGGATACCGCAGGACGTCTCCCTTGATGCCTACCGCGCCATGTTTGGTGGCGCCGGGCAAGGCGGCATCCCTGTCTGGGAGTATTTCCGCAACTCGCTGATCATCTCGATCACCTCGACAATCATCGCGCTCATCATTGGTATGGCCGGCGGCTATGCGTTTGCCCGCTACAAGTTCAAGGGCAAGTCCGGAATCTTCCTTGGCTTCATGCTGACACGCGCCGTCCC
The DNA here is from genome assembly GCF_037994405.1 of Phyllobacterium sp. GTDB lineage: Bacteria > Pseudomonadota > Alphaproteobacteria > Rhizobiales > Rhizobiaceae > Phyllobacterium. The sequence continues at coordinate 41,372 of NZ_JBBNAN010000449.1, forward strand.
GGGTATCGCTCTTTCACTGCCGCTGTTCATGATCTTCGCCCGGGTCGGCATCATCGATACGCATTTCGCGATGATCCTCATCTATGTGGCACTCAACGTGCCGTTCACGATCTGGCTGATCGATGGTTTCTTCCGCCAGGTGCCGAAGGATCTGGCGGAAGCCGCACAGATCGATGGGTGCACGCGCTGGCAGGCGTTCTGGCAGGTGGAGTTTCCGCTGGCCGGGCCTGGTATCGCCTCGGCAGGTATTTTTGCCTTCCTCACTTCCTGGAATGAATATGCGCTGGCATCGCAGATCACCCGTTCGGTGAATTCGAAGACGCTGCCCGTCGGTCTTCTCGACTACACGTCGGAGTTCACCATCGACTGGCGCGGCATGTGCGCGCTGGCCGTCGTCATGATCATTCCGGCACTCACACTTACTTTCATCATCCAAAAGCATCTCGTGTCCGGACTGACGTTCGGCGCGGTGAAAGGTTAATCCATGGCTCCCGTAACACTGAAAAAGCTGGTCAAGCGCTATGGCAATGTCGATGTGGTCCATGGCATCGACCTCGACGTCAAGGATCGCGAGTTCATCGCGCTGGTCGGCCCGTCCGGCTGCGGCAAATCGACGACGCTGCGTATGATCGCCGGGCTCGAGGATATCAGCGACGGCGTTATCGAAATTGGCGGCAAGCCGGTAAATGACCTGCCGCCGCGCGCCCGCAATATCTCGATGGTGTTCCAGTCCTATGCTCTCTATCCGCACATGACCGTGCGCGAAAACATGGGGTTCTCGCTGAAGATCGGCAAAGTCGCACAAAGCGAGATCGACACGCGTGTGAACGAAGCCGCCGCAATTCTCGATCTGGACAAGTATATGGACCGGCGCCCGTCGCAGCTTTCCGGCGGCCAGCGCCAGCGCGTGGCGATGGGGCGCGCGATCGTGCGCAAGCCGGATGTGTTCCTGTTCGACGAACCACTATCCAACCTCGACGCGAAACTGCGCACGCAGGTCCGCACCGAGATCAAGCGCCTGCACGCCAAGGTACAATCGACAATGATCTATGTGACGCATGATCAGGTGGAGGCGATGACGTTGTCCGACCGCATCGTCATCATGCGCGATGGTCATATCGAACAGGTCGGCACGCCGGAAGAAGTGTTCAAGCGCCCGGCTACGCGCTTCGTCGCCGGTTTCATTGGTTCGCCGCCAATGAACCTGAATGAGGCGACGGTCGCCGATGGCAAGTTGATGTTTGCTGGGGGGCAGAGCCTGCCGCTGCCGATCGAATTTCGCAGCAAGGTTGCGGCGGGCGGCAAGGTCATCTTCGGCCTGCGCCCAGACGATATTTACCCGACCGGTCATGGCTTGAATTCCGGAGAGGCCACCGATGTCCACGAGATGGAGCTTCCCGTTGCGATCACCGAGCCGCTTGGCAATGAGACGCTGCTCTTTGTCACCATGGCACAGCGCGAATGGGTGTCGCGCATGCTCAATCCGCGTCCCATAGGCGCGGGCGAAATGGTAAAATTCAGTTTCGACCTGTCACAGGCGCACCTGTTCTCGCCCGAGACCGGTAAAACCTTGCGGAGTTAAAGCCATGGCAAAGATTGAAAGAGTCGAACTGCGCATGGTTGACCTGCCGCCGAAAGTGCTGCGCACCGATGCGATCCAGAGTTTTGTCAGCCAGGAAACCCCGATCGTCACGATCACTGACAGCGATGGTGCGGTGGGCGCCGGCTATAGCTATACGATCGGCACGGGCGGATCTTCTGTGATGCGGTTGCTCTCCGATCATCTGGCTCCGCGCCTGCTTGGCAAGGACGCGGATCAGATCGAAGCGATTTGGCGCGACCTCGAATTCGCCACCCATGCGACGACCATTGGTGCAATCACGGCGATTGCACTTGCCGCTGTCGATACGGCGCTCTGGGATTTGCGTGCGAAGAAGCAGAACCTGCCATTGTGGAAACTCGCAGGTGGGGCAAGGGATCGCTGCCCGCTCTATACGACAGAAGGCGGCTGGCTGCATATTGAAAAGCAGGCGCTGGTTGACGATGCACTGCAGGCGAAGGCCAAAAGCTTCAAGGGTGCCAAGGTCAAGATCGGTCGCCCGCACGGATCTGAGGATCTGGACCGTTTGTCGGCTGTGCGCGATGCGGTCGGTTCGGGTTTCGAGATCATGACCGACGCCAATCAGGGCTTTACGCTGGACGAGGCCATTCGCCGCTCGCAGGTCTTGCGCGATGTCGATCTGGCCTGGCTGGAAGAGCCGCTGCCCGCCGATGATATTGACGGGCATGTGCGTCTTTCAGCGGCGACGCAAACGCCGATCGCCATTGGCGAGTCGCTCTATTCCATCCGGCATTTCCGCGAATATATGCAAAAGCGGGCTTGCTCTATCGTACAGGTCGATGTCGGGCGCATTGGCGGCATCACGCCTTGGCTGAAGGTGGCGCATACCGCCGAGACCTTCGACATTCCTGTCTGCCCGCATTTCCTCATGGAGCTGCATGTCAGCCTTACCTGTGCCGTGCAGAACGGCAAATATGTCGAATATATCCCGCAGCTCGATGATCTCACCCAGACGCAGATGCGCATCGAAAATGGCTATGCCATCGCGCCTTCGCAACCGGGCATCGGTATCGACTGGGACTGGGGTGCGGTCAAGGCACGCAGCATCGATGAGTTCACCACCGAGATACGGAGCTGATGCGATGCAGCGTATGGGGATGATGGTCGGGCTGAACGCTGACAAGGTTGCCGAATACAAGCGCCTGCACGCGGCTGTATGGCCGGAAATCCTCGAGCTCATTTCGAGTTGCAATATCCGAAACTACACGATCTTCCTGCGCGAACCTGAGAACATCCTGTTCGGCACATGGGAATATCACGGCACGGACTTCGACGCCGACATGGCGAAGATGGCGACCAATCCGAAGAACAAGGAATGGTGGGCTGTGTGCATGCCATGCCAGGTACCGCTGGAATCCCGCGCGGCAAGTGAGTGGTGGGCGATGATGGAAGAAGTCTTCCATCTCGACTGATGAGGAATTGTTATGAGTTTTGATCCCGCATCCCTGCAGCAGAGCTGGCCCTTACCGGCGAAGCCACGACCGATCGTGACCTTCGGTGCTGGCAGCATTGTCGGCGACGCGCATTATCCGGCCTATCGCAAGGGCGGCTTCCCGATCGCCGGACTGTTCGATCCGGATCTGGCCAAAGCGCGGAAACTGGCCGAAGAGTGGGGCGCAACAGTCTATGCTTCAGCCGCTGAGGCTGCTGCGGTGGAGAACGCGATTTTTGATCTTGCGACGCCGCCAGCGCGTCATGCCGATATTCTAAAAGCCTTACCGGCAGGCTCGTTTGCGCTGATCCAGAAGCCAATGGGCAGCGACCTAAGGGAAGCGTCTGAAATTTTGCGGATTTGCCGCGATCGCAATATTACGGCCGCGGCGAACTTCCAATTGCGTTTTGCGCCGATGATGCTGGCCCTCAAGGATGCGATCGCACAAGGCTGGCTCGGCGAAGTGATCGACTTCGATGCCTGGCTGGCGCTCGATACACCGTGGTCGCTTTGGCCCTTCCTTTCCGACCTGCCACGTGTCGAAATCGCCATGCATTCGATCCATTATGTCGATCTCATCCGGCAAATCCTCGGCAATCCACTGGGCGTGCATGCCAAGACGCTCGGCCACCCTGGCCACAAGGTGGCGCAGACGCGGACGAGTGCAATCCTGGATTATGGCGACAGGGTGCGCTGTTCGCTGTCGGTCAATCACGACCACAAGTTCGGCCGCAAGTTTCAGGCGTGCGAGTTCCGTATCGGCGGCACGGAAGGCGCGGCCTATGTGAAACTCGGCGTCAATCTCGACTATCCGCGCGGCGAACCCGACGAGCTGATGATCTATCCGAAGGGCGGTTCCGATTGGATCAATGTTCCGCTGAAGGGAGCGTGGTTCCCCGATGCCTTTGTCGGGCGCATGGCCAATCTGCAGCGCTTCGCCAGTGGCGAGGATACAGAGCTGGTGAGTTCTGTCGAGGACGCCTGGCACACCATGGCGCTGGTCGAGGCCGCTTACCAATCCAGTGCGGCGCCGGCAACGCCACTCGCAAAGAAGCCGGAGGCCTGAATGTCGGAACGATCAATCTATTTCGAAGACTATGAGCTCGGGCATGTGCGGGTAACGACGGGCCGCACGATAACTGAGACAGATTTCGTCGTCCATGCCGGCCATACGGGCGATTTCTTCCCCCATCATATGGATGCGGAATTCGCCAAGACGACACCATTCGGCCAGCGTGTCGCCCATGGCACGATGATCTTCTCCATCGGCGTCGGCCTGACGGCAAGTCTGATCAATCCGGTAGCATTTTCCTATGGCTATGACCGGCTGCGTTTCGTCAGGCCGGTTTTCATCGGCGATACAATCCGCACGCGCGTCACCATCAGCGCCAAGGAAGACGATCCGAAACGTCCGGAGAGTGGCCGCGTGGTCGAGCGCTGCGAGGTCATCAATCAACGCGACGAGGTGGTCCTCGCTGCCGATCATATTCTGATTGCCGAGCGCAATACTGATAGACCTTTGATAACTCCACCCTGACGGGCATCTGATGCGATTTTCTACGCTTCCGGTGCTCATGGACGAAAATGTCCACTGCGCTCCGGTTCTCGAAAACCACACCATCTGCCGCATCAGGCTGGGTTCTCAAAAGGTCTCACAAGGTGCATGACTGGCGTTGTGAAATGTCGAATGGAGATTTGAAATGACTGGTAAGCTTGAAGGCAAGCGCGTTCTGATTACAGCAGCAGGGCAGGGTATCGGCCGGGCGTCGGCTCTAGCTTTTGCACGCGAAGGCGCGATTGTTCATGCGACGGATATCAACCAGCAGTTGCTCGACGCGCTGCCGAAGGACGCCGGCATCCAGCCGCGCAAGCTCGATGTGCTTAAGACCGATGAAGTCAATCAGGTGATGAGCGAGATTGGCGCGATTGATGTCCTGTTCAACTGCGCCGGGTTCGTCCATGGCGGCTCAATTCTGGAAATGCCCGACGCGGATCTGGATTTTGCGCTCGATCTTAATGTCCGCGCCATGATCCGCACCATAAGGGCGGTTCTGCCGGGCATGATCGAGCGCAGGGATGGTGCGATCATCAACATGTCCTCGGTTGCCAGCAGCGTGAAGGGCGTACCGAACCGCTTCGCCTATGGTGTAACCAAAGCTGCGGTTCTTGGGCTCACCAAGGCGGTCGCGGCCGATTACATCACGCAGGGTATCCGCTGCAATGCGATCTGCCCCGGCACGGTCGAGAGTCCGTCGCTAGAGCAGCGCATGCGCGCTGGTGGCGACTATGAGGCGGCGCGCGCTGCCTTCATCGCGCGTCAGCCCATGGGCCGTCTTGGCTTGCCGGAAGAAATCGCTGACCTTGCCGTCTATCTTGCAGGCGCAACCTATACCACGGGTCAGGCCTATAACATTGATGGCGGCTGGACGGTTTGAGTCTCCAAATACTTGGAAGGAATAGACAATGAAGTTTCTACGCTTTGGCGAGCCGGGACAGGAGAATCCGGGCGTTCTCGATGCCAAGGGGCAAATCCGCGATCTGTCTGGCAAGGTGGGCGATCTTTCTGGCGCGGTGCTCGATCCGGATGCGCTGGCCAAGCTCGGCGACCTGGACGTCGAGAGCCTGCCTGTTGTCAGCGGCAATCGGCGTCTTGGACCGTGTATAACGGGCATCGGCAAATTCATCTGCATCGGCCTTAATTATGCGGATCATGCTGCGGAATCCGGCATGGCCGTTCCGCCCGAACCGGTCATCTTCATGAAGGCGACATCGGCAATCGTCGGTCCAAATGACGATCTGGTCATTCCGCGCGGTGCAGAGAAGACCGATTGGGAAGTCGAGCTTGGTGTCGTGATTGGCCGAACCGCGAAATATGTGACTGAGGCCGAGGCGCTGGATTATGTGGCAGGCTACTGCACTGTGCATGACGTCAGCGAGCGCGCATTCCAGACCGAGCGTGCCGGTCAGTGGACCAAGGGCAAGAGCTGCGACACGTTCGGCCCGACCGGCCCATGGCTGGTCACCAAGGATGAGGTTGCCGACCCGCAAAACCTTGCCATGTGGCTGACGGTGAACGGCGAAACCATGCAGAATGGCTCGACCAAAACCATGGTCTACGGCGTTGCCTTCCTTGTCTCCTATCTCAGCCAGTTCATGAGCCTGCAGCCCGGTGACATCATCTCCACCGGCACACCTCCCGGCGTTGGAATGGGCATGAAGCCGCCGCGTTATCTCAAGGCTGGCGATGTTGTCGAACTCGGCATTGAAGGCCTGGGCACCCAGAAACAGGTGACGCGCGCCGACATTTAAGCGCGCCGCACCTTAACAACATATACATGAGGCATATTGTGACCCGCATCACCGATCTTCGCGTTTTTGACATCCGCTTTCCTACTTCGCAAGGCCTCGACGGGTCGGATGCGATGAATCCGGATCCGGATTATTCGGCGGCCTATGTCGTCCTAGACACGGATGCGGATGGTCTTGCCGGTCACGGCCTTACCTTTACCATCGGGCGCGGCAACGAAATCTGCTGCCTCGCGATCGAAGCGATGAAGCATCTCGTCATTGGCCTTGAGCTGGATTGGATCAAGGAAAACCCAGGCCGCTTCTGGCATTTCATTACCGGCGATAGCCAGTTGCGCTGGATTGGTCCGGACAAGGGCGCAATGCATCTTGCCACCGGCGCCGTGGTCAATGCGGTGTGGGACCTGTTTGCGAAGGAAGCGAAGAAGCCAGTCTGGCAGCTTGTCGGTGAGATGACGCCGGAGGAGATCGTCAACATCGTCGATTTCCGCTATCTGACCGATGTCCTGACGCGCGATGAAGCGCTGGCGATCCTGCGCAAGGCCGAGAACGGCAAGAAGGAACGGATCGCGACGCTGAAGGCAGAAGGCTATCCCTGCTATACGACCTCGGCCGGCTGGCTTGGTTATTCTGATGAAAAGTTGCGCCGCCTTTGCCAGGAAGCGGTGGATTCGGGCTTCAACCATATCAAGATGAAAGTCGGCCGTGACCTTGAAGACGATATTCGCCGCCTAACGATCGCCCGTGAGGTGATCGGACCGGATCGCATCCTGATGATCGATGCCAATCAGGTTTGGGAAGTCAATGAGGCGATCGACTGGGTGAAGCAGCTTGTTTTCGTCAAGCCGTTCTTCATCGAAGAACCCACGAGCCCTGATGACGTCGCCGGCCATCGCAAGATTCGCCAGGCTATCAGCCCGGTGAAAGTTGCCACCGGCGAGATGTGCCAGAACCGCATCATGTTCAAGCAGTTCATCGCCGAAGGCGCCATCGATGTCGTGCAGATTGATTCCTGCCGCATGGGCGGACTGAATGAGGTGCTGGCGGTGCTGTTGATTGCGGCGAAGTACGATCTGCCCGTCTGGCCGCATGCAGGCGGTGTTGGCCTGTGCGAATATGTGCAGCACCTGTCGATGATTGACTATGTGGCGGTCTCGGGCACGAAAGAGGGCAGGGTGATCGAATATGTCGATCACCTGCACGAACATTTCGTCGATCCATGCGATATCAGGAATGCCGCCTATATGCCGCCATCTCTTCCAGGCTTCTCAATCGAAATGAAGCCGGAGTCCATCAAGCAGTATCTGTATAAGGCCTAGGGTTAGGACCTATTAGCTGTCTGATTGTGAGACCTCATTGGCATAATACAGGATTTCATCGACCTTTGGCATCAGGTCATTGCTGTCGACGGGCTTGTAGCGCGGGTTTGCCAGCCGGCCGCTTGCCTCCAGCGACTTATTGATGCTGGCTAACCCACTATTAATTGTATTCAAGCTGTTCGGCCTGGAGCCTCAAGACGGTAGCCATCGCCTGCTCGTACCAGCCAAGTAGAGCCCGACGTCGCATTTTTGGCTCCACCCCTTGCCCGTGATCACGTCACGATAACGATCTTGCCACCGGCCGTGTCCTCTTCCATTTCGCTGTGAGCCTCGACGATGTCGTCGATACCGAAGATCTTGCCGATGGGCGGCTTGAATCGGCCCGCCTCGACTTCTTCGATGATCTCCTGCAGGGGAGTGGACACAAAATCGTCTGCGCCGCCGGAATAGGTCGTCAGGTTCACCGTCGACGGAATTACATCCATCGGACTGAACCGCTCGTATTCCCATGCATCGCCGACCATGCCAGCCATGCAGACCGCGCCGCCTTTAGCGGCACAGCCAAGGCTATCAGTCAATGTCGTGGTGCCGACGAGTTCAAGCACCTTGTGAACGCCGTTGGGATAGATGTTCCGCACTGCTTTCGCTATCTCGCCCGTGTCGATCACCACATGATCGGCACCGTTCGCCAAGAGCATCTCGCGCCGATCACCGCGCCGGGTGGTGGCGACAACACGCAATCCGCGACGCTTTGCGAGAATGGCGGCCGTTAGGCCTACCGATGTGGTCCCACCGCGGATCAGAAAGGTTTCCCCAGTCTTGATATGCAGCGCGCTTTCAAGCGCACCCCAAGCGGTCTGCACCATCTCGGGTAGGGATCCGAGAACTTCCCAGGCGAGGTCGGTTTTCAAGCGCATGACGTTTGCGGCGGGCACCAAGGTGAATTCGGCATAACCGCCATCGAATGCACGGCCCATGCCACCCATGGCCGAGGCGACGACTTCTCCCTCGGCGAACTCTCCCCCTGGAGCTTCAACGACAGTGCCGACAGCCTCGATGCCGAGGATTCGCGGGAAGGCGACACTGGGAGAATGGCCCTGCCGAGTGAAAAGTTCAGATCGATTCAACCCGAAAGCCCCAACACGGATAAGGACCCAACCGTCCCTTGCCGCCGGTACGGGGCGTTGTTCGATCTTCAGAACCTCGGGGGGACCGGCCTGGTGGATAACAACGGCTTTCATCATAGTCATGAACTGGCTCCATGGCTCCGTTACTTTAGGTGGCGGCCAAACTCATGCGCGCCGAAGCCCGCGGCCACTTAATGAGGCAAGGCACCGATCTGCTGCATCAAGCCGAGTAAATCGGGCTGACCATATTCCTGTACGATCTGGCCATCGCACAAGTGATAGATGTTCAGCGCCTGAACGGCGATCTGCTTTCCGGTGGCAGGTACGCCAAAAAAGGTTCCTTTGTGCGTGCCATACATCATGAACCGGGCAGCGACCTTGTTGGGTTCGACGACCGCTTCTTCCAGTTTCCAATGAATGTCCGGGAAGCCGCTGCGCATCATTTGGATAATGGCCATGTAGCCTTCAGGACCTTTGACGGGATCGGGGCGACCCGGCACGTAGAAAATCGCCTGCTTTGAAACAAGTTCCTCGGCCATTTTTTCGTCCGCGGTGTTAATGAAGTCGACAAATCGGTTCATTAGCCGTTTGTTGGCTTCAATCGCGTTGGCGGGGAGCGCCTTTTGTTTGCAAATGACCGCCGGCGTCGCTTCGCCCTGGGCGCGCGCAGGCTGGCCTGTCGCCATCCCGCCGACGGAGGCGAGAATCGCCATGAGGGCAAGAGGCCTAAGATGTGATGGTGTGGTCATCAGTTTCGTTCCTTAATTGCGAGCGTGCGACGCGAGGTATCGAGCATCGGGCACACGCCCGACCTAGCGCATTCCACGCATGGCTATTTTGCGTGCGTCGATCAAATTACCCCTTGGAAGCGCGATCGAGAAAGATTTGCCCCATCGCCGTCAGGCTGACACCGGAAACATCCTTTCTGGTCGCACCGAGATAGTCCAGGAAGTAACCAAAAATCACCGGCGTCTCTTCGAGCAGCAGTTTCTGGATTTTGCCGGCTTCGGCCTTCTGCGCATCGGGATCGAGCGCACCGATATAACCAGCTACGAGTTGGTCATACGACTTGTTCTTGAAGTGCGCCGAGTTCCAGGTGCCGTCGCTTTTCAAGGGAGCGGTCAGGTAGACATTCGGCACCCCGCGGTGACCATAGTCCGTAATCCCCATGGGCGAATCCAGCCACTGCGACTTGCCGTAGACCGCATCGCCATAATAGGCGGCGGAATCAATAATGTTGAGATCCATCTCGATGCCAATTTCCTTGACGGCGTTCTGAATCAACTCGGCATACTCAGGAATATCCTGAAAACGCTGGGTGGTCAGTGTGACCTTGGTACCCGTTTTCCAACCAGCAGCGGCGAGCAATTCCTTTGCGTGGGAGAGATCCTGGGCTCTCTGAGGGACCGACGCGTCCGTCGACGGATATACCGGCGCGAAAGGGCTGTCGTTTCCAAGAGTCGCAAGCCCGCGGCGCAAGCCTTTAACGAGCTTCTGGCGATCGATAGCAAGTACAACAGCACGTCTCACACGCGGATCCTTGAAAGGCTCCACATCGGTGCGCATGTGAACCTGATAATGTGTCGCCGACTTGATGCTCAACATCGCGACGTCGGGATTGGTCATGAGGCTTACCGATGCAAGCACAGGCAATTGGTTGACGACGTCGACCTCGCCAGCCTGTAGCGCGATGATCTGCGGCTGGACATCGTCGAAGAAAACGAACTCAGTCCTAGCCGGAAGCGCTTTTTCACCCCAATACTCTTCATTGCGCACGAAAGTCGCGCCAACTTTTGGCGTGTAGGTCTCAAGCTTGAACGGCCCGGTACCGACGAAGTCCATTTCGAAATCGCCAGCGTAGGCTGGCAGGATGATGGCATTGTAATTATCGGAAGAAACCAGATAGGGGAAATTGCCGTTCTGCGCATCAAGATGGAAGGCGACAGTATGATCGTCCACCTTCCTGGTCCCGCCCTTGGAAAGCACGCCGGCAAATACCGAAAGCGCGTTTGATGGATTCTTTGGATTGGCGAGACGATCGATCGATGCAACGACATCATCAGCCGTCATTTCTGCGCCCGAGTGGAATTTGACGCCTCGACGAAGCTTGAAGGTCCAAACAAGGCCCTTCTCATCTGAGGACCACGACTCCGCAAGCATCGGCCTGAGCACGAGGTCCTGACCGTCCATGCAGAGGAACTCGCCCGTCTGACTGATCATGACAAGGCCACCAACATCGGGGACCGTCACAGGATCTATCGCGCCCGTCGGCGTGCTGCAGGCGACCTTGATGGTTGCGCCCGGCGCCCCTTCGGCACGAGCGAGCGAGGGCGTGAAGCTGAGACCCGCGGCGAACCCGATCTGACCGAGTAGTGGCAACGACAAACCGAGCACGCTGCCATGACGCAGGAATTCGCGGCGACCAATGCGGCCATCGACCAAGCCGTCGATCAGGTGATTTTCGATGGCGCCGCGATCGCGGCGTAACAAGTCAAGAAGTCGAAGGTTTCGCAAGTTTGTCCCTATCTTTGATATCGATGTTCAAGGGCCGTTGCATATCTCGCCCATTCGACAGGCGTCCCATGGGCAGGGGCGGCGGGAGCCATCTTTCAGGAACCTCACTGCATTAGCGGCCGTAGTTTCGGATGACTTCATCGAATGGTAGTTATATGCACATCTGATGCATTTTCTATGGTCAATCCATGCCCCAGCATGGTAAATAATGGACAAATCTGTGGCCCTTCATCGCGGCTCCAATATTGAGCATCGTAAGTATGATCCCTCGGGCTCTTATCCCTTCGGTGTCGAAATTGTCTCCATGTTTGATCTCAAGCAGCGAACCGGGAAAACCCATCTCTCCCGTGTGCATTGTATTGAGTTCCATATGCTCATTTTGGTCACTCGAGGTGAATGCACTCACGTCATCGATTTCGAGGCGGTGCGATGTCGGGTTGGTTCGCTGATCCTGCTGAAACC
>NZ_JBBNAN010000450.1:0-7167 GCF_037994405.1 Phyllobacterium sp.
TTTTGTCCATTATATTTATACTTTAGCTCAATTGACCGGCTTCAGCCTTGACGCATAAGAATCTACAATTTAATCGGTTTAAATGGATGTTGGGAGTACGAAGGGCGCGACTCCGATGCCATTGCAGTCGCTGTTGCCAGCAAAGGCCTATGACGTGACTGCAAGCACCGCCGACAAGCCGGCAAACGCCTTCGACCGGAATTCCGGCACGGCGTGGAAAAGCGCATCCGGCTCCGCCTGGATCAAGGCCAGTTTGCGAAGTCCGAAGAAAGGTAGCGTCGTCAAGCTCTTTACGATCTCGTCAGCGGCCGTAGACGGACAGAATTCAGCAAGTTGGACTCTCAAGGCATCCAGGGACGGAACGACCTGGGTGATGCTCGATGAACGCAAGGGCGAGACCCTCAAGTGGGCGCCGGCAGACCCGTCCGTTTGCAATAAACAATACCGACGTCTATTCGAAGTACAGGTTGGAGTTTGCTGGAACCAGCGCTTTGAGCGTGTCGGAATTCGAATTGCTTGCCGAGGCGAAAAATCCCTGAAAAGCAGCGGCGCGATTCAAAGGGCATGCTGGCTATTGACCGGCATGCCCCGGATCATATGGTTCTCTTCTCCCACGGAAAATCAGCCAAGACTTGCCACACAATCGCAATAATGCGGAAATATGCGCCATATCGGGCGAATCAATGTAACTTGGCTATGGCATTCATGGCGACGAACACCTAAATACCGGCTTTAAAAGCGCTTCTGAGGAAGCATTTGCGATTTTCAAGGAACGAGTGTCTGGATGAAGGCTGACTATTACGAAACCCTCGGCGTAGCGAGAAGCGCTGATGAGAAAGAGCTCAAGAGCGCTTTCCGTAAACTGGCAATGCAATTTCACCCTGACAAGAATCCGGGCGACGCTGACGCCGAGCACCGGTTCAAGGAGATCGGCGAGGCCTATGAAACGCTGAAGGACCCGCAAAAGCGGGCCGCCTATGACAGGTTCGGTCATGCCGCCTTCGAAAATGGCGGCGTGAATGGTGCCGGCGGCTTTGGTGGTGCCGGTGGGTTTGCCGATATTTTCGAAGACATTTTCGGCGAGATGATGGGCGGTAGCCGTCAGCGCCGTTCCAGCGGGCGCGAACGTGGCGCGGATCTTCGCTACAACATGGAGATCACGCTGGAGGAAGCCTATACGGGCAAGACGGCGCAGATCAGGGTTCCGACCTCGATCACCTGCGACGAATGTTCGGGCAGCGGCGCCAAGATCGGCACGCAGCCTGTTACCTGCGGGACCTGCAGTGGCTCCGGCCGCGTGCGTGCTGCGCAAGGCTTCTTCTCGATAGAACGGACTTGTCCGACCTGCCATGGCCGCGGCCAGATCATCAAGGATCCCTGCCCGAAATGCAGTGGTCAGGGACGTATCACTGAAGAGCGTGCACTTTCGGTCAATATTCCGGCAGGCATCGAAGATGGCACACGTATCCGCCTGACCGGAGAAGGCGAGGCCGGATTGCGGGGTGGTCCTTCGGGCGATCTCTATATCTTCCTGTCGCTGAAACCGCATGAATTCTTCCAGCGCGATGGTGCGGATCTTTATTGCAAAGTCCCGATTTCGATGACCACGGCAGCGCTGGGCGGCCAGTTCGAAGTGGCAACGCTCGACGGCACGCAGACACGGGTCAAGATCCCTGACGGCACACAAAATGCCAAGCAGTTCCGACTGAAAGGCAAGGGAATGCCGGTTCTGCGTCAGCCTGCCATGGGCGATCTTTATATCCAGATAGCGATCGAGACGCCGCAAAACCTCAACAAGCGGCAGCGCGAATTGCTTGAAGAGTTCGAGCGCATTTCCTCGCAGGACAACAGCCCGCAATCTTCTGGCTTCTTTGCCCGTATGAAAGACTTCTTCGAAGGGCTAAGCGAGTAATTTTGTTGACACTTTCGGTCGCGGCGGCCTTGCTTCCGCCACGAGTTGCGTCATAAACTTGTCTGACTGCGACGGAGGATAGGCATGTCACGACCATTGGGCAAGAAGCTGGCCGAGAAGTTCGGTGAGGAAATCCGGTTCTTCAAGGGATGGATGCATGGCCCGAAGGCTGTCGGCTCGATCCTGCCGACAAGCTCCATCACCGCGCGCCGCATGGCCAGTGTCGTCAATCCGTATTCGGGCCTCCCCGTACTCGAGCTTGGACCCGGCACCGGCGTCATCACCCGCGCAATTCTTAATCGCGGTGTTGCCCCATCCAACCTCTACAGCGTCGAGTATTCGGCTGACTTCGCTGAACATTTGCGCGAGAATTTCCCTGGTGTGAACATCATCGAGGGCGATGCCTTCAATCTGGATGCGACGCTCGGCGACAGGCGGGAGCAGAAGTTCGATTCGGTCGTCTCCGCTGTTCCGCTTTTGAATTTCCCGATCAGCGAGCGCGTCAAGATCGTCGAGGATCTGCTGCGCCGCATTCCGCGTGGCCGTCCCATCGTCCAGATAACCTATGGCCCGATGTCGCCGGTTCCAGCCGGACGCGGCAATTACAAGATCGAACATCTCGATTTCATCATCCGCAATGTGCCGCCGGCCCGGCTATGGGTCTACCGCCGGGTCGACTGACCATCTATAGTTCCCCTCGAGTGGTCCGCGTGTCTTAAAGGGGTTCTTGATGCTGCCAAAGATTCTGGTTTTTGCTGGTTCCAACCGTACCGGCGCCTATAGCAAGCAGGTGGCCAATGCGGCCGTCGCGAGCTTGATGGAGCTTGGCGCGGAGGTAACGCGCATTGCGCTGATCGACTATCCGCTGCCGATCATGGACCAGGATCTGGAGAACGAAAAAGGCATTCCGGAGAACGCGATGAAGCTCGGACGGTTGTTTGCCGCCCATGACGGCATTCTGATCGCTTCGCCCGAGTATAATTCCTCGATCCCGCCGCTGTTGAAAAACACGATCGACTGGGTGAGCCGCATCTCGAAGGATGGCGACAGGCCGTTCAAGCCCTATGCGGGCAAGGTGATGGCGCTCTGCTCCTCCTCGGAGGGCAATTTCGGCGGTGCTCGTGGCCTCTATCATCTGCGCTCCGTGCTGATGAATGTCGGGACCCAGATCATCACCGAACAATGCTCGGTCATCCACGCCCATGAGGCCTTTGCCGAGGATGGTTCCTTTCGCGATGATCGCACCGCGAAATCGATGCAGCGGGTCTGCCAGTCGTTGATCGACCACACGAGATTCGCCATCTCCCGTCGATAGCCGCGATTTCTGCTTGCGTTCGACCAATTGGTTGTTTCCTATCGCGCTCTTCTGTGCGATGGGGAAACGATCAACAAAAAAAGGTGGTTTGTCATGACGGATGCGGCTTTGCGCGAGCGCCTGATCGTCGGCCTTGATGTGCCGACACTGAAGGTCGCTGAACAGGTTGTCAGCGAGCTCGGCGATACGGTGTCGTTCTACAAGATCGGCTATCAGCTGGCGTTCGCCGGCGGCCTTGGCTTTGCCAGCGAACTCGCCAGCTCGGGCAAGAAAGTCTTCCTCGACATGAAGCTGCTCGATATCGACAATACGGTTGCCAGGGGCGTCGAGAACATCGTCAAGATGGGTGTCTCCATGCTGACCTTGCATGCCTATCCCAAGGCGATGAAGGCGGCCGTCGAGGCTGCCCGTGGGTCGGACCTCTGCCTGCTCGGCGTGACAGTCCTGACCTCCATGGACCAGCAGGATATTATTGATGCCGGCTATGAACATGATCCGCATACTTTAGTGTTAATGCGGGCCGAACAGGCGCTTCGTGCCGGAATGGGTGGTATTGTCTGCGCGGCAACAGAAGCTGCCGCGGTGCGCAAGATCGTTGGTTCCGATCTTGCCATCGTCACCCCTGGGATCCGTCCCGCGGGCGCCGATCTCGGCGATCAGAAACGCGTCATGACTCCGTCCGATGCATTGCGTTCCGGGGCGACCCATCTGGTGGTTGGACGGCCGATTGCCAGCGCCTCAGACCGCAAGGCTTCAGCTGAAGCGATCCTTGCGGAAATGTCGGAAGCCTGAAATGGCACAAGAATTTCAACCCGGACGGGTAGTTTGGTTGTGAAAGGTAGAAAGCAATGGCCAAGGGATACTGGATTGCGCACGTCGACGTAAGAGATGCGGAGCGCTACAAGGACTACGTTGCGACAGCCAAACCCGCCTTTGAGAAGTATGGTGCCAATTTTCTGGCCCGTGGTGGCACTCACCATATTCTGGAAGGTCAGGGGCGCGGACGCAACGTCGTGATCGAGTTCCCATCGGTCCAGGCGGCGCTCGATTGCTATAATTCGCCGGAATATCAAGCAGCTAAGGCAATCCGGATCACCGTTGCCGACGGCGAAATTCTGGTTGTTGAGGGCGCTTGAGCATCTCTATCGTTGATTCCTGCACGCCGATACAACGGTAAGTTGCTAAAATTTTCTGTTCTCTTATTCCTTTGTTGCATTGCAATAGCGCTGAAACCGGCTAGGGTCACTGACCAATCAAGAATATTTTCACCAGTAAGGGTGATGTTCTTTGGATTGCCGTTGTGTTGATCGATCGGACAGTGGAATGTTTTACCAGCTCTATGAACTCAACCATGCCGCGCTCCAGCCTTACCGGGCCTTCGCTGACGCGACCAAGCTGTTCTACGATAACCCATTGAATCCATTGTCTCAAACGGTCGTTGGGCGCTCGATAACTGCCATGTGCGAACTGTTTGAGCGCACCACCCGCGCCTACGGCAAGCCTGCCTTCGATCTGCCTACGACTATCGTTGACGGTGTCGAGACAGATGTGAAAGAGAAGATCGTCTGGAAAAAGCCCTTCTGTAATCTCATTCATTTCAAACGGTCGCTGGCTGCCAAGCGGGCTGCCGATCCAAAGATTCTCGTGGTTGCGCCAATGTCAGGCCACTACGCGACGCTGCTGCGCGGCACTGTTGAAGCGCTCCTGCCGCACGCTGAGGTCTATATCACCGACTGGGTTGATGCGCGCACCGTTCCCCTCAGCGATG
The DNA here is from genome assembly GCF_037994405.1 of Phyllobacterium sp. Taxonomy (GTDB): domain Bacteria; phylum Pseudomonadota; class Alphaproteobacteria; order Rhizobiales; family Rhizobiaceae; genus Phyllobacterium. The sequence continues at coordinate 4,996 of NZ_JBBNAN010000450.1, forward strand.
GCGGTTTCGACCTTGATGACTACATCGATTATGTCATTGAAATATTTCATGCATTGGGTGAAGACATCCATGTAGTGGCTGTCTGCCAGCCTTCCGTACCGGTTCTCGCTGCGGTCTCCATCATGGAAACCAGAGGTGATCGCTTCGCCCCGTCCAGTATGACGTTGATGGGTGGTCCGATCGATACGCGCAAGAACCCGACCGCTGTCAACAAGCTGGCGGAAGAAAAGGGCATTGGCTGGTTCCGCGACAATGTGATCATGTCCGTTCCCTGGCCGCACGCCGGGTTCATGCGCGACGTCTATCCCGGCTTTCTGCAGCTTTCGGGCTTCATGAGCATGAATCTTGATCGCCACATCACTGCACATAAAGAATTCTTCATGCATCTCGTCAAGGAAGACGGCGATTCTGCCGACAAGCATCGTGAATTCTACGACGAATACCTGGCCGTAATGGATTTGACCGCGGAATTCTACCTGCAGACCGTGGATACGGTATTTGTCCGCCATGCACTGCCAAAGGGCGAGATGACCCATCGCGGCACGCTGGTGGATCCCTCTGCCATCCGCAATGTTGCGCTCCTGACCGTCGAAGGCGAAAACGACGATATCTCCGGCGTTGGTCAGACAAAGGCTGCGCAGACCCTTTGTGTCAACATCCCGAAGGAGATGCGCCTGCATTACCTGCAGCCCAAGGTCGGCCACTACGGCGTGTTCAACGGGTCGCGTTTCCGTGCCGAAATTGCGCCGCGTATTGTCAAATTCGTTAACGATCACGCACAGGTGAACCGGCCGAGTAATGTGACGCCAATCGGAAAACGCGCGTAACGCTAACCCATACGATGTATGCAGTTAGAAGCTTGAGAAGGACTATAATACAGGTGCCTTTTGAGGTGCCTGGTCTTCTTTCAGTTTAGCAATATACAATATAATCAATTATTTAAGGGAATCTCAGTTGATACTTGGGGCTTGCGAACTCTCGAAAACGCGCCCGGTTCGGAACGCTTGATAATATCGGGAAACGCGAAAACTCAAATTTTAACCATATATTAACAATGGCCGGATCGTGTCGCCATTGTGATTGACTCATGTCCCCTCCCGCCATTAACGTTTTGTTAACGATGGCTGATCGGGGTTGGAGTGGGGCATGTTTGGAGTGGCAAGGGTTTTGAAAACCATGGGGTTCGCTGCGGCGTTCTTCGTGGCAGCGCTTGGTGCAAACTCCGCCTCGGCTTCTGAAGCATTCATGACCACCGGCGGACTGACGTCTCAACCCATCGGTCACTACGAATTCTGCAAGCGGCTGCCGGACGAATGCAATATTCGTATCCGCAACGTCATGCCGGAAAAGATGAACCATGACTTCTGGCAACTGATCGTCAACGTCAACAGCGATGACAACCACAAGATCAAGCCGTTGACCGATATGGAAATCTACGGTGTTGAAGAATATTGGGCCTATCCGGACAAGGTCGGCGACTGCGAGGACTATGTTCTCCTGAAGCGACGTGACCTGATGCAGGCAGGTATTTCTCCGGCCAACCTTTTGATCACAGTTGTTCGCAAGCCAGACGGGGAGGGCCACGCAGTCCTGACCGTGCGTACCGACAAGGGTGATTTCATTCTCGACAATCTCATCGATGGCGTGAAGAACTGGTCCGAGACCGAATACACCTACCTCAAGCGCCAGGCGACCAACAATACCGGCCGCTGGGTCAGCATCGAGGCTCCTACCAACATTCTGGTCGGCTCGGTACAGTAATAAAACAGCAGCCATATCAAGAATGCCGGATCGAAAGGTCCGGCATTTCTCGTTGTTATCAAGCCGCTTCATTTATCCGGTCCGCTGCCATGCGATAGGAGATGGCCTCGGCAAGGTGAATGCGACCGACAATTTCTTGCCCGTCAGGATCGGCCAGCGTTCGCGCGACCTTTAGCACACGGTGATAGGCGCGGGCGGAGAAACGCATCTGCTCGCTGGCCTGCTGCAGCAATGAAACACCCGGGCCATCGGGCTTCGCCACCTGGAGGCGATCATCGAAGCATCAAGCAGTTCTCGTGGCAATAGCGGTGGCAGGATCGACGAGAGCCGTTGCGCCAGCATGGACTTTCCGGAGCCGGGCGGTCCCATCATCAGGAGATTATGGCCGCCGGTCGCTGCGACCTCCAGCGC
>NZ_JBBNAN010000451.1:0-24564 GCF_037994405.1 Phyllobacterium sp.
ATTTGACCGCCACGGCTTTGCCGCGCACCGTTTCAACCAGATCACCGATCTGAATATCTTCAATGCGAACCTCGCCGTTCGCGGTCATGATAGAGGTGCCGCGCAGGAAACAATTCTGATCACCACCCTTGGGGCCACGACTAGGCGCGTCCTGGCTGCCGTGTTTTCTCCACCACTTCCTTCCCATGGCTTGCGCTGGCGAAGACGCAACCGTCCCCGCCGTAGCGGCCATCGCCGCAACCACACCGAGAAAGTGACGTCGCGCTCGGCTGTGTGGTGAATTTCGTTTTGTGTCTAATGGCATATTCCCCTCCGTGTTTTTATTTCGCCCAATTTCTGCCAAATATTACTAAAGGTCAGCCTACATTAACTTACGATGCAAGAAACGATCATGGTTAGTGTTGGTACTATTCTGAATTAGGCGTATTTATTTCTTGTAAAACATATACGAACAGAGAGCGGCTACTGCTTTTGGAGTAAGAATTGTACTTCCAGCGTGCCGGATATGCATCAGGCGAGAGGAGTTGCCCATCAGGATGCTCGCCGACGAAGTCCAGGCCATTGTGCATATTCATCGACATCCCTGCCGCGAAGTAACTGTTACGTACTTGTTGTCACCTTCCAACGGGAATTCACTGACTGAAACCAGGAACATTGAAACGGGGAGGACATAAGCATGACGGCCATAACACGCAGAAGTTTCGTCTGCGGGATCGCGCTGATCCCGGCTTTCAGGCTAACGGCGGCAGGGGCCCAAACAGCGGTCGCCCCCGAAGAGGCCCGCGCCATTGCCAAGGAGGCCTATATCTATGGCTTCCCGATGGTGGACAGTTACCGCATCCAGCACGCCTATTTCGTGGACACCAAAAATCCTGAATACAAGGGGCCGTGGAACCAGATCATCAATACTCCGCGTGTCTATACGCCGGCCGACACGGCGATCCAAACGCCCAACTCGGATACGCCCTATTCGTGGCTCGGTCTGGACCTGCGCACCGAAACGATGGTGCTTACCGTGCCGCCAATTGAAAAGGATCGCTATTTCAGCGTTCAGTTCATTGATGCGTATACCTTCAACTTTGCCTATGTCGGTAGCCGGGCGACCGGCAATGATGGCGGCAGCTTCCTGGTCGCCGGGCCCGGCTGGAATGGCAAGACGCCCAAGGGCGTGAAGAAAGTGATCCGCGCGGAGACCGAATTTATATGGGCCGCCTATCGCACGCAGCTTTTCAATCCGGATGATCTCGATAACGTCAAGAAAGTCCAGGCCGGATACAAGGCAGAACCGCTGTCCAAATTCCTCGGCAAGCTCGCACCAAAAGCTGCGCCTGCCATTGATTTCGTCAAGCCGCTGACACCGGACGAAGAGATGAAATCGCCCGAGTTTTTCAACATCCTGAACTTCATCTTGCAATACTGCCCGACCGACCCGTCCGAAACGAAACTAATGGCAAGGTTTGCCAAGATCGGAGTTGGGGCCGGGAAGACCTTCGACGCGAGCAAGCTCTCGCCCGAAATGAAAACCGCCATCGAGCAGGGAATGGCCGACGCCTGGGCTGCTTTGAAGAATTTGGAGAAAGAGAAAATCGATACCGGGAAAGTGACCGCCGGCGATCTGTTCGGCACACGTAAGTATCTGAAGAACAACTACCTTTACCGCATGGCGGGCGCCAAGCTCGGCATTGGAGGCAATTCGAAGCAGGAAGCGATGTATCCGTTCTATGCCATCGATTCCGGTGGGCAGAAGCTGGACGGCGCCCACCAGTATACCGTGCGCTTCGCGCCGGGTCAGCTGCCGCCTGTCAAAGCCTTCTGGTCGCTGACCATGTACAAGTTGCCGCAGAGCCTGCTCGTCGCCAATCCGATCAACCGTTACCTCATCAACTCGCCGATGCTACCGCAACTGGTGAAGGACCCCCATGGCGGCCTGACGCTCTATATCCAGAATGAGTCACCCGGCAAAGACAAGGAACCAAACTGGCTGCCTGCACCGAAGGAGGCCTTTGTTATGGCCATGCGCCTCTACTGGCCGAAAGAAGCAGCGCTCGACGGCAAGTGGACTGCGCCGCCGCTGGAGCGCGCGGCGTAGGATGACGGAAATTCGTTTCGTCGAAATGCCGGCATCCAGATGATCATCACCCTGAAGGGGGATGTGACCAACTGAAAACGTGATCATTATCGTAGTTGCCGACAGGCGATTCGCCGTGTTCTTAAAGCGTACCTGCGTCAGATCCTTAAACTACCACAGGAGAACAGGATGCCGGACAGACACGAATTCCATAGGGTTGAAATCTGTGGCCGAATTTTTGCGGGGTCCGTATATGCGGATGGCCCGTTCGTGAAGCTCCTCGAAAATCGAACATTTGGTCGCGGCGCTCCGCTTGGAAGATCGCTCCTCCTCTCAAAAGGCATGGGCAGACGGTATTATGCCATCTGCAAGCACAATGAACCGCTCATCCCGCTGCCACTATTTACCGATGAGGACGTAGAAATCGTGGCCCGGGAATTTGGCATTCCCATTGCGGGCCGGCTTTACACAGTTTCATTCGCAGAAAGCCCCGCGTGGATCGCCTTGAAGGGTTGGGTCAGGCAACACCCAGACATTGCGCGCGCCTGCTCAAAGACTGACAGTCATGTCCCGGGTTGGTACGACGTGGATTCCGGTCAAATGGGCGATTCAGCACACCGGTGAGAACGGTCAGGGGCTGAAAGCGAAGGATGGGCGTCCCGGATCCGGAAGCAAATGGGTGCGTTCGATCCAATTGAGGAGAACGGCCAATGGAAAAGGACAATACGACGTGATCGCGTGGGCGGACAGCAGTCCGATCGGCAAAAAAATTGGGGCTTTACAGGGAAACGACCGATCTCGTCCAACGACTGACTTCGGGAAGCAGGCCGGTTCCCGACGATCTGCAACGGTTTTGGAACCTCTACAGGAAGGACCTGATCGGGGTCGAAAGCTCCGAATTTGCCCGCGTCATGATTGCAGTAGGTCACACGCTGGACGTGCTCGTCGCCTCAAGTTCGCCCCCGAACGCAGAACTAAGGCGTCTGGGCGACAACCTTGTCTCAATATCACGACAGGAATTGGCGGATATCTCGCAGGTTGCTGTCCAGCAACAACAACAGCAGCAACAGATGCCGCAACAGCAACAGCAGCAACAGCAGCAGGTGACGTATCCGCAATAATTGCCGACGCTGCGGATTTGCCGCCGCGCACCCATGTCCGACGGTGGTCACCCCATTGGGTTAATTGGCAATGGTGCCGCCGCGTGGTAGTTTCGGGCCGATTTCAATACAGTTCTGTCGCGTAAAACCGAAGGTGAGCGGTAATGAATATTCTTTGCGCTTGCGTTTTTGCCGCCACGTTCGGGGCCTCGGCCGCCTTGGCTGGTCCCCTGCATGATGCCGCCAGAGATGGTGATATCGGCCGCACGAAGCAGCTGCTGGACCAGGGTGTCAGCGTGGTCGAGCCTGACGACGCTGGCGAGCCGCCTCTGCTGATTGCCTCGCTTACGGGCCACGCCGACGTCGTCGCAGTTCTTCTTGAACGCGGATCTGACATCGAGGTCCGCAACAAGGGCGGACTGACGGCGCTGCACGCAGCGGCCTATGGCGGCAATCTCGAGGTCGTAAAGCTGCTCGTCGCAAAGGGCGCGGCAGTGAATGACAACAAGAACTTTTATCACATGTCGCCGCTGCATGCGGCGGCCGAAGAAGGCCATGCGGATGTCGTCGCTTTTCTATTGGCAAACAAGGCAGACGTCGAAGCAACGGAACGGAACGGCTACACGCCCCTCAGCCAGGCTGGGTGGCGTGAACATTGGGATGCAGCGGAGCTGCTGATCAAGGCGGGCGCTGTCTGCCAGAAAGCCGAACTTGTTGGCCAGTGGCTCTACACCGAATGCACGAAACGAAAATGACATTTCGTTGCAGCACGGTCCGAGCCCGGAAAATGGAGGAATGCAATGTCTGAGAATAAACTGAAACGCGCGTTGCGGAGCGCCGCCGCCGTCGGTGCCATGGCGATGCTGGTCTCGTTCGTTCAGCCTGCCATGGCCGAAGAGCCGGTCAATACCGGATATTTTGGTGACGTCGCAATCAAGGGTTACGATCCGGTGGCCTATTTCACCCAGCACGAGGCGGTAGAGGGATCGCCAAAATATTCCTACCATTGGCTCGGCGCGACCTGGCATTTCGCCAGCGCCGAAAATCGCGACCTCTTTGTCGGTGATCCGGGGAAATACGCACCGCAATATGGCGGTTACTGCGCTGACGGCGTTTCGTCCGGAACGGTCACCACTAATGTTGACCCGAAAGCCTGGCGGATCATCGAAGGCAAGCTCTACATAAGCTACGACCCGGGGGCTGCCGACGGTTTTGAAAAGAACCCGACCAAACTTGCCAATTCGCAGAAGCACTGGTCCGAAGTCGAACAAACGCTCGTCACCGAGAAACTCGACAAGAACTGGCAGGCACCCGCCAATTAGACGGCTGATGTCGATACTCTCTCCACTTGCGGGAGAGAAAGCGATTTTCTTGGATTTGGCGCCATTGTTAGATCCCTGGAAAATCCGAGAGAGGGGGTACTTCGCACCACCGATATCCCCTCTCTTGCGATTACCAGCACTTGGCTAAGGTGCTGAGCCGGCATTCTCCCGCACATTGGGAAGATCGGCGCTTTCATTCCCTCTCATGAGTTGCTCAGGGAAAAGAACTCCAAGGCTTGAGGCGTGACGTGAATATATTGCGCGTCACGTTCCTCGGCGGTCGTGTTGCGGTAGACAAAGCCGCACACCGTGCGATCGCGAAAATAGCCACCGAACGTCTCGCAGAGGCGGTTGCCCTGAATCGACGCTGTACCGGTAATATTCGTGTTCGCGCTGCGATAGGCCGTGTTACCGGCCTTGTCGAAATATTGGACAAACCCCGTACCGTTCTTGTGCTTGCCCTTCCAGGTCTTGTCGTTGATCAAATTCTGAAGGTCCGCCCCATTAAGCTGATCGGCGGCTTTTCCTTCAAAGCCGAATGGCCATTCGGGCATGCCAGCCTCTCGCAGGCCCGTCAGGTGGTATTTGAGATCGTCGTCACGCCAGTAGTCGTAGAGGTAGCTGTAGTAGGTCAGGTTGGTGTCCGGAAACAGTTCCAGCAATTTTGCCTTTTCCTGTACGCCGCGCGCATGGTCGCCCCGGTAAATATAGGCAGCTGTCAGATATTCACGCGCAGGCTCAGCTTTCGGCAGGCCATCGCGTGCTGCTTCCATGAGTGGTATCGCCCGTTCATTCTCGCGCGCCGTATAGAAAACGATCCCGGCCAGTAGCTGGAAGCTCGGCGGCGGCGAAGGGTCGAGCCGCAATGCCCTCTCCATTTCGGTGACCGCCTGTGCCCGGCTGCCGGTCTGGGCCAGTATCAGAGCAAGATTAGCGACCGCCTCGGCGTCGTTCGGCTGTGCCGCCACTGCCCTGTTGGCAGACGCCCTCGCCTCGACTTCGCGGCCGTCGACCAGCTGCAGCAGGGCAAGCACGGTGTGCGCCCGGGCATTGTTGGGGTCGAGCTTCAAGGCCTGCCCGGCGGCGTCGTAGGCAATCTTTCGCGCCACAGCAGCAGACCAGAGATAATTGTAATCATTGCGCCAGACGTCGACAGCGACGCGGGCAATCCCCGCATGGGCATTGGCAAAGTTCGGGTCGAGATCGATTGCCTTCTGGTAAAATGACAGGGTTCGGCGGTAAGTAGCGACGTCGCTGTAGAAAAACCCCTCCTGTTCCGCCCGCATATAGTAGTCGTAGGCCTCCAGATTGTCGGTCGGTATCCGCGCCAGCTGGTCGCGCTCGCCTTCGCTGAGTTTCACTTCCAGAGCCGAAATGATCTTGGCGATGACGTCGTCCTGGACCGCAAAGAGATCGGTATATTGCCGATCGTAGCGCTCAGCCCAGAGAGAAAGGCCTGTGACAGCGTCGATCAGTTTGACGTTGATCCGCAGCCTGCTGTCGGCCCGCTGCAACGTGCCTTCCAGAACGTAATGAACGCCCAGCTCCGCGGCCACATCCTGAATTTTGCCGGCGGTATCCCGAATTGCGAAAACGGAATGGCGCGCGATCACAAACAGGCCGGAGACCTTGGATAGCTCGGTGATGAGATCATCTGTCAACCCTTCCGCCAGGTGGTCATGTTCAGAATCCCCACTGACATTGATGAAAGGCAGCACCGCGACGGACGGCTTGTCCGGTAGCGGATAGGCGAACCGCCCAACCGGCGCAGATGGCTGGAAAAACGTCCATGGCTGCCACCAGAATGCGGCGCCCGCCAACAGTAAGGCGATGAGAGCCGCCGCAGCGACCGGCACACGCCAGCGACGCAGACTTCGCGGCGCGCCGGTCGTCCTGCCCGCCGCTGACGGATCAAGCACGACGCGGTACACCCGGATCGGCTCGGCGATGCTCTTGGCCTTCTGCTCGCCAAGCGAGACATAGCCGACTGGAAGCTTTGATTTCACCTGATCGTAGGCCGATCCGGATATGGCAATGCCTCCGGGCTCGGCCAGCGCCTGTATGCGGTCGGCAATATTGACGCCGTCGCCATGGATGTCTTCCCCCTCGACGATGATGTCGCCTAGATTGACGCCAATGCGGAAATCGAGCCGCTGTGCGGGCGACGCCAGAGCATTTCGCCTCGCCTTCTGCCGCTGCACGTCGATCGCGCAACGCAAGGCATCGACCACGCTGTGGAACTCGACCAACAGACCGTCACCCATGGTCTTGACCAGCCGACCGTGGTGTTTGGCGATCTTGGGCTCGAACACATCCTGCAGATCGCCCTGGAAACGGGCGCGCGTCCCCTCCTCGTCGATCTGGCTCAGGCGGCCATAACCGGCGACATCGGCAATCAGGACAGCTGCAAGACGGCGCTCCATGTCCAGTCCTTCCCGGAGCGCGACGGACTCCAATGCATATCTTACAGCAGCTATACCGGGGATGCATTACAGCACTCTGGAGTAAACGGATCGAACGCGTTCAGTCGACTGGATGGGGATCTTTGCTTGACATTCGGTACAAGTGTATATACACATATACTATGACCAGTGCCCTTGATTTCGCCGAATGCCGAGATTGCATTTGTCTTGCAGCGAGGAGCCGCGCGCAGCGATTGACGCGGCTGTTTGACGAGAAATTACGACCGTTCGAGCTGACGATAAACCAGTACTCACTCTTGACGGCGTTGATCCTTGGCGGCCCAACAACGATGAACGACCTGGCAGAACGTCTGGGCGTTGAGCGAACGACACTGACGCGCAACCTCGCCTTGGTCAGCGATCGTCGGCTCGTTACAGTCACGCCGGGCAAAGATGGACGCGAGCGCGATGTCACCTTGACCCCAAAGGGCTGGGCCGCCGCCAAGGCTGCCCTGCCTGCCTGGAAAGCCGCGCAGGCGGAGGCATCGGCAGACTGATTTCAAGAAGCACAGGGTCCGAACTTATCCGCGAACGTGTATATACACTTATAGGAGAATGACATGGTTCTGGATTTCTTTGGTGGCGTGCTGCTCACGGCGGCCGCAATTTTGATTCTGAATGGGCTGGTGAACGTTTTGCGAATTTCTTCATCCGCCAAGCTGATCGTCGCGGGCATCGCCGGGCTCTGGATCGGGTTGCAGGTCTCGCTTGCGGCCGCCGGCGCCTTTGGCGGCGCGCTTGGCCTGAAGGTACCGATTATTGGTGTCATGGTTGTGCTTCCGGTGCTGGTGATCGCGATCGCGTGGCAAGTCTGGCCAGCCATGCGCTCAGCGCTGCTGGCCTTGCCGATGCCTTTGCTGATCAGCCTGAATGTCAGCCGGGTTCTCGGCGCATTCTTCCTGTTTCTGGCCGCGGCCGGGAGGCTGGACGGACCGTTTCCGATTTCTGCCGGCTGGGGCGATGTGATTACCGGCGTTGCTGCCCTGCCCCTCGCCGTTGCCGTTGCCCGTCGTGGCAACAGTATTGGCGGCAGCATCTTTGCTTGGAACGTGTTCGGCCTCCTCGACCTGGTGGTAGCGGTTGGCCTCGGCACGATCTCCTTCAACGGCTTCATCCTGCAGCTCATCAAGAGCGGCGTGGGGTCGGACGCCATACAGACGCTGCCCTGGTCGATGATACCGACGGTACTGGTGCCGCTCTATCTGATCGTTCACGGAATCATTTTTGCACAATTGCGCACGGCGAGCCGCGTACGAGCCGCAGCGTAGCCGGTTTGCGCGCAGGCTTGGCTCTGCAAATGTGCAAGAAACGCAAGCCATCTCTGGCGCTTCGCGCCGGTCTGGGGCATGTTGGTGGTAAAGATTTATGTTCGTGGCAGAGGGAGGAACGCCATGCGCTGCTTTACCGTACTGGGACCTTCGCAAACCGGAAAATCAACGCTCGTCGAAAAGCTCGGCTCGCTTGAAGGGCCACCGCGAAAATCTGTCTCTCCATATGGATTGGGCCTCACAGAGTTCGAGTTCGGCAAAGAAGCCTGGTGCGCCCTGGATACGCCTGGATCGGGCGAAGCTCTCGCCCATGCACAGCATGCCCTCCTGGCGAGCGATGCCTGTATCCTCTGTGTTTCGCCCGTTCCGGAAGAAGCCGTGCTTGCCGCGCCCTATCTGCGGGTGATCGAGGCATCGGGAACGCCATGCATCCTCTTCGTCAACCGCATGGATGAACCGAGGGGACGGTTGAGAGACGTCATCGCCGCGCTTCAGGACTATGCCAGTCACACGCTGCTGCTGCGGCAGATTCCCATCCGCGAAGGCGACAAGATCGTGGGCAGCTGCGATCTGATCTCGGAGCGCGCCTGGCGTTACCGCGAAGGCCAGACCTCGGCACTGATCGAGATCCCGACGGATGTCGTCGAGCGTGAGCACGAGGCACGCTCGGAGCTCCTTGAGCATCTTTCGGAATTCGACGACTGGCTGCTGGAGGAACTCATCGAAGATCGCGAACCGCCCAGCGATGCGATCTTTGCCATCTCATCGCGGGTCCTGCGAGAAAACAAGATCATTCCGGTTCTCGTCGGCGCAGCAAGCCATAGCAACGGCATCATGCGACTGATGAAGGCGCTCCGCCATGAGGCGCCACCGGTCGAGGCACTGCGCGAGCGCCTTGCCGAGGGCAGCAAGGCGAACGCTCTGGCAGGTGTGAGCTTCCATGCCTATCATCGCCAGAATGTCGGCAAGACCGTGCTGGTCCGGGCGCTTGGTGATGGGCTCAAACAGGGCGCGCTTCTCGGCGGCGCCCGGCTGGGTCCTGTGCAGGACCCGGGCAATGGCAAACCCAGTGCGGCGGGTGTCGTAGAGTCCGGTACAGTATTCGCCACAGTCAAGTCAGACCACCTGCCCGTCCCGGCGCTGCTAACGACCGATGCTGCCCTTGCAGCACCGGAATGGACGGCGCCACCGACGCCGATGCTGGAGCGAATATTGGTGCCGGCCAGCGAACGCGATGAAACCAAGCTCTCCGAAACCCTGGCAAAGCTCGCCGAGACGGATCGCGGTCTGAAGGCCAGTCAGGAAGAAGGGACCGGCGCGCAACTGATCTGCGTCCAGGGGCCGGTGCATTTACGCGATATTTGCAAGACTTTGTCGGAAGTCTTTCATGTCGACGTTACGGATAGACCGCCCAACCCGGTGTACCGGGAAACCATATCCAAATCATCGGACGTGCACTACCGGCATCGCAAGCAGACGGGCGGCGCCGGTCAATTTGCCGACGTGAAACTGAGCGTACACCCCAATAGTCGCGGCGATGGTTTCAGCTTTGCCGAAACCGTCAAGGGTGGTGCCGTTCCGCGCAACTTCATTCCTGCAGTCGAGGCAGGAGCGCGTGAAGCGATGGAAAAAGGCCCGCTGGGACTTCCGGTCATCGATGTCGGCGTAATGCTGACCGATGGTCAGCACCATTCCGTCGACAGTTCGGAATTTGCGTTTCGAGCCGCGGGCAAAATGGGCGTGCGGGATGCCCTCGCCCAGGCCTCGGCCGTGCTGATGCAACCGATATTCCGCGTCGACATCCACATTCCCTCCATCTATTCGGGCAGCCTCGTGCCTATCGTCTCCTCGTTCAAAGGCCAGGTTCTAGGCTTCGACCGAGACGAAAGCGCGAAAGGATGGGATATATTCCGGGCTCTCATTCCGGGAGCCGTGCTTGACGAACTGGCGCGTTCGCTCCGGTCGGCGACACAGGGTATCGGTTACTTTTCCAAAGCCTTCGATCATTTCGAGGAGTTGTACGGCAAGGAAGCGGACGCAATTGTCACCGCACATGGTTCGCGCGCTGAACACTGACCAGATGCCTGTTTGGCCTGCGCCCGGCTAGCACGTCTGCGCTAGCGCTGTTTGCGCCGGCCGATGTTCATATCGTCGTTGTCGACCGCTCGGGGAGCATACGCTGCAAGACGTCGTCCTTCCTGACGAAGTAATGCCAAAGTGCAGCCAATGCGTGCAGTCCAGCGAGGATAAGAATGCCGTTGGCGGCCAGGCCATGCAATTCCCTGATGAAACCGGCTGTCGGGCGATCCGGTTGGAACGGATCCGGTATCGTGAACAGGCCGAAGAAAGTCAGGGCATCACCCCGGAACCATGTGAGCAGAATACCCAAGATCGGGATTATGATCAGAAGGCCGTACAGTGCCAAATGGCCGGCTCTGGCTACCCGCTTTTCGATGACGCTCATTGAAGCTGGCAGCTCCGGCGCGCCCCGCACGAATCGTAAGGCAACGCGAACAATCAGCAGTGCAGCGAGCAACAATCCGAACGATATATGAAGCCACCAGACGGCGCCTCTGTTGGGATCACCGCGTGGAAAGAAATCGCCGCCATAGGTGAGACCATAAAGGCCGACTACCAGGACGAACAAGATCCAATGCAAAGCCTTCTGGGACGACGAATAGGCTTGGGAGGGCATCGCAGGGAGCTCCAGTTTACAATAGTTCTAAATCGACACCCGGATTGGGGCAAACCTATGTTCGGCGGACCGCATGAGGAAAATCGGCATTGTCGGGCCTTCTGCCAACCGAAATGGACCGGAATGATTGTGGTAATATAATACCTTTTCAGCAATCCATTGTATTTGTTAGGTTATTTTTGATATTGTCAAAAAATCGTCACTTGACGAGCAGGGCTTGCGTCTTTATTGAAACCCTCGACTGCGGTGGGAGTTTCCCGCCGTTTTTCATTGTTATGCGGATTTTAACGATCTGCATAACCCAAGCAACAAGAAAAGCCTTCCTTTGTGAAGGATGATCTCAAGGACGAACACAATGGCTACCTTCTCTCAGAAGCCGGCAGAAGTGACGAAAAAGTGGATCCTGATTGACGCCGAAGGTCTCGTCGTCGGCCGTCTCGCCACCCTCGTTGCAAACCGTCTGCGCGGCAAGCACAAAGCAACCTTCACCCCGCATGTGGACGATGGCGACAATGTCATCATCATCAATGCCGACAAGGTTGTCTTCACCGGTAAGAAATTTACCGACAAGGTTTACTACTGGCACACCGGTCATCCCGGCGGCATCAAGGAACGCACTGCGCGTCAGCTGCTCGAAGGCCGTTTCCCGGAACGCGTCGTTGAAAAGGCTGTAGAGCGCATGGTTCCGCGTGGCCCGCTCGGCCGTCGCCAGATGAAGAACCTGCGCGTTTACGCTGGTTCCAACCATCCGCATGAAGCTCAGTCCCCCGAAGTCCTCGACGTCGGCGCGCTGAATGCCAAGAACAAAAGGAGCGCATAAGAATGGCTGAGCTCAACTCGCTCGCAGATCTCGGCACTGTTGCCGCAACGACGCAGGCTGCTGCACCGGTTCACGTCCAGAAGCTTGATGCCAAGGGCCGCGCCTATGCAACCGGCAAGCGCAAGGACGCGGTCGCCCGCGTCTGGATCAAGCCAGGTTCCGGCAAGATCGTCATCAACGAAAAGGAATACGGCCAGTATTTCGCCCGTCCGGTTCTACAGATGATCCTGCAGCAGCCAATCGTTGCTGCCAACCGCGCCGGCCAGTACGACATCATCGCTACCGTTGCCGGTGGTGGTCTGTCCGGTCAGGCTGGTGCCGTTCGTCACGGCATCTCCAAGGCCCTCACCTATTTCGAACCTGCCCTGCGCGGCGTTCTGAAGAAGGGCGGCTTCCTGACACGCGACAGCCGCGTTGTCGAACGCAAGAAGTACGGCAAGGCGAAGGCCCGTCGTTCGTTCCAGTTCTCGAAGCGCTAATTTCACGCTTCAGTTGGACAAGAACAAAAAGCGGGCCATCGGGTCCGCTTTTTTGTTGCGCGGTGTCCAGTTTGAGATAGCTTCACGCCCAAATCTGGATGCAAGACCAAGCTGTTCGGTGCTGCGGGCTATCTCTCCCTTGTGGGAGGGAAAGCGATTTCAGCATAGAAATCGCAAGAGAGGGGCTTTGACAGATTGAAGTATCCCTTCTCTTGGATTTTCTATGGATTTAGCAAGGGCTAAACCCTTAGAAAATCTTTCTCCCCCATAAGGGGGAGATAAGCGTCGCGAATTTGATGTAATCCCTGGAGCGGAAATCCAATGCCATCGAAGTCCATAGACCACGCCTTTACAGCGCGCGCATTGACCAGTGCGGCGACTGATCCAACCCATGCGGGCGCGCTCTCCTTCATGCGCAGGCGTTATACGAAGAACCTGAACGGCGCCGAAGCTGTGGTCTGGGGCATTCCGTTCGATGCAGCTGTTTCCAACCGGCCGGGCGCGCGGTTTGGCCCGCAGGCGATACGCCGTGCGTCGGCGATTTTCGACAATGACCCGCAATATCCGTTCCAGCGCGATCTTTTTGCCAACCTGGCGGTGATCGACTACGGCGATTGCCTGCTCGATTACGGCAACCACCAGAAGACCCCGGCAACGATCGAGCGGGAAGCCGCAAAGATCATCAAATCCGGCGCCTTTCTGCTGTCTCTCGGCGGCGATCACTTCGTCACCTGGCCAATCCTCAAGGCGCATGCGGCGAAACATGGGCCGGTGGCGCTGGTGCAGTTCGATGCACATCAGGACACCTGGTACGATGACGGCAAACGCATCGACCATGGCTCCTTCGTCGGCCGTGCGGCACATGACGGCGTCATTGATCCGGCCCACTCGATCCAGGTTGGCATCCGTACTCATGCGCCGGACGATTGCGGTTTGAAGATCGTCTATGGCTATGAGGTCGAGGAACTGTCCGCTGCGGAGATCGCCAAGCAGATCATCATGCGAACCGCCGGAAGACCGATTTACCTTACTTTCGACATCGATTGCCTCGATCCCGCGTTCGCACCGGGAACCGGAACTCCTGTCGCCGGTGGTCCGTCCTCCGCGAAGATCCTCTCCGTGCTACGGCATCTGACCGAACTCAACATCGTCGGCGCGGATGTGGTAGAAGTTGCACCAGCCTATGATCATGCGGACGTGACGGCAATCGCCGGTGCCACAATCGCGATGTATTATCTTGGTATTCTGGCGGAAAAGAAATCAAAAGCGGCGAAGCTAGCAATTTGATTCAACATTCTTATGTGTTGAATCCGGTTCTAGCGCCAACCATTTGAATTCCAAGCTTCCCAGGGACATTTACATGAAACCGAAAATTTTCATCGACGGCGAACACGGCACCACTGGCCTGCAGATCCGGACGCGGCTTGCCGATCGCGATGATCTCGACGTTCTCTCAATTCCGGAAGCCGAGCGGCGCAACAAGGAGCTGCGCGCCGACTTCCTGAAGGAGGCGGACGTTGCCATCCTCTGCCTGCCGGACGATGCATCGAAGGAAGCGGTGTCAATCCTCGAAGGTCACAACTCGACAAAGATCATCGACACGTCGACGGCGCATCGTGTGCATCCGGACTGGGCCTATGGCTTTGCCGAACTCGACCGTGCCCAGCGGCAGAAAATCATCGATGCCCGGCTCGTCGCCAATCCCGGCTGCTATCCGACAGGCGCGATCTCGCTGGTCAGACCCTTGCGTGATGCAGGGATCCTGCCTGGAGACTATCCGGTCACTGTGAACGCGGTTTCCGGCTATACCGGCGGCGGCAAGCAGATGATCGCGCAGATGGAGAATGCGGATAGCCCGGAGCACATCGCGGCCAACCATTTCCTTTATGCGATGCCGCTCAAGCACAAGCATGTGCCCGAGCTGCAGATGCACGGGCATCTCGAGCGCAAGCCGATCTTCAGCCCGAGCGTCGGACGTTTTCCGCAAGGCATGATTGTGCAGGTGCCGCTGTTCACGGACGAGCTCAATGGCAATGCATCGATGCAGGATATTCACGCGGCGCTGACTGCCCATTACGAGGGCCAGAACGTCGTGCAGGTGGTGCCGCTTGCCGAAAGCGCCATGTTGCCGCGTCTCGATCCAGAAGAGCTGCGTGATACCGACATCATGAGGCTCTACGTTTTCGGCACTGAGGGTCAGGGTCAGGTCAATCTCGTGGCCCTGCTCGACAATCTTGGCAAGGGTGCGTCGGGAGCAGCGGTGCAGAACCTCGATCTCATGTTGGGGCAGGACTAGCCAGCGCCAGCGTGCCCATGCGCTGGGGATTTCGTACATCGCGGAAGAATTCGATGCAGTGGACCCGGAGATTGCAGGCTTGTTCGATGGCAACCTGCCATGAACTTGCTGCTCTATACACATGTGCTGCTCCTAACAACTCGGATCTGCAACCCGCGCTGTAATTGCCAACCCTGACAACCAAATCTACGTCAGCGCGGCTTCAATCTGGGAAATTGCCATCAAAAGCGCCAAAGGCAAGCTGCGCCTTACCGGTTCTGCTCAGAACGCAATCGATTGGAATGGATTTTTACCGCTTTCCATACCACGCCCGAGATTGCCGGTCACCTCGATTGGGCTCATCCTGATCCGTTTGACCGGATGCACGTAGCCCAGGCGCGAACAGATGGAATGATTCTCGTCCATGCCGACAGCATAGTTTATGACTACAAGGAAGTGACTCAGCTCTGGGCGCGCTGAATGTGTGAAACGCTGATCCGGCTGAATTCTCTAAGGTCTCCAGATTATGCTTGATGCGATAGCGGAGACTTTACCGCCCGAGTGGAAAGTCTCCTTCCCCGAACTGATTGCTGAAACCGTCACCAGCCGGATCGTCAAGGTACGGCTCGAGAGCGGCGAAGCTGCCGTGATCAAGCACCTGACGCCGCTTGGCATGCGCGAAGAGCTGGGCGGCGGCACGCATTATCTCGAATGGCACCGGGGCAATGGCTGCATCCGCCTGCTTGCGCAATCCGACAACAATCTGCTGCTTGAGTTTGCGGGTGCACGCACCCTGCTTGATCACCTCAATGAGCATGGCGACGATGCGGCGACGCAAATCTTCGTCGGTGTGTTCTTGAGGTTGTTGGAGACCAAACAGGCGAGCCTGCCGGGTCCGCCTGATCTCATACCGCTGCGGACAATGTTCGCAAGCTTGTTCAAAAAGGCCGGGACGGACCCGAAACGCGGCGTGCAAAGCCAGTTTGTCGAAGCGGCGAAGCTCGTCGACGCATTGTTGAACGATCAGCACGATGTTCAGCCGCTGCACGGCGATCTTCATCATGAGAACGTACTCTACGGGGAGCGCGGCTGGCTTGTCATCGATCCCAAGGGCCTGATCGGCGATCCGACGTATGACGCCGCCAACATGTTCTACAACCCGCTGAACCGCGATGATCTACGCGCCTGCGAGAGCCGTATCGCTTCGATGGCACAGACTTTCTCGCAGGCATTCAACCGCGATATCAAAACCATCCTAGGCTTTGGCATGGCGCATGCCTGCCTTTCGGCATCATGGCATGACGAGGACGAGAATTACGACGAGTCGGCGCGCAGCCTCGGCGTGGCCGCGGCAATCCGGAAAGTCCTAGACACTATCGGTTGAACGCTTCACCAGACCTGCAACCACAATAAAGGTGACCACGCCGAGCAAGCCGACGAAGGCCGCGATCGACAGCGCGATGTGCGGACCGAACTGTTCCAGGATGAACGCGAAAATGAAGGGCGCGGTGGACGAGACGATCAGGCGCGCCGCAGTGATCTTGCCGAGAATTTCGCCATAGCCCTGATGGCCGAAGAGAGCGAGCGGCAATGTGCCCTGCACGATGCTATTGAGCCCCGACCCCATGCCAAAGAGCATGGCAAAGAGGATCGCGCCTGCGATAAGCGGCACTGGCGGCGGCAGGAGAAGCATCAGGAATGCCAGTGGGATCAATGTGGTCGACAGGATTGCTACCGCAATTGCAGAGAGCCTGTTGCCAATGATGATGTTGACCAGACGGCTCGCGAACTGCGATGGCCCGAAAATGGTGCCGACCACGACAGCCGACGTGCCGAGACCAACCGCGCCGAGCACTGGCACCAGGTGCACGAGCATGGCGGATAGCGCGAAACTTGCGAACGAAAAACCCGTCGCGATGAGGATAAGTGCCGGCTTGCGGCTTGGCTGAGCGAGTGTGCCTCCGCTGGCGGCGGCAGGTTCATGTGCGGTTTCCGGCTTGATCATGGGCGAGCGACGGGTCATCCGCGATAACCAGAGATGAATCGGAAAACAGACGAGAAACTGGAGCCCGGCATAAAGCAGGTAGATTTCGCGCCATGTAAGCAATGTGAGCAGCTTTGTCGCCAGCGGCCAGAACAAGGTCGAGGAAAAGCCGGCTATCAGCGTCAGATAAGTGATGCGGCGCGGGGCCGATTGCGGATCGATCTGGACGAGAACGGCAAATGCCGTGTTGTAGAGAATGAAAGGCGTGGCGATGCCCGTCGTCACCAATGCAGGCGCGAACAATCCCCAATTGGGTGAGAACGCGCAGAGGAGCAGGGAGAGTGCAGCCGCCAGCGAGCCGAGGGTCATGACGCGCCCTGCCCCGAAGCGGTCGGCCCAGCGGCCCGACCAGAGAGAAATCATCCCGCCGATCAGAAGCGTACCGGAGAAGGCAGCGAACAGCCGCTCGCGTGACTGACTGAACTCCTGGCCCATGGCCGGCGCGAGGATGCTGAAGCTGTAATAAAGGGTGCCATAGCTGACGATTTGCGTGACGCCCAGACCCGTAACGGCGGCCAGTGAGCGTCTCGCACTTAAGATCATCTTGTTGGTTTCCAGTGGCCTGCCCGCCTCTCTAAGTGGCTGAGCAGCACTACACCGAGTCTTTCGGGAATAACAGTTACCGGCCGGAAACAACCTCTGTTTCAAGCGGATAGCTGCCCTTGGTTGCGCGCCAGTGCGCAACCGAAAAGCCAAGGAGGACAATTGCAAAGCCCTGATGAAGCAGGCCGAGACCGATTGGCACCTGCATCAGCAGCGTCGTGATGCCGATCGCTGCCTGCAGCGCAACCAGAACTGCAAGCAGGACAGCGCGGCGCGCATGGGTGGTGCCGGGAGCCTGTCGCATGGTCGATATGGCCTGCCAGATGGCAACGGCGAAAACGAAATAGGCAAAACAGCGATGCACGAATTGCACGGTCTTCGGGTTCTCGAAGAAGTTGTGCCAGATCGGCTGAATCGGGAAGAGATCGCCGGGAACGACCGTCCCATCCATCAGAGGCCAGGTATTGTAGGAGAGCCCTGCATCAAGACCTGCGACAAGCGCACCGAGATAGATCTGGATGAAGACACAGACGACAAACCAGCCGGCAAAGCGCTGGATCTGGCGATCGGCGGGTGCTCCGGAATAAACGGTCAGGCCGCGCGCCACATACATGACGGCCGCGAAAATGAAGCAGGCCAGTGTCAGATGGGTGGCCAACCGGTACTGGCTGACGTCAACGCGGTCGACGAGACCGGAAGCGACCATCCACCAGCCTACGGCTCCCTGCAGACCGCCCAGCGCCAGAATGCCGACCATGCGCGGCTTCAACCGGCGTTCAAGCCGGCCGGTCAGCCAGAAAAAGGCAAGCGGCAACGCCACCAGGAAGCCAACGCCGCGCGCGAGAAACCGGTGCACCCATTCCCACCAGAAAATCTGCTGGAATTCGGCAAGGCTCATGCCCTTGTTCAGCCGCTGGTATTGCGGGATCTGCTGGTATTTATCGAATTCTTCCATCCACTGGTCGTGGCCGAGCGGCGGGATGATGCCGTGGATGGGCTTCCATTCGGTAATGGAGAGGCCTGAGCCCGTCATGCGCGTGGCGCCGCCAACGATGACGATGGTCGCGAGCACCATCAGCACCAGATAGAGCCAGATGCGGAGATATTGGCGATTTCGGGCTTCGCGATCCTGAACCGAGGCGATCGTGCCTTCGGAAATTGTCTGGGCGGCCATGCAGAACACTCCTGTATCGAGCGGATAGGTGCAGCATAAGATGATCCGTGACAAGGAGATATCACGCGACACGCCGTCGCGTTTATAGCGCCAAGGGGGCTTTTTTGCTTTCCGCTGGAGACGTTAACGGGTAGAGGGTGGCACTGAAGCGAGGGTCAGGACCTAGAGAATGGATGACGCAATGCCCGTAAGGCTCAAGAAACTCATCGGAACATTTCTGCTCGTGGCACTGGTCTGCGTCTATGCAATCGTCGCGACGATTTTTGCCGTGGCGCTGCTCGGCAACGCCAGCCCGTGGATCCACCTCATCTATTTCTTCGGCACAGGCATTCTCTGGGTCGTACCAGCCATGTTCATCATCAGCTGGATGGAAAAGCCGCCCAAGAAGAAGGCCTGAGAAGGCTGCCTGGGCGAGTGCAATGTCCACTGCGCTCCGGTTCTCGAAAACCTCGCCAGCTACTTCCCTGAAGGGCTTTTTCAGGCCTGCACAACCCGCCGGCCGGCATTCGCAATCGGCGTTGTCACACCACTCATCATCGTTTGTGCATAAACCAGTTTCTGGAAGCGGCCATTGATGGAAATGCGCGGCAGAGCGTGGAGATTGGCGCGATGTTCGACCTGGATCGTGCCGTGCCGCGTGGTGACAGCAGAGACAAAGCCTTCATCTGCGGCAATCTCCGCCTCGCGCTTCCCCGCCGCCTTGGCCGAACCATATGGATAGGCAAAATGCGCGGGGCGTTTACCGAGCTTCTCTTCAAGCATGTCTGCAGACAGCCGCATCTCCTGCGAGACCATCCCCGCGGTCAGCTTCTTAAGGTTGTAGTGGTGGACGGTATGCGCGCCGATCGTGCAGAGCCGATCGCCGGCGATCTGGCGCAATTCCTTCCAGGCCATCACATCCTGATCGACGGAAACCCCGCAGATCATGTCTTCGGCTGCGCACATCTCCCGCAGCACCGGTAGTTGCTCCAGCTCGGTCAACGTATAGGAAAAATAACGCATCAGCCCATGGAAAGCCGCACGTTTCTGAAAGAGCGAGCCGCAACGCCATTCGGGACCGCCCGGCACTTTGACAATCGTCGCCTTGGCGACAAGCTTTTCCACAACCTCCCACCACAGAACGGCCGCTCCTTCGATGAGGCCGGGGGCTGCATAGACGGTGAAAGGTATATTGTGCTTCTGGAAAACCGGCCAGGCGTGATTCAGATTGTCGTTGTAGCCATCATCGAGTGTGACAGCGGCAAATCGACGGTTGTGACGAGCACCCGCTTTGACGCGTTCAGCCATCTCGTCCATGGACACGATTTCCGTGCCCTCGGATTTCAATGAGACAAGAATCTGATCCAGAAAATCCGGAGTGATCGACAGTGAGCGTGTGACCCCGAGTGGGCTGATGCAATCGGGTCGGACACGGTGCAGCATGATAATCGAACCGACCGCCAAAACGGTCACGCGTGCTTGACGCGAAACCGCTGTGCCAAGCCAGTCTCATCACGGCCTTTCGTATCAAGTCGGCCGCGTGGACCATTCCTTCACCAATTTGCACTATTCAAAGATAATCGGAGGTTTGTGCTTATCAAGTCATGCAACCTAATCATTTAAATAAGGTTGATCAACGAATCCCCGCCGCATTTTACCCCTTCTCCACTTGGACACCGCAATGGCTTTTCCTTCGTTAAAAGCAAAAATCATCAGCAGCGCAGTTGAAGCCAAAGAAATGTGGCCAGGGCTCGGGGACGCTTTTCTTGGGGGTCCTGCGCAGACCGCTGACTGGTTTTCCTTTTGGCAGGCATCAGTCAATCCGGATTGCCTCGTCGCAGCGCTCCTTGTCGGGGACGAGCCCGTTCTTCTGCTTCCGCTGGAGATTATGCAAAGGGGCCTGGTCCGTATGGCTCTCTTTGTCGGGGGACCGCACGCCAACTGCAATTTCCCTGCATTGTCGCTTGCGCATCAAGTTGCACGTGATGACCTTGCTGTCCTATCCGAAGCACTGCACCAGGCACGGCCGGATATCGATCTCATTTCGCTCACCCGGCAACTCCGTGCACTTGACGGGGTGGCCAATCCCCTCCTCCAGCTCGCAAGCCGGGAGAACGCCAATGTTAGCCTGGCGATTACACTCGACCGCAACTTCGAGGTTGTGCTTGGCCGCAACAATGCCAAGCGAAAAAAGAAGAAGCACCGGCAAAACACGCGGCGTTTCAAGGAAGCTGGCGGATATCGCATCGTCGCGGGAAACTCGCCATCCGAGACGAGAACCATGCTCGACAACTATTTCGCCTGGAAGGCGAAACGTCTTGCCAAGGCCGGCATAAAGAACACCTACGAACCAGCGGGGATCAAGGATTTCTTCCATCGTCTTTTTGCAAAGGAAACGTCCTCGGCTTCGCCGCGATTCCAGCTGAAGGCGCTTGAAGTGAACGGACAATACCGGGCGGTTGTTGGAAAATCCTACGCCAGGGGCCAGACCTTCATCGATTTCATTGGTATAGCCGAGGATGAACTCGTCAACGCAAGCCCAGGCGAATTCCTGTTTTTCGAAGACATTCAGGACAGTTGCAAGACCGACCTTGCGATCTACAGTTTCGGCATTGGCGACGAACCCTATAAACGCAGCTGGAGTGACATCGAGGTTGCGACCTACGACACTGATATCAGCCTCACAATCAAGGGCAGGATATTCGCTTCCTATCTGGGCGCACGTAGCAAGCTGGTGCGGGCGATCAAACAGAATGGTGCTGTCTGGGCGAGAGTCAAGAAAGCCCGCTCGCGCCTCTTTGGAAAGCGTTGATTGCCATGCATTTTGGGTCAGAAAACCCTCATGATGGAACCGAAATGCAATAACACGCAGTAGCAGACAAGCCGGTGCCGATCTCCAGCGAGCGCGGTGTGGCTTCGAATTATGCCCTTATACTCGTCGGCATGTTCATATTCCCGATCATTTTCTTCGGACTT
The DNA here is from genome assembly GCF_037994405.1 of Phyllobacterium sp. Lineage (GTDB taxonomy): Bacteria > Pseudomonadota > Alphaproteobacteria > Rhizobiales > Rhizobiaceae > Phyllobacterium. Next base: position 21,206 of record NZ_JBBNAN010000451.1, read on the forward strand.
TTCGCGGCAAAAAAGCGAAGGGTCACCGCTAAGGAATGGGAGATGTCCCATTATGATTCCAGTACCGCACTGCAGTGGGTTTCACTTTGGGAATTCTTGCGGGACTCCTTGTTGCGGTTGCTTTTTTATCCAGCATACCGACAGCCCAGGCCTACAAGCTCACACGATAACGTGGTTCACCCTGGTATCAAGACTCAATTCTTTTTTGTACGTCTGGGCGGGCATCCGCTCCATTTGCGGCCTATTTCTGGCAGGAGGAAGCCGCACAATCGCCAACCCAAAAACCTATTGGGCGTGGCCCAAACCGGCCTGACGAAGGATTGCATCACAACCTAAGCCGTTCGGACAATCTTGCCAGAATGGAGGCGAAAATGCTCCTTGCTGAAGGGCGTGAGCAATTCAGGCTCCAGCAGTTTGGCGTCAAACACGGCTTTTGCCGTTGCGGCAACGTCGGGATCGTCAGGGTTTACCACGCCAAGAATGAGTTCCGTTCCCTCGGCAAGAAGGTGCTTCAATTCCGAGACTGTCGCAGGGCCGCTATCGACCACGACCAGATCATACGCAGATTGCAGGGCATTGAGGATCATTGGCAAGCGCCCGACCGATTGCATGGCCTTTGCCGGGTCGTGGTTTCCAAGGGGAATGACTTCCGCGTTAGAGTAATGATCCGCATGAATGACATCGCTGAAGTGTTTGTCGGACACGAGAAGATTGGTGATGCCGGGCAAATCCTTGTCATCCATCATCGAACGACCAATTTCACCAGAGCCGGTCATATCTATGAGAATGACGCGCACGCCCCGGTCGGCCAGTTCGCGCACCAGCAGGATCGTCAGCGCCGACGCCTCGTCGCCTTCCGGCGACACCACGACGGCACGTGCTGCGCCGCTCGCCATCAGGCGGTCGGCAACATTGGCGATACCGGAATGATCGGCCGCAATGGACAGGGTTGCGGCCACTGCGTCATCCGTCGACGGCGCCGATACTGCGTGCGGGTCGACCGCAACATCCTTCGAAGGCTCCGGACCTTCCACTTCGGCCACCGCTATCGGTTCGACCACGCGTTCGGCGGGAGCAGGCTCAACAGCCACGTCCTGGGCAAAGGCGGGCCCCGCCGCATAGGCCGGACGCAGCGCCTCGCCGCTGAACAGCGCACGCAACAACGTACCGATGCTCAAAAGCAGCAGTGAAGCAACGAAGGCTGCAATGGTCATCGGGATCTTCTTGGGGAAGTACGGCTCGATCGGCCGGTCGGCGCGGGAGAAGATCCGCGCATCTGCCGGTAGTGAATCGCGGTCGGTACGGGATGAGGCTTCGCGATAACGCGTGAGGTATGATTCCAGCAATTGCCGCTGCGCCGTGGCTTCACGCTCCAGCGCCCGCAACTCGACCTCTTCTTCGCCTGCTTTGGACGATTGCGCCTTCAACTCATTGAGAGAACGCATCAATTCTGTCTCACGCATCCGCGCCGTCTGCGCCTCGTTTTCCAGACTGGCGAGAACCTTGCGTGCCTCAAGCCGGATCTGGTTGTTGAGGTCGGCGAGCTGCGAGCGCAAGGCCTTGATGCGCGGATGGCCACTGAGCAAGGCCGCCGACTGGTCGGCGATATCATTGTTGAGCTGCACCTGGCGCTCACGCAGTCGCTGGATCAAGGGAGAAGCAATTACCTCTGGAAGCGTCTCCGCCGCCGCGCCCTTGGCCAGAGCTGACCGGACACTTTCTGCCTTGGCTTTGCTCGCAGCCCTGTTGGCCCGCACGCGTGACAGTTCGGAAGACAGTTCCGAAAGCTGCTGGGTCGCCAGGACTGCGTTGTTCTGGCCGATCAACAGATCGGATGAACTGCGATAGGCCGCGACTTTCGCCTCTGCGTCTTTCACGCGTTTGCTGAGGTCGGCGATTTCCGGCTGCAGCCAGCCAGTCGCATCTTCATTCGACTGCGACTTCGATGCTTGCTGGGTCGCGACATATTCATCAGCGATAGCATTGGCAACAGAGGCGGCCAGTACCGGATCCTTGGACGAAAACTGAATGACAATGACACGGGAGTTCTGAACGCTATAAACAAGAAGGCGGTCCCGCAGCGCCTGCAGGATATAATCGTCCCTCGTCTCTTCCTCCGGGTTTTTGCCGATTCCGACAGTCCCAAAGAGCCGTGACAGCGCCGAAGGTTCTGCACCGGCAGACAATTCTTCGTTCTTGCCAAGATCGAGCTTGGTGATGACGCGCTTCAAGAGATCCGAAGAGCCGACGAGCTCGACCTGGCTATTGATACCTTCCTGATCGAGGATGGGCCGATCATCCGCGCCTTGTTGATTTGCCGGGCGGGTAAAGACCGACTCGCGCGTCTCAATGAGAATGCGGGTTTCAGCGTGATATTTGGGCGAAACCAGCGACAGAACGAGAAATGCCAACGCCGTCAACAGCAGCGAACCGAGAATGATCCGTAGCCGGTTACGCCACAGGCTGGCGAACAAAGCGCCTATATCAATGTCTACATCGGTACCGACCGAGCTCGCCCCAGGCATTCAGAACACTCCAACACGAATAGCATAATGGTAAACGCCTATGGTAACCAGCGAGTTAAGAATCGACTGGTTTCAACCTGAGCGTGTGCACCAATGCCTATTTCATCGATGCTTTACCAGCCATTAACCCTAATGAACTGATAATCCCGACAAGAATCGAGAAGACACATTTTGTTAGGGTTCAAGACGTGTTCAGCAAGCAGATCTTACTGGTGGCCATTGGCGTCCTCTCCATGACGCTCGGCGGCTGCGCCAGTTACCGGCCAGCCCCGGAAGCGTTTAACGAAGCCATCAACAAGCCCTACATGCTTGATGCGGGTGATCGCATTCGCCTGACGGTCTTCGAGCAGGAAGGTATTACCAACACGTACAGCGTTGATCAGGCTGGATATATATCGGTTCCGCTTATCGGCAGTGTCCCTGCCCGCGGAAAGACGATCCAGCAGATCGAAGCCGATGTGGCAGCCAAGCTGCGCAAGGGCTATTTGCGCAATCCGGATGTAGCCGTGGAAATCGATCGTTACCGGCCGATCTTCGTCATGGGCGAAGTTGGCGCAGCAGGTCAGTACTCCTACGTCCCCGGCATGACGGCGCAGAAAGCAATCGCCGCGGCGGGCGGGTTCACGCCGCGAGCGCAACAGAGCGACGTTGATATCACCCGGCAATTCAACGGTGAAAGCATTACAGGCCGCGTGACGATATCAGATCAGGTTCTACCCGGCGACACGCTCTATGTGCGCGAGCGCTTCTTCTGACCGCTGGAGATGGTTGATAACCGGCCCCTGCGGATTGTTCACTGCTTTCGCGCTCCGGTTGGCGGGATTTTCCGCCATG
>NZ_JBBNAN010000452.1:0-9459 GCF_037994405.1 Phyllobacterium sp.
TTCCTGTTCTGACCGGGGCATGGTAGCGGGGGTATTATCGGGAAACGGCCTCGAGCATCTTTACTGCAGCCATCATCTCACGTTCGCGCATTGCACGGCGGGCAGCAGCTTCAGCATCTTCGCCCCAATGCTCGATCGTCCAGTCTTCATCGACATGCGCCAGTTTCCACGCTTCGGTTCCGGAAATTTCACCTCTTGCTATCGCGAGCGCCAGGATCGCCGAACCGGTCAACGTCGTAATCGTATGCAGCGCAGCGATAGCGAAGGGATCGTTGAACTGCCCAAGATGAACGCTGAATGCGCTGAGCGCCTCGCGTGGCTGTTCGACATGCATCACACCTTCGGCAAGCACAAAACGTGCATCGAGATCAGACGCTGCCCAATCGATGATCGGGTCCCAAAGCTCGGTCTGGCGATTGACTAGCCGTTCCGGCGAACCGGCCCTGTAGCAAAGCATGTCCGACGAAGCGAAGCGGAGTACATCCTCCAGCACCGCCTGCGGATCATTGACGATTCCGTCGATCGCCGTATTGGCGAGACGCGTCGCAGGCATGCGCGCCGGATCGATTTCCTTTTCCTGCGCAGAAAATTCGTCGGCAATCAATTGCGCGGCGGCTCGCGTCGGTAGTGAAAGATCTTGCCGTGCCGGCGTTTTGACCCCACGGCCATCGAGTTCGATCGCAAACGTGCCATCGCGTTCAGCTACGGCCGCAACTTTATAGAACCGCTTTGGCAACGGCAATTTCGACTGGATCTGCGCGCGCCGAACCGGGTCTGGATCCGAAAGTCCATCCTTTGTGTCCATATTGAAAAGATCGTTACCCATGGTCAAAGTCCGTTATGTTGATCCGGGGACAAGTCTTAGTTGTCTTCATCTGCATCGTGCTCGTCGAGACCCAGCAGATTCCACGTCTGCACCATATGCGGTGGCAACGGCGCGGTCACATCGATCACGCCACCCGAGGGGTTGGGGATGCGGATGCGGCGTGCGTGCAGGTGCAGCCGGTTCTGGATACCGCCAGGGAACGACCAGTTCGTATCCGCCTCGAAATATTTCGGATCGCCGATGATCGGGCAGCCGATATGGGCCGCGTGGACGCGCAGCTGATGCGTCCGGCCCGTATAGGGCTCCATCTCCAACCAGGTCAGGACCTGACCAGCCGATTCTATCACGCGATAGTAGGAGACGGCATGATCGGAGTCCGGTTCGCCATGCTGGGCGATGCGCATGCGGTCGCCATCGGGGGTCGTTTCCTTGACCAGCCAGGTGGTGATCTTGTCTTCGCACTTGCGCGGTATGCCCTTGACAAGGGCCCAATAGGTTTTCTTCGTCTCGCGCTCGCGAAATGCTGCGGTCAGCGCCTGCGCAGCCCCGCGCGTGCGGGCAACGACGAGGACTCCGGACGTGTCGCGGTCCAGCCGGTGAACCAGTCGCGGCTTTTCGCCCTTTTTGTTGCGCCAGGCTTCCAGCATGTCATCGACATGGCGATTGACGCCGGAGCCGCCCTGCACTGCCAGCCCCGCCGGCTTGTTGAACACGAAAACCTTTGGATCCTCATAGAGCAGCATCTGCGACAGGACATCGCCATCCTCGCGGCCGCGAATGCTCTTGCCCGTCAAATGCCCCTCGGCCTTCGAATCCACCGGCAGCGGAGGAATGCGAACCGTTTGTCCAACCTGGAGCCTCGTGTCGGATTTGGCGCGGGATCCATCGATCCTGATCTGACCCGACCGCAGCAACTTCTGCAGGTGCCCGAAACCCAAACCTGGATAATGTACCTTGAACCAACGGTCGAGGCGCATCTCCGCCTCACCCGTATCGACTGTCTTTTGTTCTACCGCTGCCATCAAACTCTGCCTTTCGATCAGAGACGTTTTGAGAATTCAGCCTGATGAGGCAGATGCTGTGGTTTTCGAGAACCGGAGCGCAGTGGACTTTCTGTCCATGAGCACCGGAAGCGCAGAAAATCGCATCAGGTGCCCATCAGGGTGGAGATATCAAAAGGTCTCTCAGGCATGCGCATAGCACTAACCAGTCAGCCGTGCGAGCCATAATCCAAAAAACAGCGCTGCAATGCTCAAGATCACGCTCGCCAGGACGTAAATCAGCGCAGTGCTGAGTTCGCCCCGCTCCCAGAGCACGGCAACGTCGAGCGAAAATGAGGAAAAGTAAATCCACCCATGATCCCGACTGCAACAAACAGCCTCAGATCCATCGACCGCCGCGCCATAATGCCAATGAAAAGACCCATCAACCGCCGACAACATTCACGGTGAGCGTGCCATAAGGGTAGTTCACGCCGAATGCCCGGGTCATCAATACCCCGACAAGATACCTCGCAACAGACCCTATCGCTCCCCGGGATGCCACAAGTAATACTGCGTTCATTTTACATTCAGCTCGGCCAGTTTATTTTGTGAACTCAAATGGTTGAATCATCACGGGACGTTACGCGGCGTAGAAAAATGTTCCTTGTAGGAACACGAATCTACGAAGACTTTAAAGCATTGAATATTGCGGTGCACAAGAGTCTGATGCAGAGTCAAACTGCGGCGTGAGTAGCGTGCCAAGCAAGTGGAGTGGCGAAGTGTCATTGTTAAACATCTATTGGAAATCGCTCCAGTATCTGGGCGCTGAGAAGCGCGCGACCGTGTTTATCTGTGTTGTCAATGTCGCCTTGGCTTTGACAATGTTGATCGAGCCTCTTCTGGTAGGCCGTGTCATTCAGGCGATCTCGGTAAACTCCACAGTGTGGCTACCCCTTACTCAATTGGCCGCCGTTGGTCTGTTCCATATCGGTGCGAATGTCCTTGTTTCCAGGGAGGCAGACCGCCTCGCGCACCGGCGCAAGCTGGCCGTTCTCACCGAATCTTACAACCGTGTGATCAGCATGCCACTTGCCTGGCATCATCGGCGTGGCACGTCCAACGCGATGCATACGCTTTTGCGCGCGATCGAAACCCTGTTCGGCCTGTGGCTGGAATTCATGCGCACGCATCTTGCAACCACGGTGGCTCTTGTCGGACTCATTCCGTTGGCTTTGGCGCAAGACTGGCGTCTGGCATCGGTATTGGCTGTTCTCGGCGTGATTTATGTCATCGTGAGCCGCGTTGTCACGGCAAAGACCAAGGATGGTCAGGCCCAGGTAGAACGTCACCACATCAAGGCATTCAGTCACGTCACCGACTCTATGGGCAATATTTCGGTTCTGCAGAGTTACAATCGCATCGAGGAAGAAACGCGTGCCTTGCAGACTTACGCAAAGCAGCTCCTCGACTCGCAATATCCTGTTCTCAATTGGTGGGCTCTGGCCAGCGGTATCAACCGCATGGCGGCGACGATCTCGATGATTGTCGTACTGGCGCTCGGTTCCTATTTCGTCACGCATGGTGAAATGAACGTTGGCCAGGTTGTCTCGTTCACGGGCTTTGCCGCCCTGCTTATCGGTCGCCTCGATCAGATCAGTGCGTTTGTGAACCAGATTTTCGCTGCCCGTGCCAAGCTCGAAGATTTCTTCGAAATGGAAGCGTCAGCTGCCTATGAGGTCGAGCCAAAAACCATTCATGACATCGACAATGTCGGCGGTGACGTCGAGTTTGAGAATGTTTCGTTCGAATTCGCCAACTCGAAGCAGGGGCTTAAGCAGGTTTCGTTCAAGGCCAAGGCCGGCCAGACCGTTGCAATCGTTGGCCCGACAGGTGCCGGCAAAACGACGCTGATCAACCTCTTGCAGCGTGTCTATGATCCGAAGGAAGGCCGTATCCTGGTTGATGGTATCGACACACGGACGATCAGCCGCCGTTCGCTGCGCAATGCGATTGCGACCGTGTTCCAGGATGCAGGCATGTTCAACCGCTCGATCGAGGATAACATCCGCGTCGGTCGTCCGAAGGCCAGTGAAGAGGATGTGCTAGCAGCTGCAGAAGCGGCTGATGCCAGCGACTTCATCCTCGCGAAGTCGGCCGGTTACGGCACGGTTGTCGGCGAGCGCGGTTCGCAGCTTTCTGGCGGTGAGCGCCAGCGCGTTGCGATCGCCCGCGCGATCTTGAAGGATGCGCCGATCCTCGTGCTCGACGAGGCGACCAGCGCGCTCGACGTCGAGACCGAGGCGCGCGTCAAGGTAGCGGTGGACAAACTGTGCCAGAACCGCACGACCTTTATCATTGCCCACCGACTTTCCACGGTTCGCGATGCCGATATCGTGCTCTTCATGGACCAGGGTGAAGTCGTCGAATCCGGCAGCTTCGATGAGCTCGCCCGTCAGAATGGCCGCTTCACCTCACTGCTCAAGGCCGGTGGCTTGAAGCTTGACGACGATACAGCCAACGTCACGCCGTTCCCGCGCAAGCCGGAAGCCGCTTAACCGGCAAACAACCCGAAAACGAAAGGCCGCTTTTCAGCGGCCTTTTTTATTACTTTATTACTCGCCGCGTTCCTGGCGAAGCTTGTTCCAATAGTCGATCCGCTTGCGGATTTCGCGCTCGAAACCGCGCTCCGGCGGATCGTAAAATGTCCGTCGGCCAAGCGCTTCCGGAAAATAGTTCTGGCCCGAAAAGGCGTCGGGCTGGTCGTGATCATAGGCATACCCCGTGCCGTAGCCCTCGCCCTTCATCAGCTTTGTCGGCGCGTTCAGAATGTGCTTCGGCGGGACGAGCGAACCGTATTCCTTTGCTGCGCTCATTGCTGCCTTATACGCCGTATAGACAGCGTTCGACTTTGGGGCGGTCGCAAGATAGACGCAGGCTTGCGCCAACGCCAACTCGCCCTCGGGCGAGCCGAGATAATCATAGGCATCCTTCGCCGCATTGCAGATCACAAGCGCCTGCGGATCGGCAAGGCCAATGTCCTCGCTGGCCATGCGAACCATGCGCCGCCCAATATAGAGCGGATCTTCTCCTGCATCGAACATTCGGCAAAGATAGTAGAGCGCCGCGTCCGGGTCGGAGCCCCGCACCGATTTGTGCAGCGCCGAGATCAGATTATAGTGTCCGTCCTGGCTCTTGTCGTAGACCGGCGCGCGCCGTTGCACGATCTGCTGCACGCGTTCTGCATCAAACACTTCACCATCCCGCGCAGCCCTCCAGACCTCCTCGGCCAGCGTCAGGATCGCCCGTCCATCACCGTCTGCCATGCGCACAAGGCTCGCTCGTGCCTCCTCGCTGAGCGGCAAGGCCTTGCCTTCATGGCTTTCGGCCCGAGCGAGCAGGGACGCGAGACTCGTCTCATCGAGTGGATGAAAAACCAGCACACGCGCACGCGACAGAAGAGCGGCATTCAACTCGAACGAAGGATTTTCGGTTGTCGCACCGACGAGCACGATCGTCCCATCCTCCATCACCGGCAGAAACGAATCCTGCTGCGCCCGGTTGAAGCGATGGATTTCGTCGACGAACAACAGGGTCTGGCGGCCGGACATCTTGCGCGCCCGCGCCATATCGAAGACCTTCTTCAGGTCGGCAACGCCGGAGAAGATCGCGGAGATTTGTTCGAACGCCAGATTTGTCTCGTTGGCGAGCAGCCGCGCGACGGTCGTTTTGCCCGTTCCAGGCGGCCCCCAGAAAATCATCGAACCGAGCGAGCCGGAGTCGATCATGCGCGTCAATGCGCCCTCTGGCCCGGTCAGATGATCCTGCCCGGTCACTTCCTTCAGTGATTTTGGCCGCAACCGGTCCGCAAGCGGCCTGCTCCTGTCCGAAGCCGGATCGTCCGTGGCCGAAAACAGATCCGCCATAGTCTCTATTTGCCTCGCTTACCGAATAATTTGCCGGATTATGGCACCGCCGCGCTCGAATTCGAAGCGCCAAAGCGTTGGATTGCTCGACATAGCCTTGCTCAAATCGGCGACGCTCTCGATTTCCGCACCGTTCACGCCGCGCACGATGTCGCCCGGCTGCAAGCCGATACGCGCCGCAGGCGTGTTCGGGAATACCTTGTCCACGGCAACACCCACAGTATCCGATGGCAGGTGCAGCCGCGCGGCACTGTTCGGCGTCAGCTTGAGAACATGCGCACCGGACAGCGGATTCTTTCCACCAATTGTCATCTGGTTGTCAGGCGAATCCGCTCTCGGTTTCTCGAGCACCACCACAACGGACTTTTCCTTCGATCGGCTGAGTACATCCAGCTTCACCGTCTTGCCAATACCAGCTGTCGTCAGGCGATAACCCAGTCCGTCCGGGTTCTCGATCCGCACATCATCGACGGAAAGCACCACGTCGCCTACCAGCAAACCGCCCTTCTCCGCCGGACTGCCCTTGGTGATGTTCGTCACCAGTGCGCCATAAGGCTGCTTCATGCCCAAACCCTCGGCCACATCCGGCGTCACGTTCTGGAAACCGGCACCGATATAGGGTCGCTCGAATGTGTCCGCACCACCCTTTGCCGTTTCAACAACGGCGCGTACCATATTGGAAGGAATAGCAAAACCGATTCCGATCGACCCGCCAGAACGGGAAAAGATCGCGGTATTGATACCAATCAGCTTGCCACTCATGTCGATCAGGGCACCACCGGAATTGCCGGGATTGATCGCCGCATCTGTCTGTATGAAGAAGTCGAAATCGGATATGCCGACGCGCGTCCGCGCCTGGGCTGAAACGATGCCACTCGTCACGGTCTGCCCCACACCGAAGGGATTACCGATGGCGAGTACGAGGTCGCCGACCTCAACCTTGTCGGAATCCGCCAATGGCAGAGCGGGCAACGGCTCGCCCGCATCGATTTTTAGAATGGCGAGGTCGGTGGATTCGTCCTTAAGCAGAACTTTCGAGTCGAATTCCCGCCCGTCGGACAGCGCGACTTTCACTGTATCTGCATCGCGGATGACGTGGTTGTTGGTCACGATTATCCCCGACGGATCGGCGATCACACCCGAACCGAGCGAAGATTGCACCCGCGGTGGTCCATTGAACTGACCACCGAAGAATTGCTCGAAGAAGGGATCGCCCGCAAAGGGGGATCGTGCCTGTACCGCATGCGCCGCATAGACGTTGACGACCGCACCGGCCGTCTGCTTCACCAGTGGCGCAAAGGATTGCTGCATCTCGCTGCGCGTCGCCGGCAGTTGCTTCGTTGTATCGGTTGCTGTCTGTGCATGAAGCGGCGCCACCGTCCCGCAGAACATGGCGGTGCAGATGAAAAGTGCCCGCGCCGATGCCGCGATCCTGGAACTCATATCAATCTCCCGGTACGTAATGAATCAGTCAAACTGTTTCGACCAATGTGGTGATTTCCAACAGAGATACCAGCGAAGAAACAAAGCAAATTTGAGACATATGGTTCCAGCTCTCCAATACTCGACTTCTAACTTCTTGCATTACAGGATTTGAGATAAGGGTATGACAAACCGGAAAGACGCCAAGGCGATCACCTGATGACAAAAGGCCAGTTCAAAATCTTTCCATGCGAGGTTACAGGCATCGAAGCGGTCGAGGCTGCAACGAGCCATTCCTTTTCACGACATACGCATGAGCAATATGGAATTGGCGTCATTCATCAAGGGGCACAGAAGTCCTATAGCGGCCGCGGCATGGTGGAAGCGGGTCCAGGAAACGTCATTACCGTCAACCCTGGCGAAGTGCATGACGGCATGCCGATCGGTGATGCCGGCCGTTCGTGGCGCATGCTTTACTTTGATCCGGCGATTGTCAGCAATGTTGCCAATGATTTGAACGAAGGCGCGCCGAGAGCCTACGAGTTTTCGCAACCTGTCATGGACGATCAAAAGGTGGCAGCACTGTTCAGCCGGCTCTTTTGCGCCGTGACAACGGGCCGCGATCCGTCATCAGTGCTCGAGCGCGAAGAGCTTCTGTTGCGATTGCTAGCCGGTGTCGTTCAACAGCAAAAAGACAATGTCTCCCGCTCGGCGCCCAAAGCGGTTCGCAAGGCACAGGCCCTCATCGACGATGAGCCAACTGCCCCGATCACACTTTCCGACCTCGCGCGGGAAAGTGGTCTGAGCCGGTTTCAGGTTCTGCGCGGCTTTGTCAAGGCAACCGGGTTCACCCCTCACGCCTATCTCATGCAGCGGCGGATCGATTTCGCTCGCCGCCTCATTGCGCGCGGAACTGGTCTCGCCGAGGCAGCGGTCGTCAGCGGCTTTGCCGACCAGAGCCATATGACACGCCTGTTCGTGCGCAAATATGGAATATCTCCCGGCGCCTATGCCGCCGCTTTCGCCTGATTAACTGCTCGGCCCGCAATCCTGTTCAAGACGGAAGGCTCCAGATCGGTTTAGTTGGAATTCGAAACCGACAAAGGAGAATTTTCCGTGGGCATCGAGTTCCTGATCACCTCATTCATCATCGTCGTCTCGCCCGGCACCGGCGTTGTCTACACTCTGGCAACCGGCCTGTCACGCGGCGCCCGCGCAAGCGTGGCTGCAGCGTTTGGCTGCACCATCGGCATAATTCCGCATATTGCCGCGGCAATCGGAGGGTTGGCGGCGATCCTGCATACGAGCGCCCTTGCCTTCCATGCGTTCAAATATGTCGGCGTCGCCTATCTGCTTTACATGGCCTGGAATGCGCTACGCGAGAAAGGCGCGCTGAATGTTGATGACGACAGCCAGGAAAAGTCGCTGATGCAGGTCACCATTACCGCGATCCTGATCAACATCCTCAACCCCAAACTGTCGATTTTCTTTCTGGCGTTCCTGCCGCAATTCGTCAGCGCCACCGAGCCTCAGCCGATCATCCGCATGCTTAGCTTAAGCGCCGTCTTCATGCTGATGACCTTTGTCGTGTTCGTCGGCTACGGCCTCTTCGCCGCTTCCGTCCGCGATCAGGTGATATCCCGCCCACGGATCCTGACATGGATGCGCCGGACATTTGCAGGCGCGTTCGTCGCACTGGGGCTGAAACTGGCACTGGCAGACCGGTGAGAGGCTTGTGTACCTACAAGCAGCTTGATCATTGCTCCGACGCTCTTGCCCGCTTCAGCGAACTTCCGATTTAATGTGCACACTGTCGCACCATGATTGATTGCAACTGCCAAATGCAACGCGTCACCTGCCCGCATGCCTAGAGGTGGCGATCGGCGATCTGGGCGGTTGAACGAAACACATGACCCGTTTTCGGCATAGTCTTGAATGAATCGCTGGCAAGACGGTGGAAAGCGGCGAGTGCGTTGTTCGATGCCCAACGTCCAACTGCCTCGTCCGCAACTTTAACGACAGCGCAGAAGAAAACTCGGTAATCGTCCAATCGCTGATCGCTAACTCGCTTGGGTCTTGCCCAGCCAACCACTCCACCATCCGCAGGGTTTCGGTTTGCGCAGTAAGCGCCGCGACCAGCACCGAAGTATCCAAATAGAGCATCAATAGCGATCTTCGTCCCGCATTCTGCCGACGAGGTCACCGGCACTCTCCTTTTGGCTTTGCAGGAATAGCCGCACGCACCTCTCCAATCAGCTGGACCGGGCTTTCGTCAAAGCAAATCACCGGCCTTTGTGGGTCGGCA